>NZ_JACJOD010000013.1:0-300000 GCF_014695385.1 Trichocoleus sp. FACHB-46 | reverse complement strand
TCGGTCACATCTGGCACGGTTCTCGGACTCTGTTCCGCGACGTGTTTGCTGGGGTTGAGGCTGACCTTGAGGAGCAAGTTGAGTGGGGTCTGTTCCAGAAAGTGGGTGACAAGAGTACCCGCCGGAAGGAAGCAGTCTAAACTCTGTGTGAGAAGGCTAAGAATGGTCTAATGGTCTCTCTAATGCAATTTAGGAGTTGTTAGGCCGTTCTTCTCCTTCTGTTGATAAACTAATAGTTAGCTAGATTGCTCAGGAATTTTTGACATGGAAGCCGTTGCTTACATTTTGATTTTGACTTTGGCGATCGGAGTGTTGTTCTTTGCGATCGCCTTCCGCGAGCCACCCCGGATCGGTAAATAGCTTCAGATTCAGTAAAATTACATTACTGGTGTAAAATTCTCCCAGAAGCAACAATTCAAAGTTTTTGATGACCTGAGCCTCGGCGCTGTTCTTAGAGAGTTTTACTTCTCTGCCTCTGAACAGCTTGCAATTGAAGTGGCTCAGGTTTTCACCTTTGATTCTTTTCCTGCTCAAAGGATTAGGTAAGTATGCGGTGTCCCTTCTGCCAACACCCCGATAATCGTGTTCTTGAGTCTCGTTCTGCGGAGGCGAGTCAAAGTGTGCGGCGGCGGCGGGAATGCTTGAAGTGTGGTCGCCGTTTTACGACTTACGAGCGCATTGAGTATGTGCCGATCGCAATCATTAAGCGAGATGGCGATCGCGAATCATTTGACCGTTCCAAGCTGCTTCGAGGAATTGTACGGGCTTGCGAAAAAACAGGCATCGGCTCAGACCGCCTAGAAGCTTTAGTCGATGAAATCGAAGCTGAACTACAGCAAAGAGCAGTACGCGAGGTGCCGAGCACCGAGATTGGTGAATTAGTATTGCAGCGCCTACAGTTTCTGAGTGAAGTTGCTTATATTCGATTTGCCTCGGTCTATCGTCAATTTCGAGGGATTCGAGATTTCATTGATACGCTCAATCACCTGCAAGGATGTCTCAATCAAGGAGAGGGGACTAGTGAGGCTGCTGAGAGCAGCATTGATGTTGTAGCTGGCGCTGAGGCAGGATCTGAACAAGAAACACCCGCTGCCTTTATGACCCATTCCTAACCTTATTCCTAAGAATTATAAAACTGTTATAGAAATTCATAAAAACCCCTCTAAAGATATTAGCGGGGGAAGCTATTGCGTTATGATAGTTCTTCTGAACCCACAAACCATCTAGAGCAGATCTCCTACAATAGTGCTTGGGGGGGATACAGGTGTAGGCTGCACATTAGTAAACGTGCGTGTACATCGATAGGAGACGAAACTTACCAAATAGATTAGACACTGGGAAACAATTAGCATGGTCAATCAGGAAACAACGGCTAAGGACATTGGCTTTACACACGACGATTTTGCAGCCCTACTCGACAAATACGATTATCATTTCAGCCCTGGCGATGTGGTCGCCGGCACAGTATTCAGCTTGGAACCGAGGGGCGCTCTGATTGACATCGGTGCTAAGACGGCTGCTTATATTCCCATTCAGGAAATGTCAATTAACCGCATTGACGCTCCTGAAGAAGTATTGCAGTCGAACGAAACTCGCGAATTTTTCATTTTGACGGATGAGAATGAAGATGGACAGTTGACTCTGTCTATTCGTCGAATTGAATACATGCGAGCTTGGGAGCGAGTCCGTCAGTTGCAAGCAGAAGATGCGACGGTTCGTTCTAGCGTATTTGCGACCAACCGAGGTGGTGCGCTGGTCAGAATTGAAGGATTGCGTGGCTTTATTCCTGGTTCTCACATCAGTACTCGTAAGCCCAAAGAAGAGTTGGTTGGCGAAGAGCTACCCTTAAAATTCCTAGAAGTAGACGAAGATCGTAACCGCCTAGTCCTCAGTCATCGTCGGGCGCTGGTTGAGCGTAAGATGAACCGCCTGGAAGTTGGTGAGGTGGTGATTGGTACCGTGCGCGGTATTAAGCCTTATGGTGCATTTATCGATATCGGCGGTGTGAGCGGTCTGTTGCACATCTCTGAAATTTCTCACGATCACATTGACACCCCCCACAGCGTCTTCAATGTCAATGATGAAGTGAAGGTCATGATCATTGACTTGGATGCTGAGCGTGGTCGGATTTCTCTCTCTACCAAGCAGCTGGAACCAGAACCCGGTGACATGGTGAAGAATCCTCAGGTTGTCTATGAAAAGGCAGAGGAAATGGCTGCTAAGTATCGTGAGCAGCTCCGAGCGCAGCAAGAGGGCGTGACCATCGAAGAGGTTCCTGCCGCAGTTGAGGAAGCTGAGGAAGAAGTGGTAGAAGCGGCAGCTCCTGAAGAAGTGGCAGAAGAGCAACCTTCAGCTGTAGAAATCTAGACTTTCAACAACTAGATTTCAGTTACTGGGCTAGTGTTGCTACAGATCGTTTTTCTCTGTGAGCTAGCGATCAATTATTTAACTGTTCTTGAATGAAGAGGGGCTGACTCCTCTTCATTTTTATTGCCTTCATTTTGTTGCTTTAACAAATTCGCAGGAGGGATAGATTTGGCGATCGTTCGCTGCCAGCACTTAACCTTCACCAATATTGAAGCGGTGATTTTCGACAAGGATGGGACGCTGGCGAATTCAGAATCTTTTTTGATCAAGTTAGGTCAGATGCGATCGCACCTCCTCAATCTCGAAGTTCCAGGCATAGAAGCATCGCTGTTGCAAATGTTTGGTTTAGTAGGCGATCGCCTCAATCCTGCTGGCGCTTTAGCAGTGGGCAGTCGTCGCGAGAATGAAATTGCTGCTGCCGCTTATGTTGCGGCTACAGGTCGAGATTGGGTGCAGTCGTTGGCAATCGCTCAGACAACCTTCAAAGCAGCAGATCAGTATTTTCAGCCTAAGGCTGACTACACAGCCATTTATCCAGATGCATTGCCTTGCTTGCGATCGCTCAAAGCAATAGGCGTGAAAGCCGCAATTCTTTCTTCAGACTCTACTGCCAATGTCCAAGATTTTGCTCAAAGGTACGAATTGGAGCCTTATTTTGATTTATTGATGGGTACTGAGTCAGGACTTACAAAACCTGACCCCAGATTGCTTCAGCAAACTTGTGCAGCACTGGAAGTAGAACCTGCGGCAACGCTCGTGGTGGGTGATTCCAGTGCAGATTTAGTCATGGCACGGACAGCAGGAGCAGCAGGTGGGATTGGGGCAACCTGGGGATGGGCTGAGTCCTTTAATTTACCAGATGCAGATGTAGCGATCGCGCGGTGGGACGAAATTGAAGTATTGAACGCAGAATAAAAATTGCTTGTAAACCATTGATCTCAGTCAGAGAAGCACTTTGCCTATGGGAGCCTAGGTCGGGGGGCTACGAGCATGACCACAAGTGGTATAATTCCGGAACTTAACCCCTGAGCGCTAGTCCGTTTAGCTAAAGAGAGGATATTTCCTTGTCTCGTCGCTACCTTTTTACATCTGAATCAGTTACCGAAGGCCACCCCGATAAGATTTGCGACCAAATCTCGGACACCATCTTAGATGCCCTCTTGGCTCAAGATCCCACTAGCCGAGTTGCGGCTGAAGTGGTTGTCAATACAGGTTTGGTTTTGATTACTGGCGAAATTACTTCCAGAGCCAACGTCAACTACATTGAACTAGCTCGCCAGAAAATTGCCGAGATTGGCTACACAGGTGCCGAGAACGGCTTCTGTTCCAATAGTTGCTCCGTCTTAGTAGCTTTAGATCGGCAATCCCCCGACATCGCTCAGGGTGTGAACGCGGCACAGGAGCGCCGTGAAGAGTCCAGCACAGAAGACCTGGATGTCACCGGAGCAGGCGACCAAGGCATTATGTTTGGTTTTGCTTGCAACGAAACACCAGAACTGATGCCCTTGCCGATCAGTCTGGCTCACCGAATTGCCCGTCGCTTAGCAAGCGTTAGAAAAACGGGGCAACTGTCTTACTTACGCCCAGACGGTAAAACTCAAGTCACGGTCGCTTACGAAGATGGCCGTCCGGTTGGCATCGATACTATTTTGATCTCTACGCAGCATACAGCTACCATCGGTGACATCACTGATGAGGTTGCGGTGCAAGCCAAGATCAAGGAAGATTTGTGGTCTTTGGTCGTAGAACCAATCTTTGCAGATATTTCTGTGGAACCCGATGAAAACACGCGCTTCCTCGTAAATCCTACAGGCAAGTTTGTCATTGGTGGCCCTCAGGGTGACTCTGGTCTGACGGGACGCAAAATTATTGTGGATACCTATGGAGGTTATTCTCGTCACGGTGGCGGCGCTTTCTCTGGAAAAGACCCTACCAAAGTAGACCGTAGCGCTGCTTATGCTTGCCGTTATGTCGCTAAAAATATCGTGGCGGCTGGACTAGCGGAGAAGTGTGAAGTGCAGTTAAGCTATGCCATTGGTGTGGCTCGCCCGGTCAGCATTATGCTAGAGACTTTTGGTACGGGCAAGGTAGATGATGAGAAACTCCTAGAGCTAGTGCAACAGCACTTTGAGTTGCGTCCAGCAGGCATCATCAAAGCCTTTAATTTGCAAAAGCTCCCAGCTGAGCGGGGTGGTCGCTTCTACCAAGATGTGGCTGCTTATGGTCATTTGGGCCGCACTGACCTAGAGTTGCCTTGGGAGAAAACCGATAAGGCAGATCTACTAAAAGAAGCTCTTACCCTTTCTAGTGCTTTAGCTTAATCTTGAACTTGTTACAAAGCGATCGCCACTCTTTATTGGGTCGCGATCGCTTTGTCTTTTCAGCATTCAGGGTTCTCGCCTCAGAAGTGTTAATAACGGACTTGTAGCGTTACAATCGCTGCAACTTCCTGCTCTCCACCGATTATGGGCGTAGGCACTTTGGCATTTTGAGTTAGTTCTCCGGCGATCGCCATTGGCATCGGTGGGGGCATTTGGTTACCACCCATTACTTGAACGTTGAGAATTTCTCGCTGTTGCAGCCCCAAAGCTTCTAAAGCTGCACTCACTTGAGTTTTAGCTTTGGCAGTGGCTTCTCGAATTGCATCTTGTTGCGCTGTGGCGATCGCTTCGTCAGAGGCAGCAAAGGAAACGCTATCAATCCGGGTTGCGCCTGCTTTGACGGCATCATCTAGTAAGGTGCCAACTTTGTCTGTTGGCATGCGAAAGCTGACCATGTTTGCCCCCGAGTAGCCTTTGATGCTTTGTTCTCCATCTTTATAGCTGTATTGAGGACTGAGCCGAATGCCAGTGGTTTCTAGCTTTTCGACTTGGCGAGACTGGAGGAGCTTAACCACAGCTTGCGATCGCTGCGCCACTTGTTGTTGCACAGCCTCAGCCGTTTGATTCTGGACTTCCACTCCCAGTTGGACTTGGGTGAGGGTGGTTGGAATATGGACTTCACCTTTACCCGAAACCATTAAGGTTCTGGTGAGTGGGCTATTGCTGGATGGGGCTTGACAAGCGCTTAGGCCAATGACACCTAGTAACAGGAATGCAGCTCTTAAATAGTGATTTCCGGTTCTAATAAAACGACTTAGAGGGGCACAGTTCATATATCCTCAACCCTTGAATCGAGCGGATATGTCTACTGTGTCACTGGCGTCATTGAGGGGTTAGCAAGTTACAGTTTTGGAAACCTCAAGTTTTGGGGTTCAGTTTTTGCGAAATCCAACTAGCGGCTCCACTGACTAAAGCTCCTGCCATCAGAATTCCTAGCGCTGGGGTGAACACAGGGTCCCAGAGCTTGTACCACAAATCTAAGCCTAAAGGAACGCCCGCAGAACGGCCTATCACCGCGATCGCGAGCCAGAAAAAGCTAAATAAAACTAAAAATAAATCAGCAACAAGCGCTAGATTAATCCACTTTAAAAGGTTGTCTTTCATCAATTGTTTAGGCTGAGAGCCACAAAAAATAGATTACAAAAAAAGATGGCCGTACTTGCAATGAGTACAGCCACAATTGTAGAAGCAGAATTGATAATTTTGAAATTAACTATCTAAAAAGTCTGCTTAGTCCAGATCATTCATTGCTTCTCCGGGAAGGCTCAGATCATCTGGATCTACATAGTGGCAAACTGCATCATCAATACAAATCAAAGCCCAGCCTGATTGATCCATCCCAACCAGCCTGTAAGAAGTTTCTTGAACAAAAAATCCTTTGTGATTCCGAGTTTCTGGCTTAACAGCGACATTCTCAATGATCATGGCGGCCTAACTCCGTGAATGTTAAAAATGAACCAGCGATAAAGCTAAAAGCTCAGCTTATCGCTTAGTTCATAAAATCTTATCATTAGATTTTCGGATTTATCGTTAAGTTGTTTGAGCAATTATTGAGCGATATAAATAGACAGAGAGTTTTATATCTCTAAACGCTCAATTCATTACCACATGCAGCTCCTAGGCCTCGAATAGCCACTGCTGAACTCGCTGCAAACTCTTCCAATCGGGTTTTCTGCTTAACCCTTCTTCAAGATTTTGTTTAACTTCGTCCTCTAATTCTTTAGCCACCATCATGATCTGTTGAGCTAACTCAATATGATCACGGACGCCTTTTTTGGAGGTTTCCAGCATGGCGATCGCTAAATTTACTTGGGCTTGCGGATCTTGCGGATTGAGTTTGACTGCTTTTTGCGCTGCATTGTAAGCCTGGGTAGGTTTGTTATCTAAGAGATACAGCCAAGCTAAGCAAGTCCAAGCAGGGCTACTTTTGCGGGCCCGCTCGCAAATGTCTTTGAACACAGGAATCAGGGTGTCTGGGCCTTCTCCTGCCTTGTAGCGTTCAATGCTTGCATCAAAGAGATCTTCAATGGTCTGAGTCATATCAGTTCAAAACTTGAATGGTTGAGATGGCAGCACTAAATTAAACCATGCTAAGGGGAGCATGGTTCGTAGTTTTGGACTAATTTTGGGCTACGGTTCTAAACTCAAAGCTGGCTACTTAAGCCGAGAATGACTTCCCACAACCACAAGTCTGAGAAGCGTTGGGATTGGTGAATTGAAAGCCACCACCAATTAAGGCATCATTGTAGTCCAGCACTAAACCATATAAGTAGAGTAAACTCTTGCGATCGCAGATGACTTTGAAACCGTCATAGTCAAACACGTCATCGTCTTCACGAATATCCTTGGGGTCAGCAAAATCCATCAGGTAAGACATACCAGAACAACCGCCATTGCGCACTCCTACCCGCAGGCAGAGATCTTTACCTTGCTTTTCTCGCAGCGCAAGCACTTGGCGGAGGCCATTTTCCGTTAGCAAAATTCCTTGTTGAGACTGAGTTGCTTGTGTCATTGCTCGGTGTGACTCCTTATGCTTCTTAAAACGTAGATTGCTTCAGCTTTTCAGTCTATTTTCTGAAGGGTATTTCAGCTAAATTGGTTGTACCAGCCAAACCCCTCAAACTCGCTGTGATGGTTCTACTCTAGATCTTAACCTCGATAGCCGATTGCTCGAACACGATCGCAGCTGAGCGATTGCAAACTAGCCATGTCTGCTGTGCTTTTCCGTTGTGCCCTTAATGGCTTAGGTTAAGCCAGATTTAGTACGATAAATTCTCTAGCAAAAGTTTTTTGCATAGGTCGCTGGCATTGCCATTGGCGCTGCAAGGCTGACTGGGCAACAACCCCTGAATTTTGCTTGCTTCTCAGCTCTGCCCGATGAGCCCCACGTTTCAGCTTTAATATGGCTACCATTGATCTTTCCCCTTTGCCCTAGCCTTCTATAATCACTGGTTCGGTCTATGACTACTCTGACTCCCCCCACCTGTCGTCGCCTGCAAAACTTGCAACAAATTCCTAGTGTTTGGGAGGGCGATCGCCGTCCATTGACCGATAGCGCAGCGGCAAGTGTTGGGGCAGAGCTGAAAGGGGAAGGGGAGTGCATTCTCTGGGTAGACGGTTCGCAGGCAGTGGTGCGAGCGATGGACATTGTACCGTTAGAAACAGGTGCAGAGGCGGTAGTCCGAGCCCTTTTGCAAGCAATGGAGCATCCTCATAGCCCTGCTTTACCGGGCCGTCCGCAAAAGATTGTGGTGCGCGATCGCGAACTTCAGTTTTTCCTCCGGGGTGTTCTCCAAAATCTGGACATTGTGATTGATTATGTGCCAGACCTACCCCTGATTGATGAAATCTTTAAGGGCTTTCAAGAAGCTGCTAGCGTCCGCCCTCCTCAACTGCCTCCAGCCTATGCCAAAGCCTTAACTGAAAAAGCTTATGAGCTTTGGGACGGTGAGCCTTGGGAAATTTTAGGCGAGCATCAAATTTTAGCCATCGAGATTAATCAATGGGATGTGGAGACCCTCTATGCTTGCGTCATGGGCATGATGGGCATGGAATATGGCATTTTGCTCTATCGTTCGCTGGATTCCCTGAAGCAATTTCGTCAACAGATCCTAAACCAAGACTCAAGCGATCACATGGAATCTGCGTTCCTAAAGCAAGATTGCATGTTTATCACCTTCGAGCAGACGGAAGATGAAACTGACGACGAAACGCTTGATTTGTCAGAATTGCCACCTTCGGAAGTACAACCTAGCTTTGGCAATTTGCACCCACTGGAGCGCATGCGATCGTATTTGTATGAAGAAGAAGCGATCGCCTGTTCAATTGCCGCAGAAGCGCTCCATCGCTTTTTTCGTCAGCATGGCAAAAAACTATCGCTCGATCACTTCCCAGCTATTAGTAGCCGCTACCGTATTCCGTTGGCTGAACTAGGCATAAAATCCAAGCAATCACAGATTTGCGTCCAAGTTTCTACCTTGCCCGATGTTGCTGCTGAATTAGCGGCATTGACAGATGACGAAGACGAGGATTTAGACTTTCCAGTGCTGCGCGACGATTTGGTGCCCAAGGATTGTCTACGCTGGCTAGAAATTTTGCCCTGGGAAACTGTCGAACTTTTGAGAAAAGACTCAGGCTTTTATCAGCTCGCTGATACCCGCGTTGAAGCAGTAGGTGAAGGTCTCCCTGTCGTCTTCATTCAAACCTCGCAGCCTAAAGCCAAAGCTTTAATCCAAGGTCTACAAGCGGCAGGTGGCCTGAACGCTATTTGTTTTAACCCTGGTGAAGATCCGTTTGCGGGGACAACCTACGACTTAGGGGTTCTGCAAACTAACAACGGAGAATTGCACCTATTTGAAGAGTTTATTGAGGAAAATGCTGCTTACACAGCCGCCCGCAAGAAATGGGAGCGAGTTTGTAAAAAAACGAAAGGCTATTGCGGCTTAGTGATTGCTAAAGGAGTAACTGGGGCTTCCCGTGGCCAACCACCCGTCAAAGACATGCTGGCGTTGATGGAAGCGCGATCGCTCTCCGCCGAAGAACTAGGCATTGGCCCAATGGAGCTGAAGTTAGAGATCGATTGGGTCTGAACCTCACTTGCTCACTCTGTCTTAAAATATGTAAAGCAATTATCAGGAAAGGCAGAATGCGAGTTGCGATCGTTGGGGCGGGGCTTGCTGGCATGGCCGCAGCCGTCGATTTAGTCGATGCAGGGCATGAAGTAGAGATTTTTGAGTCTCGTCCGTTTGTCGGTGGCAAAGTTGGCAGTTGGGTAGATGCTGACGGCAACCACATCGAGATGGGCCTGCATGTGTTCTTCTTTAACTACGCCAATCTGTTTGCGTTGATGAAAAAGGTTGGCGCATTTGAGAACCTGCTGCCCAAGCAACACACGCATACCTTCGTCAATCGTGGCGGTGTGGTCAAGGAACTCGATTTCCGCTTTCCGATTGGGGCACCTTTTAATGGCCTCAAAGCCTTCTTCACTACCGGGCAGTTGTCGCTCCTCGATAAGCTGCAAAATGCGATCGCCCTCGGCACCAGCCCGATGATTCGCGGCTTGATCGACTACGAAGGCGGCATGAAACAAATCCGCGCACTCGATCGCGTCAGTTTTGCCCGGTGGTTCCGCAGTCATGGTGGCTCGAATGGTAGCCTGAAGCGGATGTGGAACCCGATCGCCTACGCTTTAGGTTTCATCGACACGGAAAATATCTCAGCTCGCTGTATGCTGACGATTTTCCAGATGTTTGCCACCAAAACCGAAGCCTCTAAGCTGAACATGCTCAAAGGCTCTCCCCACGAATATTTGCTCAAGCCGATTGTGAATTATTTAGAATCGCGGGGCACCAAGATACACACCCGCCGGGGTGTCCGCAAAGTCCTGTTTGAAGACGCAGGTGATCAAACCAAAGTCACTGGGTTAGTGATTGCTAACGGTGACACCGAAGAAACCGTTACTGCGGATGCTTACCTCTGTGCCTGTGATGTACCGGGGGTGCAACGCCTCCTACCTTCCGAATGGCGGCAATGGTCCGAGTTCGACAATATCTACAAGCTCGATGCGGTTCCTGTAGCGACGGTTCAACTGCGGTTTGATGGTTGGGTGACGGAACTACAAGACCCCCAAGCTCGTAAACAATTAGAGCACGCCGCCGGAATTGACAACCTGCTCTACACGGCTGATGCAGACTTTTCTTGCTTCTCCGATTTGGCGCTGTCTAGCCCTGCTGACTACTACCGTCCGGGGCAAGGGTCATTGTTGCAGTTGGTGTTGACTCCAGGTGATCCATTTATTAAGCAGAGCAACGAGGCGATCGCTCAGCACGTCCTCAAGCAAGTGCATGATCTGTTCCCCTCCTCGCGAGAACTGAACATGACCTGGTATAGTGTCGTCAAACTGGCGCAATCCCTGTACCGCGAAGCCCCAGGCATGGACCCCTACCGTCCTCCCCAAAAAACCCCGATCGCCAACTTCTTCCTGGCAGGCAGCTACACCCAGCAAGACTACATCGACAGTATGGAAGGAGCCACTCTGTCTGGGCGGCAAGCTGCGCGAGAAATTCTGGCTAATTTTTCTCAAGTAACTGAGAATCGTCAACCTGTAACAATGAACGCTTAACTCACTAGCCCTCTTTTTAAGGGGGGTTGGGGGATCTAACTTACCATCACCAGCGAGATCTGAGCATGTCCGATTGGCTAGAACATAGCGTCCAAGTTGAAGTCGATGTCCCCATTGAATTGGCCTGGAGTCTCTGGTCTGACCTGGAGCAAATGCCCCGCTGGATGAAGTGGATTGACTCAGTGAAAGTGCAGGAGGACAACCCAGATCTGTCTCGCTGGAAGCTAGCTACAGGCGGTTGGACCTTTAGTTGGCAATCGCGCATCGTCAAAATTGTGCCTCAGCAAATTATCCAGTGGGAATCAGTGGATGGTTTACCCAACCGAGGCGCGATTCGTTTCTACGATCGCGGTAACAGCAGCATCGTCAAACTTAGCGTTTCCTACGCCATCCCTGGCATTATCGGTAAGCTGATGGACAATCTATTCTTGGGACGAGTGGTAGAATCCACGATCCAAGCCGATCTAGAGCGTTTCAAGCAATACGCACTGCAAGTTAAAACCCAGGTAGAAGCTTAATCCTGTTGATCTAGAGCTAAGCAGTCGCGATCGCCCAACTCAGAACGCTTTGACTCCCTAGTCGGCTGGAGACTCTAAGATAGCTTCATTCACATCTCTACTATCTTTACTGAGTAGGGCGACTTGAAAATGGAGCGTTCAATATGAGTATGACAAAAGGCAAAGCCGCAATTTTGAGTGGTGCGATCGCGACACTTGGCCTGTTTACCGTAGCGGTAAGCTCTGCATCAGCGGCTGAGCAAAACCAAACTCCCACGAAAATAACAGCTGCTGACAAGATGAGTGAGTCAATCACTCAAAAACCGATGAATCAACCCGCTGTTTGGCAAAAGCCAACAATGCAGCCAGCTAACGAGGGTGGATGTAGCTGTTGTAAAAACATGATGGGTGGCAACATGTCAGGCATGATGAATCACAACAAAAAAGACATGATGCAACCCATGCCAGGAATGATGAGAATGCCGAGTACAGCTAAGTAAATAGCTAAAATTTTGATGGCGTGGGCAAGATGTCCGCGCTATAAGTTCTACCTACGCTGTAGCTTTACCGACTAGGTGACGGTAGATGCAACAAAGATAGAACACAGGATTTGCCACCTAACTGGATAGGCAGTGCTTCTACATAACAGTGAAGCGGGCCACAGCCAAAGTCTAGGGCTTCCGTACCTGTTTGAGGCTGTCCACTGTGAAACGCTTCAGCAATGAGGGAGCCGTGGGGAATGGACTTGTTTTTGGGAATGAAGCCGCTGCTCCAACCTTGAGCCTTGGCCCGCCACCACACGCGCAGTTTCTTTTTAGGTTGTGGTTTTGTGGGGAGGCAACCTTCTGCTTCCCGACGGCGTAGAGCCTGGTGCCACATTACTACCGCATAGGCTCCCGATTCATGTTGCACCATGCGGAGCAAAGTGGCGAGCAGCGAGGTTTGGTAGAGATTCGCGAGAATTTGTCCTGTGCGGAGGGAGAAGCCGAGACTGCGGAGTTGGGGCAAAAACGAAGAGGTAGGCATCAACAACTCTGCGGCTCCGCGATCGCACAACTGCTCTTTTTGCTCCGCCTGCCAGGGTAGTTGGGTGTTGGTGCCTAGGAATAACCGCTCCTGAGCGTCAAACAACAACTCCATTAGCTCATGACCTTCGGTGAAGCGTTGCCGCACCAAGGGGTCATCTTCTTTAATCAGAATTAAACCTGCATCGCTATCCACCAGAATGCCTTGCTGATCGGCTAGCGGTGCCCGCAGAGGCGTAGGCATGCCGAATTCTTGGTAGATGCGTAAGAGATCGATCGGCGGTTCATCACTCAGCCCCGCTGATTGCCGCAAAAACTCAACATAGCGGAACATATCCTGCTCAGTTTGCAGCAGCCCATGACGGGACAGGAAAGCTTGCCCAGGATGCCTGTACTGCATGGAACTGTTCTGCCTCACTCACTGGATTAATGGCGAATCTATTTACCAACAGTCATCTTAATCACGTTATAGAGCAATTCCCATTTTTCCGGGGTCGTGGGTTGCTGACCTCGGTACTTGAGCCGCGCCAACATTAGCACATCATCCGGGGGGAGGTCGGCGGTTTTGGCGAACTCCGCCAAGCTGGACGGCAAATCTGCCATTGCCTCTAAGGTTCCTGTTTGTTCTTGCTTCAACCCCAATACCGAGGTGAGGCGTTCCATCACTTGCCAGGACAGATTGGTGGCCTGCCCGCGCTCGATTTGTGACAGGTAGTTGCGGGAAATTCCTACCTGCTGTGCCAATTCTTCCTGGCTGAGTTTTTCTTCTCGGCGGCGATCGCGCACCTTCTTACCAAAGTCATCAGTTTCCATTGCATTGACAGTTAGGACAAGTTTTTGATAACTATAGTTTGCAAATTTAGTCTGCTAGCTTTACATTTTCCGAAGTAAATGCCATAATAGTGTTCAGAAAATGTAAACCACAGTTTGCAATCCTGATTTCACTTTAACAGAAATCCCTCCGAAACATTCCCCGCCGCGAGTTCGAGTTAGTTCAAAACAAGTTCTTTCCAGATTCAGTGATTCACCAAGAAGGTTTATGTGGAGCGGGCAAAGCCTGCTTCATATAAATCCCATCAACAAGATTCAAGTTCTAGTTCTAGGAGATGTTTCATGACCTCAGGTGCCGTCAAAGATAGCAAAGCCAAGACTTTAGAAGCATTTCAACAGATTTTGGCGGAGCGGCAAACCGTAAGTCCAAGCTCGCCACCAAGGAAGAAGCTGAGCGATCGCGCACCATTGCCACCGACGATTACGAAGCCAAACAACGCCGAATTGAGCGAGAACTTCAGGAAACAGCTCAGGCCAAAGAAAAAGATTGGTCAGAACGGGAGCGGATTTTGCCAGCGAATCAAACGCAGCTAGAAACTTATCGCCAAAAAGCCGAAGCTTTCCCTAAAGAATTAGAGGAAGCAATTAAGAAATCTAGAGAGGAAGGTATTCGCGAAGTTAATCAAGACGCGAAGGTCAAAGCGGATTTGTTCGAGCAAGAATGGGAAGCCACCAAGCAATCCTACGAACTGCAAATCCAATCTCTCGAAGCTAAAAACCAAAAACAAACGGAATAAATCACCGAAATTTCCAATCAACTTCAAGCTGCAATGCGCCAGGCTCAAGACCTGGCCATGCGTGCCTTTGAAAGCTCCTCCAATTGCATGAGTGCCTTAATATTACGCCCCTACAAAGAATTCTCCACAAGCCATCGATCTTGGTGCAATTCATGAAGCAATTACTTTGCGGTCATACCTCACATCGCAACGAGGCGATCGTAGAACATACCTTTTATGTCAGTGATGAACACCGCACTTATACCTGGAATGGTCAATCTCCTTTAGATGTTCGCATTGATGCTGTGATTGACGTAGCATCTGCCTACATTCATCAAATGAGCCACCAAAAACCTAAATTTCAAAAATTAGAGCTTTCCTCTCAAGTGCTGAGAAATGGTGAAAAGTATTACTACTTTCTCGTGATGTTTGAGCCTCCCTGGTGGGACGATCCAGACGCAGAAATTTCTGGAATGACAGAGGCGATCGTGACGCTAGATTACAAAGTTATTGAGCCAGAAATTCATCATTTCACAACTGAAGCAGAATACCAACGACATCGAGTTCTGCAACGGTTACAACATCAACTCGGAAGCCTGGAACCAGCCTTAGAACAGCAAGTTTCTCGCCTTTCTACCAACATACTTTGGAGTTTAGACACAGCTCTCTGGGATTTCAATAGTGAGGCTGATTTGACAAATTGGTTGGAAACTCACACTTCACAGAGCCGTAAGCGCAAGAAATGAGCGTTGGCGATCGGACGAAAAACAGCGGACCGAGCAAGAAACCGCGATCGCGGACCGAGAGAAACAATTTGCCGAGCTGAAAGAAAAGGTGGAAGGCTTCCCCAAAGAGTTGGAGGCGGCGATCAAACGCGTCAAGGAAGAAGGCAGGGGCATTGCTCATCACCAAGCCAAGGTCAAAGCAGATTTGTATGCCAAAGACATGGAAGGGAACAAGCGCAACTATGAATTACGCATCCAATCCCTACAGGAGACCCTACAAAATCAGGAGACCCGGATTCATGCTCTCTCGTAACAGCTTAGCGCTGCCCTCAAACAGGTTCAGGATTTGGCAGTCAAAGCGATTGAAGGCGCAGCAAATATCAGTTCCTTCCAAGCCATGCGCGAAATCGCGATTGAGCAAGCGAAGACTCAGACCAAGAACAAGTAACCACACCTCAACGTTCTATACGCTGCTGCTCCGTTGTTTGCGATCGCTCTCCAGTCAGTTTCCCGCTTCCTAACCCTGCGTTACTCAGTGATTCAATGGGATTCAATGGGTCAACTGGGATATTGATCCAGAAGCATTTACCGTCTAAACGTAAGTTATTGGTCTTCTTGCAACAGTTGATATTGCACTCGCAATTCTGGTGACTCGGTAGCGGGTGCATCTTGAACTAGCAGAGGCGTGGTTTCAACTACCGCACCGGACGAGCGATCGAGAATTACATCTACGCGATCGCCTACGGTCCAATTTCTCGGTAGTGGTTCTAGCGCTAGATCTGCTTGGGGGCCAGATGTAGTGTTGGTGTTGGAGCTAGTGGATGACACTAATGGTCGAGGCGATCGCCCAACGGGGAAATCTTGGCTGATGCTACGACCTTGAACACCGCGTAGTGATTCTCCGGATAGCGTAAAGTTACCAGTCGCCACTTGCCTAGAAGTTTGGACAGAAGCCGCAGGCAAGAAGCTTAGGGTGAGTAAACTTGCTCCCAAAATGGCGAAACCCTTGGGAATCATGATTCTTGATCTCCTGATTAGTACTGTTACCAATCAGGGTAAGCAGCAAAGAGTCTTCCTACGTCTCTCAGGAGAGGCAAGTGATTGTTAGCTTGGCATCTCCCCAAGGGGATACTTTCTCTACAAAAAGAATTTACCAGCTAGGATCGGAGAATAGTTGAATGGTGAGTTGCGATCGCCCTGGTGGGACTGCCGAAATGCAACTCCGTATCGTTTCCCCGCCTTCAATTTCTACCTCACAGGCGTGGCAAGACCCCATCAGGCACCCCGTGGGAATGTCAACTCCCGCTCTGTCAGCCACTTCCAGTAATGATTCTCCTGGTTCTGCCTCAATCGTGACATCGTCGGGTAGAAAGCGAATGCAAACACTCATGACAAAACCCTAAAATAAAGCTAAATCTAACGGCATTCTGACGAGCCAGCCTTTACTGTATAGCTTAAGGACAAATGGGTACGTTGCACCCAAAGGGTTAGGGACATTTAGCGCACCTTGAATAGAGGGTGCGCTTATTTTTTTAGCTTTTCAGAGAAAGGTTGACTGTGCCTCTCTAGGGAAGAATGGGGCCTAAGTCCAGGTGTGATTCAACCTGAGTAGCCAGAGCATCTAAAAGGGCTTCTCGTTGTTCTCGGTAATTGGAAATTCCGGTTGGCAAAGACTTCAGACCGCGCTGCTGTCGGAGGCGATTTAGCCAAGCTCGCCGCCAGGGGCCATTGTCGAACAAGCCATGCAGATAGGTGCCCCATACAGACAAGCTCTTGTCCACTACTCCCAAATTGGCATCTTCAAATAACAACTGCACCCCTTCCCCTTCCATCACCTGGGTTCGGCCTTGATGGATTTCATAACCTGAAACAGGCAGTCCAGTTTGAGGAAAGTTGGAACTGACTAGACGCTGGCGAGCTACTTTTTGCCCTGTAATCACGGTTTTGAGGGGTAACAGCCCCAGGCCCTTATAGCGACCTTCATGCCCCTCCAGCCCTTCGGGGTCTGCCAAAATTTTACCCAGCATTTGGAAGCCACCGCAGACTCCGAGGACGGTGCCACCGGCTGCGGCATAGTTTTGAATTTCTTCGGCCATGCCAGTTTTTTGCAGAGTCAGCAAGTCAGCGATCGTGGCTTTAGAGCCAGGAATAATCACCGCATCTGGATAGCCTAAAGAATCTTTTGGACCCACGTACTTCACGGTGACGGTTGATTCTGACTCCAGTGGGTCAAAGTCAGTGAAGTTAGAAATCCGAGGCAGGCGAACCACGGCGATCGTTAGATCACGATTGCTTTGGCTGGTACGGCGCTCGAACAAATCTAGCGAATCTTCGGCTGGGAAACCAGAGTCTTCCATCCATGGAATCACACCGATGACGGGAATGCCTGTGCGCTCTTGTAGCCAATCGATCCCGGATTGCAGGAGCGATCGCTGACCGCGAAACTTATTGATGACAATGCCGCGAATTAAGGCTCGTTCGTCAGGCTCTAGGAGTTCTAAGGTGCCGATGATATGGGCAAAAGCGCCACCGCGATCGATATCTACAACTAAAATGGTGGACGCATTCAAGTGTTTTGCCACCCGCATATTAGTCAAGTCGCGGTGCTTGAGGTTGATCTCGGCAGGACTGCCTGCTCCTTCGCACACCACTAAGTCAAATTCTTCGCCCAGCCGTCGCAACGATTCTTCGATCGCCTGCCAGCCTGGTTCAAAGTAATGCTCGTAATAGTCGGCTGCACTGACTTTGCCTACTGCTCTGCCTTTGAGAATCACCTGGGAAGTCATATCTCCCTGAGGCTTGAGCAAAATTGGGTTCATCTCAATGCGAGGGCTGACCCCTGCTGCCCAAGCTTGTACGGCTTGAGCGTAACCAATTTCCCCTCCGCTTGAGGTTACGTAAGCGTTAAGAGCCATGTTCTGGCCCTTAAAAGGAGTGACCCGCCAACCGCGACGGCTCAGAATTCGGCACAAAGCCGCAGTCAGTAGCGATTTTCCAGCGTGGGACGTAGTGCCCACGATCATAATGGCTTTCATCCGAGGTCCTCGCTGGCTATCCCATTTCAATCATTCATCAGCACCGACTAAATAGGTAGTCTTACCCAACGGTTCAAGGCGTTATAGAGGTGGTCCCATAGCGTTGCACTAGGCCAATTTCCTCCTTGCAGTTGCCACTGCTCTACGATTTGCCGACCAAGGGGCGTGAGCCGAAAACTATCCGTCAAACCCTGACCATCTACTTCTCGCCGTAGCACTCCCACTTGGATTAACCATAGCAAAGCACTCTCAGCCTTCAATTCTGATAGTGGCTGGCGTGTATATTGCTGCTGTACTCCAGCGGACCCCGCGATCGCCTGTAGGGAGACGCTTTGCTGGTGCATGGTGACAAACAAGTAGCCCCGAAATGGAGCACAACGCATGGCCTGCTTAGCTCGCTTGACGGTTCGGCTGGGATAGTGAATGGTTCTAGAACGGTTGGGATTGACTACAGTCATTGAGAAGCACAAGGATGTTGAGTCAAAAATCAAGCTGTAACGCAGCTAGCTGAAATTACAGTTGCTTGCATTATCTCCTAATCTTAGATTCTCAGCGATATCGCCACCAGTCCGGAAGGTCTGTCAGATTGCCTTCAGGTTTCGCGATCGCGAAACTTTGTATTTTTCAATACACAATTGCTTTTGTGCTGTTGCTAGAACTATCACAACAATTTAATTGCTTCTAGGGTTCCGGTTTTAGTTTTGATGGCTCAAACGTCTGGTCCGAGAGAGGCAACCAGTCTTTAGTATTTCGGCAATTTTGTAGAAACACTAGCTGGTCACACGGCGGGAAAAAAGCCCGGGAGGTACGTAGCAGAGTTGAACTGCTATGGCTCTCCTGGGCTTTTGTGTTGCAATTTTCTCTGTTTTTTAGTCCACTCGCATCGCCACAAACCATGACTGAAGATTCACTTTTTCGAAGTCCTAATGGCGACTCACCGCAGCGCCAAACTGAAGCCAATCGTGCCCTAGAACTGGAGACTCATCTGCCCCTGACTGGCTGGCAACAAGAAGTCTCTAGAGGCTTGGAGTATGGTTTAGAAGCTGCCGAAAGTATTCGCGATCGCACCATTCCCACTTTTTCTCGCGGAGAATTGCCGCACTATGCAGGCATCAATACTTTTCTCAAAGCGCCTTATTTAGAAGATGTGAGAAGAGTCGGGGAATATGATGTCGCGATCGTGGGAGTTCCCCATGATTCGGGTACTACCTATCGCCCCGGAACTCGCTTTGGCCCCCAAGGAATTCGCCGGATCTCAGCGCTTTATACCCCTTACAACTTTGAACTGGGCATTGACCTGAGAGAGCAAATTACCCTCTGTGATGTGGGGGATATTTTCACCATCCCTGCGAATAACGAAAAATCATTTGATCAGATTTCTAAGGGCATTGCCCACGTTTTTAGTTCGGGTGCTTTTCCCATCATTATGGGCGGCGATCATTCGATTGGTTATCCTACGGTTCGGGGCATCTGTCGGCACCTAGGGGATAAAAAAGTTGGCATTATTCACTTCGATCGCCATGTGGATACCCAAGAGACTGACCTAGACGAGCGCATGCATACCTGCCCTTGGTTCCATGCCAACAACATCAAGAATGCACCTCCCAAGAACTTGGTGCAGTTAGGCATTGGGGGCTGGCAAGTGCCTCGACAAGGCGTGAAAGTTTGCCGCGAGCGGAACACCAACATCTTGACTGTTACAGACATTATGGAAATGGGCCTAGATGCAGCCGTAGAGTTTGCTCTAGAGCGGGCTATGGATGGCACTGACTGCGTATACATTAGCTTTGACATTGACTGCATTGACGCTGGGTTTGTCCCTGGTACAGGTTGGCCCGAACCCGGTGGCCTCATGCCGCGCGAAGCCCTCTATCTCCTCGGCAAAATTGTCCAGCGTGCCCCTGTTTGCGGTCTTGAAATCGTAGAAGTTTCCCCTCCCTACGACATCAGCGACATCACCTCTTTAATGGCGACTCGCGTCATTTGCGACACAATGGCTCATCTGGTCTTGTCCGGGCAACTACCGCGTAAAGAAAAGGCCAGTTTCATTCATCCCGAGGCAACCCCAGAATTGGTCGCGGAGTGGAGCTAAGGTATGCACGAAACTGATATGACCAAAGCCCTCATTCTCACAGTTAAGGACTGGTGGGAAGCGCAGCCAGAACAACCTAAGGTAAGCCGAGTTCACCTAACTGTGGGCAAATGCACTTGTGTGGAACCTGTCAGTCTGCAATTTGCCTTTGAAGTGCAGACGCGCAACACCTTTCTCGAAGGCGCAGAACTGGCGATCGCAGAAACTCTTTTAATTGCTTTCTGTCACCGTTGCCAAGCAGAATACGCCCCTGAGATTGGTCTGCAATATGCCTGTCCCCAATGCCAATCCCCGATGGAAGACATCCGATCTGGCCGCGAACTCAAAATCGATCGCATTGAATACTCTGTTGCTACTGCTGACGCTGTTAATTCTGACCCAGCTAACGCAGCGATCGCTTAACCCTTCCTTCTGACCTCTCACTCCTCACCCCTTCCCCCTCACTGAAACTCATGCACCAAACCTTCGACGCTGCCCTTGGCATTAACCTACTCCACGTCAACCAAGCGGGAGCTGACCACAATCGGGCACATTTTGATCAGTGGGGTATCACCTGTTTCAACCTCATGAGCAGTCCCGGCGCTGGCAAAACGGCCCTACTAGAACGGACTCTAGCCGCTTTAACCAGTGAGCTAAAAATTGCAGTGATTGAAGGTGACATGACCACCGAACTAGATGCCGATCGCTTGCGGCAATATGGCGTTCCAGTCATTGCCATCAATACAGGGCGCTCGTGCCACCTCGACTCCAAGATGGTAGCAGGCGGTTTGCATCAGTTTTCTCACCAATACAACCCCAATGAGTTCGATTTGGTTTTGGTGGAAAACGTGGGGAATCTAGTTTGCCCAGCCGAGTTTGAAGTGGGTGAGCATGCCAAGATCGCGCTGCTCAGCATCACCGAGGGCGAAGATAAGCCACTGAAATACCCAGTGATGTTCCAAGAAGCGAACTGCTTACTGATTACCAAGATGGATTTAGCGCCCTACTTGGAAGTGGATATTCAACAGATTGTGGCGAATGTGCGGCAAATGAATCCTCATGCCACCATCATTCCGGTTTCCACCAAAACTGGGGAAGGCTTGGAGGCTTGGTTTGAGTGGGTACGCACTCAAGTATCACTCCTTAAACCCAGTGATAGTGATAATGATGTGGAGACTGTAGAGCTAGCCGCTACTCATTAACATCGGATTAGCATTGGATGAGGCGATCGCGTCGCCTCAAGTCAACTGTAAGTACTCCCTGTGGAGCCTGACTCAGTTAAGCAGCGCGATAAAACTGATTGACGTGCAGCACTACTTCACCGTGCTCAGGCACCCAAGCCAGCCACTCATCTTCAGACTGCTGACAAATTAGCAAAGCTTCGTCATAGCTAAAAGTGCTGGGAGGCTGGAGCAAATGCACCCAAGTAGAAGCCTCGGCTTCAGTAGGGGCGGGAGCCAGGCCAGGGAGCCAGCAAAAGTTAGCAGTCTGAGCAAAAGCAGTTTGGGAATATTGCATTTGAGCTTTCATAAGTCAGTTTCCTTAATTTGAGTCTTAGCCTGGGCTTTAGTCTGAGATTGAGTAGCAACTGCTAAATCAATTGGCAGATTACTATCAGTTAAGCGACTCTGCCGCTAAGAACTAAAAATATTTCTGTAACAAAGACTACAGAATATCAAAGTACTTGATCAAGCGCCTGAAGTATAACTTTACGTTTTACGGTTCAACCTCAAGGAATAGGCAGCGATCGCCTCCTTCTGGAATCACTCCCGCTAGGGCTGTAAAAAGCTCGGTAAGTTACAATCTGGAACTGAACCTAGAAACTAGAAGGAAGCCAAATCTATGCCTTTATCTGTTGGCGATACTGCCCCCGCATTTACAGCCAAAGACACCAACGGTAATACTGTTTCGCTGTCTGACTTTGCAGGCAAGGCGGTTGTGCTGTACTTCTACCCCAAAGACGATACGCCCGGTTGCACCAAACAAGCTTGCAGCTTCCGAGACAACTACAGCCAGTATCAAGGCAAAGACATTGTGGTGCTAGGTGTCAGCATTGATGACGAAACCTCTCACCAGAAGTTTACAGAGAAGTTTAATCTCCCCTTCCCTCTCCTCGCCGATGTCAACGGTGCCATCACGAAAGCTTACGATGTCGATGGGGGTGGTTATGCCAAGCGTGTCACCTACGTCATTGGCAGCAACGGCACCATCAGCAATGTCTACACCACTGTGAAGACCGACACCCATGCAACTGATATTTTGGCTGACTTGGGTGTATAGCCCCTAGCACTGCGTTAGTGATTTTTGATTAGTACTGTTTAATTTCATTTATGTTGTTAAGTCCCAAGGTTGCCATCATCTTGGGACTTTTCTTTTCAGCCTTCTGCCAGATGGGTGTCAGAGCAGCAGGAAGTAGCTTAGCGCTAGGAGTGCCTGACCTAATTTTTGACATGTGTCGGAAAGTATTCCATTCCAACTGTAGTTGCCCTGAGTGCTTTGCCTCTGCCCCCTGCCTTGAGTGAGCAATCAGAAGCATAGCCATTCAGAATTCAAGTTGAAGGGTGCCACTTCCATAGGATGAAGTCGCCACTCTAGATAGAAGACTAGAAGAAAGAGTCATCGACCGACTGAGGACACTATGACCAACCCCCAAGCCCAAAATCCGCCCAGTAGTCCAGCCGTTGCTTCTGCCCCACCCGCACTCACCTACAGTGGCCCCAGAGAAGTTCTGATCAATCAGGCCGTGGTTCTCAAGGGAACTTATGACCCACTACGAATTGCCAAAGTCTCACTCGCCGCAGAGGACAAGTATCCCTTGGAAGTGATGATGGATGCTCAAAAGCGCACTTGGCAAGTGAACTTGAACCAAGGCTTTAAGGCCGCAGGCTCTCGCTGGCTAAAACTCAAAGGCACTGATAGCGCTGGCAAGCTGGTTGACGATGAAGTGATTTACCTGACTGTCAGCACTGACCCGATGACGGTAGGCCAGTCGCTAACCTTAAAAGTCTTGCGAGATACCTTATTTAAGTTTCGTGCCATCGACTCAGCCCGTCTCAACGCTCAGCAGAAGGTAGCTGTAAAGGCAGGCCAAACTTTCAAGGTCAGTCGCTATGGCTCAGTGGATGGACATCTCAAAGTGGTGCTTGACCCGCCCATTGCCCCGATTGGAGAATTCGGCTATTTCTTTGAGGAGCATGTGCAACTCAGCAAGGGAGCACAGGTTTTCAAGTTTAATATCAGCGATGTTCCTAACACACCTTTAAGCGCTCAGGTTCTGGTTACGCAAACCACCTTAATTAAGGCTCAGCCTGCTGACTCTGCCTCATTAGCAGCCAACCAAAAAGCTGAGTTGTTACAGGGCCAAACTTTACAAATTACTGGATACGCTGCGATCAAAGGTCACTTCCGGGTGTCTCTGGCTACTCCTATTCAGGGTTTGGGGCAAACGGGCTATATCTATTGGGAGCACATTCAGATCAAGCACAACAATAAAGTTGTGTCTTTTGACCCAGACGCCCTCACAGCCACGGTGCTCAAAACCACTGTGTTCAAAAAACGTCCGGTTGATTCCGCCAGTCTGCAAGCTTCAGAAAAGTTCGCGATAACGGCAGGCAGTGTTTACGGGGTGGCAGGTTATGCGATCGCCGATGGCCACATCAAAGCCTCCCTCACCGAAGAGTTGCCTCAGTTTGGCAACACGGGCTATATCTTTCCCGACTTTATCCAAATGAAGCGGGGCACCAAGCCCTTCAACCCGATGCCACCCCAGGTGGAACTGAATGTTCCTTACTTTTCCCAACGGGACAATCCGCGCTATTCCTGGGCGACTTGCAACGTCACCTCGATCGCGATGATTTTTTACTATTACGGACGGCGATCGCAAGGCGGCCAATTAGAGGATGAACTCTTGCAATGGTGTCTCAACCGCTACGGCCAAGGATCGCAAACCGATAATGCGGTTCTCTCAGAAATGATTAAGGCCTATGGTTTCAAAACCAGCTTTAGCACCACTCGCAACTGGGCAGCCGTAAAGGACGAACTAATCAATGGTCGCCCTGTCGTGATGGGGGGAGACTTCACAGCGACTGGCCATATTGTTTGCGTGGTAGGTTACACGGCGCAAGGCTTCATCGTAAACGACCCTTGGGGCGATGCTCTATCTGGCTACTACGACACCGAAGGCCGTAAGCTGCTTTATCCCTACAGCTACATGGATCGAGTCGCAGGTCCAGATGGCAATGTTTGGGCGCACTTCATTGCTCGGTAATTTATAGCGATTGGTGGTTGTTTGTTAGCGGTTGAATTCGGCTAACTGCTAATCGCAAACCGCCGATCGCTCCCCAAGCTAAAATCTGGGTACTGTTCAGCGATCGGAGTCAGCGATGCCTCGGTACAACCCCTACACCCTGCAAATGCAAATTACGCGCATGTTTGAGCAGGGGCAATCGCTCTTTGCCACGATGAAGGTGCAAGATTGGCTGCGGGAGCGCAACGAAGACCCTGCGGCCTACGAAATTTTGTTTCATCAAAAGCCTGCCCCTCCAGGTTCCCAGGAAGTCTTAGTGGTCGAAATTGAGCTGAAGCGGCGCGACGGTCAACCTGTAGATGGGTGGCTACAACAACAAGTTAACGAACATGGCTAACCGACTTACTTTGAAGAGGCGATCGCTCATTATCGCTGCAATCGTTACGCTCAGGAGAGACAGTCATGGTACAGACACTTCGAGCTGAAATTAACTCAACTCAAGGGAGAAGTAGTTACCTATGATGGATAGATAAACGCTTCAGTTTTCATCCTCATGCAATTCATTGATCAAGCAGAAATTCAAGTTCAAGCGGGTAACGGCGGTGATGGCTTAGTTGCCTTCCGGCGTGAAAAGTATGTACCTGCAGGGGGGCCTTCTGGTGGCAACGGTGGCAGAGGTGGTTCCGTGATCTTGAAGGCGGATCAGAATTTGCAAACCCTGCTTGATTTTAGATACGCACACATCTTTAAGGCGGAAGATGGCGAGCGAGGCGGCCCCAACAACCGCACAGGAGCATCAGGGGATGACAGAATCATTGAAGTTCCTTGCGGCACAATGATTTATGATGCCGTAACGGATGAAATAGTGGGCGACTTGATTACACCTGGGCAAACCTTCTGCATTGCTCAAGGTGGCAAAGGCGGGCTGGGTAATAAGCACTTCCTCAGCAACCATAACCGCGCTCCTGAAAGAGCCTTGCCTGGCTTACCTGGTGAGTCCCGCTTGCTGCGACTGGAGTTAAAACTGTTGGCGGAAGTAGGAATTATTGGCTTACCCAATGCGGGCAAGTCTACTTTGATTTCGGTGTTATCTGCTGCCCGACCCAAAATTGCCGACTATCCCTTTACGACCTTGGTGCCCAACTTAGGCGTGGTGCGTAAACCAACGGGAGACGGCACAGTATTTGCCGATATTCCTGGCTTAATTGAAGGAGCGCACCTGGGTACAGGTTTGGGCCACGACTTTCTTCGCCACATTGAGCGGACTCGACTTTTACTCCACCTCATTGACGCAACTACTGAAGATCCGATCGCGACTTATCACGTCATTCAAGATGAGTTGCAAGCTTACGGTCGGGGGCTCAGCGATCGCCCGCAGATTATTGCCCTCAATAAAATGGATGCCATCCAGAATCAGGAGGAAGCTGCACAAACCTTGGAGGCTGTAGCAGCTCACCTAAGAGAACTTAGCCAAGTGCCTGTTTTTCTGATTTCAGCCGTAGCGCGCATCGGTCTAGAGCCTTTGCTGCAAGAGATTTGGCAGACTCTAGACCAAATGGCGGCGGAGGAAGCAGCAAGCCTTTCAGAGGATCTCCCCCCGGATCTGGCTGAAGATCTTTCCCAAAGTCTCTCGGAAAGTCTTATTGCTGATTAAACCCTGGTGGTTGGTTAAAAGTGCTGGGGGCAGCAGGCGCCATGGGACGGCCTTGACCTGGGACATTGGCGGGGTTGCCCAGTGGCATATTTCCTGCTGGGTTGGGCATACCTACTCCTGGACCCGGAGCCATAGTGGACCCCGGCAGAGTATTCGCAGCTCCCCCCGATTGGCTGAGATTGTTGTAGGTGACGCGGGAAATTTGGCGAATTAACTCTGAAGCTTGCCCGTCGTTGAAGGGACGTTTGACCAAAGCGGTAATGACGTATCGCTTACCGTTGGGCATGTCAATTAAACCGACATCTCCAATCAGCGAACCAATATCTCCAGTTTTATGGGCAATGGTGGCACCTTCTCCTAAACCGCGGGGCAGCAAGGTATCGGTTACGGTGCGCCGCATAATGTCAAGCATGCGATCGCGCGATCGCATCGACACCAAATCCCCTTGATTCACCCAGGCCATCAAGGTGGCTAAATCCCTAGGGCTGGTGGTATTGGTGCCTTGTAAGTCAGGTAGGGGGTTGTTAATTACCGTCGCTGTGAGGCCCCAAGATTGAAAGCGTCGGTTGAGCGCAGCAACCCCACCCAAGCGAGCAATTAGCATGTTGGTTGCTGTATTGTCGCTAATCGTGATCATTCGGGATGCGGTGTCTAGGGCACTAAATTTTGTCCCTGGAGGTTGATACTGCATATCGCCTGACCCAGAGCCAATCAACTCAGGCTTCATCGTTAGAAGCTCGTCTAGGCGAATTTTGCCAGCATCTACATCTTGAAAGAAGGCTACTAAGACTGGAACTTTGATTGTGCTAGCTGCTGGAAAGACGGCAGTTCCATTCAGGTCTACATAGGTCGTCGTATCCAGATCGATCAGAAACACGCCTGGGGTTAAACCGGAGGTTTGTCTGGTTAACCCTTGAATCTCAGCTTTCAGGGGGGCAGCTTCTTGGCTTAACTTCAACGGCATCGGAAGTTTAGCTGAGTTAACCACTTTTGCCTGTTGTTCAGTCTGGCTCTTAGCGTTGATAGCCGTTTGAGAGGCTCCAGCCATAAAGCGGCTAGGGTCTAGAGTAGAGAGCAAAGTGCCAGCAATTACCCCAATGCCTAAGCCCAAAATCAACAGGCGAGTGCCATACAGCAAAGGAGATACTGACCGCCGAAGCTGCGATCGCTGAGCTGCCTTGCGCTTCAACTCTGCAATTGACTGAGCTGTGGGTTGGGAGCGGTGCAGTTTAGGACTGCGTTGTCGAGTGCGCTTGCCTGATCGAGTTCTGGAACCCGATGAATTGCCTGGAATGGGGCTGCTGACTTGAGTTTGTCGCTCCGAGAGTGGGGAATTTTTTGCGCCTATTCCTCTAGCTGCTTCTCGGGTTGCTGCTTTGGGAGTGAGTGGCAGTAAGCGATCGCGCCAAAGACTATCGTCGATTGAGTTGGTATCTCGCGGTCCGGGGAGACGCTGAGCATTGTTAGACGTGCGTAAACCGCTTTCTCTGGCTGAACGGCGGGTCGTAGGTGCGATCGCGCTAGTTCTCGATGGCGATACCACTAGTTGCCCGTTTGTCCTAGCGAGGGGCAGTAAACGCCGCTCTGGTTGGCCTGACAACAGTTGCTTTAAGTTAAGCCGTAAGTGTGACTGCGATCCCGCTCGATGGCTAGCCCGCTGCTGCGATTGCGTGGGAGCCTTAGGCACGGTGCCCTGAGCGGAAAGCAAATTTTCGGGTTGGCTAGGCAGTCTTTTCGCAACTTCTTGCTGCTGCGATGCCTGCAACATTTGGCGACGACGGTGCCGACGGCTCATAGTGCTACCTTGATCTGTCATTAGCGAGCCTCCCGACACAACACATTAAACTGTACACCTCTAGCCACACCAATCCCCTCATTTCTCATTGCGGGCGTTGAGCAACGCTGCCGTAAGGTTAATCGTATTTGCGGTTAATTGCACAAATTTGGATGAATTTTAACCTTGTTCGGCTGCAACTGCACCTCATGACTCGCGATCGCCCCCTCTTGTCTAGGTTGTACCTATGTTGAGAGGACTCCAAGAGAGCCGAAGGTTCATACCTCTTCGTACTTCTGACTTTGCTGGAGCGCCCATTCCATTTGACTGAGAATACCCCGCAACATCGCTACTTCAGCAGCCGAAAGCTCAGCTCGATTAAATAATCGCCTAAACTTCTCCATGCGACTGGTTGCAGTATGCGGGTAAAGATAACCAATTTTCAAGAGCAAAGTTTCTAACTGTTGGTAATACCCTTCTAAGGATTCTAGAGGAGCCATCACTGGGGTGGTTGAGGATTCAGGCGTTGCTAGGGCCGTTGGTTTGGGGGCGATTGGCGGGATTCCAGTGAGTTCTGCGCTGATCTGAATAGATTGATATAGCTCATAACAACAAACTGCTACTGCTTGAGCTAAGTTCAGCGACGGATACGTTGGGCTGGAGGGAATGCGAATGAAGCGCTGTGCATAGTTCAGTTCCTCGTTACTCAGCCCGCGATCCTCTGGCCCAAAAATTAAGGCTGATTGCCAAGTATCCGTTGGTGTTGCGTCTGAGCTGTTTTCCGGCTCTGTTTCCTCAACTTCCCTAACTCCGGGTAATAGCCAAGGGAGAGCGGTTCGGGGATGCTCCAACTCAGTTTCTAAGGTGCGACTCCGGGCTGTGGTTGCGATCGCCCGCTGGCATCCTTGGAGAGCAGTCGGCAAATTCGGGACTACGTGAGCTGTGGTGAGAAGATCTACTGCATGAACGGCCATCTGGCGTGCTTCTGGCCCTAGGGGATCGCAATGCGGATTAACTAACACCAACTGTTGCAGACCCATATTTTTCATCACACGGGCGATCGCACCTATGTTGAGCGGCCCTGCGGGTTCTACCAAGACAATTCGGACTTTGGTTAAGGCACTTTCAGACATGTAAAACCAGGAATAGAGGGTAAGCAGCTAAGGTTTTAGTAGACTAAGCCTGGAGTTATAGGTTATTTCCTAAAACAGCCTAATCTACAACCGTACCCTACGACTCACCGTTTGATTTCTAGATGCTTTGACTATGGGACGTGCTCGCTCTAAATCCGATTTACCGACTAAAATTTGTCCGGTTTGCCAACGTCCCTTTACCTGGAGAAAAAAATGGGAAGGCTGCTGGGATGAAGTTAAATACTGTTCAGAGCGGTGTCGCCGTCGTCGTAGTCAAGCTCAGTCGCTAGATTTATAGATCGGGGAGTTGTCGGCTGGGCTAGCGATCGCGCCAGCTTCGCCAGTTTCAGGCAGTTGAGTCTTATCTAATTTACTAAAGGTGCTAGTTATGTCACGGGTGCAGCCAAAGCTAATTATTCATGGAGGGGCGGGTAGCTCCTTAAAAGGCAAAGGGGGAGCAGACGCATTACGACAAATTCTTTACGGCATCGTGGAAGAAGTTTATGCCCTCCTCAACCAAGGAGCCAGCGCCCAAACTGCTGTGGTTCGGGGTTGTCAGCTTCTAGAAAACCATCCCCGTTTTAATGCTGGCACTGGCTCGGTGCTGCAATCCGACGGCCAAATTCGCATGAGTGCGGCGCTCATGGATGGCGCAACTCAACGCTTTAGTGGTGTGATTAACGTTTCTCGGGTAAAAAATCCGATCAATCTGGCTGAAACCTTGCAAAATGCTGCCGATCGCGTGCTTTCTGACCATGGAGCCGCTGAGTTAGTGCGTGAACTGCAAATTCCCCCCCATGAACCTTTAACGGAGCTACGGCTACAAGAGTGGATTCAGGAACGGCAAGGCAACTTTTCCAAAACAATGGCGGGTGTCGTCGCAGAGGAACTCGTTGCCGATAGCAATGCGGGGCGCGGTACGATTGGAGTGGTCGCGCTCGACAACCAAGGTCATCTAGTAGCTGGCACCTCAACTGGGGGCAAAGGTTTCGAGCGCGTGGGCCGAGTCAGCGATTCTGCCATGCCTGCGGGCAACTACGCCACCACTCATGCAGCGATTAGCTGTACTGGCATTGGGGAAGACATTATTGACGAGTGCCTCGCCGCGCGGATTGTCGTGCGGGTTACCGACGGCTTACCCCTACAAGCTGCCTTTGAGCGCTCCTTTACTGAGTCTCAACAAAATCAGCGCGACTTGGGTGCCATTGGAATTGATGCCAATGGTGCGATCGCCTGGGGCAAAACTAGTGATGTTCTCTTGGCTGCTTACCACAACGGCGATCGCATCGGCGACACCTTAGAATTAGCGTCTGGAATGGTGGTAGGTACGACGTGAAGAGAGGCGAGGAGTAAGGAGTAGGAGGAAAGATGAAGGAAGGTCAAGACTTCAGACTCCTCACTCCTTACTCCTCACTTCCAGCCTGCGGTTTCATCCGCCAACCTGCTCTCGTCACTTGACGGGCACGAGCAATCACCAGCGAATCATCGGAGACATCTTTGGTCACGACGGAACCTGCTGCCACAGTAACATCTGCCCCTAAGGTAACGGGAGCTACTAGTACGCTATTGGAGCCTGTCTTGGTGCGATCGCCAATCACGGTCGGATGCTTGTTCACTCCGTCGTAGTTGGCGGTAATCGTTCCCGCACCAATATTCACTCGTTCACCTAGCGTCGCGTTACCGATGTAAGACAGGTGAGCTACGTTGGTGCGATCGCCCACAGTACTGCTCTTGATCTCGACAAAGTTACCAATACGGCAGCCAGAGCCTACTTCCACATGGCCCCGGAGATGAGCATAAGGACCAATCCGAGCCCCAGATTTCACGGTGCTGTCCGTCACGACTGAGTAGAGCGCTGTTACATTCTCACCAATCTCGCTGTTCTCAATCAAGCTACCAGGGCCAATACGAGCGCCTGCACGAATGGTGGTTTTGCCGCGCAAGTGGGTTTGGGGTTCAATCACTACATCCGGTTCAATCTGTACGGTTTCATCGATGGTGATGCTGTCTGGATCTACCAATGTGACTCCGGCAGCCATCCAATCGTCTTTTACCCTGGCCTGCAAAATCTCATAAGCGCCCGCCAACTGCTTACGATCATTGATGCCCAAAATTTCTTGATAATCTTCTACATCTACCGACATGACTGGCTCTAGGAAGCTTACGGTGTCTGTCAGGTAGTACTCTTGTTGGTCGTTGTTTGCTTTGAGCTGGGGCAGTACCAGCTCTAGGTCAGGCCACCGGAAGCAGTAGACTCCCGCATTGATGCGATGATTTTGCTTCTGGGCAGGACTACAGTCTCGGTCTTCTACAATTTGCTTCACAATGTTTTGGCTATCGCAGAAAACCCGCCCATATCCTTTAGGATTGGGCAGTTGAGCCGTCAAAATTGTGGCAGCATTTTGGTGCTGCTGATGTGTTTTTAACAACTGTTGCAATGTTTCTGGCCGCAGAAGTGGCACATCTCCATTCAGCACCAGCAAGTCATCTTGAAACCCTGCTAGATGAGGCAACAGCTGCTGAATTGCATGCCCTGTGCCCTTTTGCTCTGCCTGTTCCACAAACTCGACATCGCTAAAAGATGCTAAAGCTTCCTGGACAAGATGCCCTTGATAGCCGACGATGATGATTCGTCGAGATGGTTCAATATCAGACAAACTATTCAGAACCCGTTCCACCAGCGATCGCCCACCCAGACCATGCAAAACCTTGGGTAGGTTCGACTTCATGCGTGTTCCACGTCCAGCCGCTAAGATTGCTACCGCTACCATTCCCTTCAGATTCCATCTGTTCCACCGGAGTATACCGCGGTTCTACACGATTAACTCACAGGTGATTCTACAGGGTGAGCAACCACTTCAGTTCGAGGCACTGAGAGCAGCGGCTTAATCTCACTTTGATGGATAAAATCCTGAAACTGCTGCACTAACTTGGGATTCCGCCAGCCTCTGTCTCTCTCCTCCAGCAAAATAGCGAGAGCTTCTTCTGGGGTATAAGCTCGCTTGTAAGGTCGCTCGTGAGTCAGGGCATCGTAGATATCAATCAATTGAAAGACCTGCACCAGCAAGGGAATGTCGTCACCCACCAGCCCATCTGGGTAGCCTGAGCCGTTCCAGCGCTCATGGTGATTACGGATAATTGGCAACACACCCCGCATCGTTCTCAGTGGCTGACAGATTCGTTCTCCAATCAGCACATGCTGCTTCATCACTTCCCATTCTTCGGAGGTAAAGCCCGCTGTTTTGAGCAAGACGGCATCTGGAATTCCAACCTTTCCGATGTCGTGCAGGTACCCGCCCCACATTAGGTCTCGCACCTCACTCCGAGATAGATTTAGGTATTCTCCAAAGGCTTTAACCCGCATCACTAGCCGTTCGCAGTGGTCGCCAGTGTTAGGGTCGCGGCTCTCTACAGTGCGAGCAATGGAAAAAAGGACTTGCTCTGCGTGGTCTAAGTCTTCGTTCAGGCGCTTCTGACCCACCAAAGATTTCACACGAGCCGATAGTTCTAATTGGTCAAATGGCTTTGTGAGAAAATCATCCCCCCCTGCCTCAATCCCTTTTAGACGAGCTCGTCGATCGTTTAGGGCGGTAATAAAAATAACTGGGGTGAGTCGGGTTTGCTCATCTTGTTTTAAGCGACGACAGACTTCAAAGCCATCCATTCCTGGCATCATTACATCCAGGAGAATCAAGTCAGGATTGCCCTCAGTGACACAAGTCAAAGCTGCTGGGCCACTGTCTGCTTCTAAAACGTCATATCCTTCCACTGAGAGCAGGGCCACAGCAGTCATCCGACTTGCTGGGTGGTCATCTACGACCAGAATTTTAGGTCGTTCTAGGTCAAGACCGTTCACTGGAAACCTCATGTTAAAGGGGGGTAGATAAACCCAGTCAAGTTAAGCGGGTGAGCATTTAGGGGTCAGCTTAATATCTGGGATTCAATTTCTGTGCTAAACCCTACCGAAATTAGATGTCTATCCGCTTGTGAAGAGTTTATAAATTGATCGGGTGGAGTGCCATGCTTATCAGTATGTGCAATTGTCCCGATTGGGAAATCGGGCTTTTTACGGAGATTAAATTAAGATTTAACGAGTTTAGCAGTGCAGTAGAGTTCTTGCCGATAACCGACAACTCTAAGGTCAAAGTTCTTACTAATTTTGCTTCAACTACTTCAACTAATAGCTTACCTCTGTAGCAGGGTGCGGAGTCCCAAAAGCTACAGAGGTTTCAAAAAAGCTCTAAATTCTTGAAAGTTAGCAAGAACTAGCGGTAGTCTCTGGTGCTAGTGGCTACTTCTCCTAGGTCTTCAGCCATGTCCTCGCCAAGTGCATGAGCAGTCAATTCCTCATCGAGTAAGGGTTCAACTGACTGTACAGGGATGTCTACCCCATTAATGATGGCTCCCAGTAGCCGGAAATCTGACTCCGCTAACTGGTCAGTAGCTTCAGCTAGCAGGCTGTCTTCGGTATAACCTGGCCGAGTCACCAATAGCATGCCATCGCTATAGGGTTCTAGAAGGAGGGCATCATTGCAGAGGCTGAGTGAAGGGGTGTCGAGAATCACCATATCGAAGCGACCCCGCACATCCTCTAGGAGACGACGAATTTCGCTTGACTCCAAAATAGCGGCGGCTTGACGCTGGGGGCCAGGGCTAGGAACGATATAGAGGTTTTCGACATCGGGAACCAAGCGGATGCAGTCACCGAATTGTCCGTAGTAGCGTAGTGGTTCGATCGCGCTGTCTGGGTCAGGAGCGACCTTGAGAGACTTGGCTTGGGAAGGTGACCGCAAATCTGCTTCTACTAGTAGAGTTCGTCTGCCAGCTCTAGCGGAGGCGATCGCTAAGTTATAAGCACTCAAAGTCTTGCCTTCTTGACCTACCACACTCGTCACTAAAATGACCTTTAGCGTCTTACCTTCGGCACGGCGTAGATTACTTCGCAGCCGCTCATAAAAGTCCGCATAAGGCGACTCAGGATCGACCACAACGGGAATGTCGTCGCTATAAGGATCAAGATTCGGTAGCAACGGCAAGACGCCCAAAATCGCAATTTCTCGCTGACGTAAGGCTTCTCGCACGTCTTCGAGGGTGTAGAACTTGCCTTCCAGGGAATCTAGCAGCAAGATTAACCCACCACCCACGATCAGGCCGACTAGAGCTCCAATCCCGAGTGTTAAAGGAGCATTTTTCGCAGGTTTGGCATCCTGTGACACCTCTGGCGCTTTCGCGATCGTCAAACTGCTAGCCGTTTCTGCTTCGGCAGCCTTGGCATCCACCAAAGCAGCCTGCATCCGGTCGTAAAAGGTGCGCTTCAGAATTGTTTGTTGTTCTAGGCGAGTGCGCTCTAACTGTTTGTTGGGTAGAACCGCATATTCACGGCGCATTTCTTGCTCGGTGCGAGCTGCCGAGGCCATCTGCTGCCGCATCGTATCTAGTTGAGTTTGCAAATTAGTAAGTTGGTTAGCTAGCTGCTGCCTAGCTGGGTCCAAACTACTATCTCTGCGAATTTGGTTGCCACCGACTAAGGGAGCTGCAACTTGGTTGCCACCTACAACTTCACCAGCGCGTTGTTGCAACAATGTTTCATAGGCTTGTTGCTGATTTCGTAACTCGATCATCGTTGGGTGTTCAGGCCGCAACGACTGACTGAGCAGCGCTATCTGGGATTCGTTTTGATAAAGCTGCGATCGCAAATTGGCAATGATTGGATCGGCACTGAGGGCAGAAGAGGCATAGGCCTGCTCAGGATTCAACCCTAATCTTTGTTGTAGGCTCCGCATTTGAGCCATCGTTCCTTCCATTGCCAAGCGGAGTTGCCGTTGCTGCTCCTCGGCATTTTGAATCGCTGTAATCACATTGCCATTCTGAGCCGCTACTAGGGCAGGACCTTCTCTCCGGTCGTACTGCTCTAGCTGCTGTTCCGCGGTTCTGAGGTCTTTAGTTGCTTGGGGTAGACGCTGATTCAGTTCCTGAATGATCGCCCGTAAGCGTGCTGTATTAATGAGGCGGCTCTGCTCCACCATGCCATCCATCAGCACCTTAGCCGTTTCAGCAGCCCGCTTAGGATCGTTTCCGTCACGATAGGTGATGATGAACGAACCAGCACCTGCATTATCGTTTTTGCCCTTCTCCTTCTTGGGTTCTTCTACTGTTGCATTGCGTCGCACCTCGTCTGGCTCAGCATCAACCTGCTTAGCAGCGGCCTCAACCACGTTATCTGCTAGTAAGATTTCTGGACTCAGGACCTGTCCCTCGGCTTGGATCTGAGTGCCTGTCTCAGAAAAGGTTACAGGCGGGCGATTGTTCGCTAGCGTTCCTTGGGCCACGTAAGTCGGTGGTTCTTCTGGTTGGGCTGCCACCAATACAGAGGCACCCATAATCAGGGCAAAACCCGCAAGTCCAGCCCATTTATGTCGATCCAGAGCAATGAGATAACGTTTAACAAAGGGGGGAGTCATAGCAGCAGGAAAACGCGTAGATGGAAAGGGGGCGCTGAAACAGCAGGTTAGCTTCTAAGGTAACTTAGCATTTCCGGTGAATTGCAGCTTTTGCTACGCTTTGTTACCTAATCATCATCATCGTCATTATTGTCATCATCGTTAGAACCCGGGCCGAAAAGATCGCTGGCACTATCAGAGATTTCGCTAAAGAACAATAGAAATCCTAAGACATCGCGGAACGGTTGAGTAAATGTATTGAGAGCGTAGGTAATTCGAGCCACCAAATTACGACCCACAATAATGACATCATTATCTTGAAGTGGAACATTTTGCGAAACATCGCCCATCAAGGCTTTCTTGCCATTTAATTCTTTGGCGATCGCCTTCCCTTGCTCTTGATCGAAGCGGATCAAAGCAATTTTCTTGAGTCTGGCGTTCTGCAAATTAGGGCTAATGGCAGTTAAAGCATCTAAAAAGGTACTGCCATTGGGTAGGTTAATGTTGCCGATGCCATTACCGGCATAACTTAGAACTCGCACCGTAATTTGTTGTTTGGCAAGGGTAGAACGAGCGACCAAGCTACGGTCGTAATCCTTGTCCTCACCCACATCCAGTCTAGGGATCACGATCGCATCTCCGTCTTCTAGACGCAGGTCTGGCAGTTGTCCGCCATTGGCGATGGGAGTAAACAAATCAACTCTTTGTTCAATGACCGTGCCGTCAATCAAGGTCCGACGCACTTGCACTTCCCTTAAATCCGCTCGATTCGTAGCTCCCCCCGCAGCGAGTAGGGCGTTCGAGATCCGGGGCTGGGCTCCAGCTACTGGGTAGAAACCTGGTTTGGTAACTTCTCCTAGGATGGTTACTTGCACCGGGCGTTGATTTCCTAAGGTTACGACCACCATTGGATCGATCACATACCGATTAAAGCCAACTCGTAGTCGTTCCTGAACTTCTTCTAAAGTGAGACCCCTGACAGAAATCGTACCTAGCAAGGGTGCGGTGATATTGCCTTCGGGGTTGACGTTGGCCGTGAAACTCAAATCTGGAAACCGATTGACGTTTACAGCAATTCCATCTCCAGGCCCTAAGCGATATAAGTCGAACTGGGTTCTGGCGTTGGGTGGCGTGGCTGGGAAGGTGTTGGATAGTGGGGGAAACGAGTTAGGCAGCGGCTGTACAACTGGGTTAACCGGAACTGTTGGCACAACCGTAGGTAAGGTTTGGCGATCGCTGGCTGGTTGATTGGTCTGCCCAATTGCTGCCTCTGGCAAAAACCTAGCATTGGCCGCCCACAAGAGAGCTGTAAACGATGCCGTAGTTGCGACGGAGTACAGACCGGTTAGGGTGAAGGCACGAAACTGACGTATCCGAAAACAGGCTTGGGACATAGGGCTTGAAAGAGTTGCGAGCGTTCTTATACTGCGATTGGAGCGAGGTCACTAAAAACGTTAGGGCAAAGCAAGAATTGAACTTTGAGTTTGGCTGGTCGTCCGCTGGTCGTCTAGTGGAGACTTGACCTAGTTTAGGAGAGGACGACGAAGTGAGATTTTTTCGGTTCCCATACCTAGAGTATTTATTACTACTTACCTGGCGATCGCGGCTCAGCCGTGAGGGGGCCTTTGATTAAGGCAGCTTGCACCGTTTGAGCGAGTGATTCCGCCATAGGCCAAACAGTATCAATCTCACCGAGAGGTTCAATAGGAATCAGTAGACAGACAGCGACCCAAGGTTGGCGAGCATTGCGCAGTTGGGCAGCTCGATCAGCCCAAAACCAATCACTCGGAGCTGGACTGCCACCTGCGGGCCAAGCATACCATTGCAAAACCGCAAAGGTTTGTTGTTGATTCCAGCCGCGTAAAAACCGGGCTTTCACGGGAATGGGAGACTTTGCTGAGGTCTTACTATCTGAACCCAACTTGACGGCAGCAGAATTTTCTACGTCTACGGTAAATCGGGACAGCCGAGCTGAGTCTGTGGTCCAACGCTGAAACCCATTGATGTCCATCCACTCGACTTCCGGTTGGTTTTTTTCACTCCTAGGAGCGGTGAGTAGTAATACTGCTCTTGCAGGCTCAGGGGCAGACAAGCGGCTCGCTGTACTATTAAGTGATTGAGGCGGTAATAGCACTAGGGATTCAGCCTCAATCTCTTGGGCTAGCCATTCATGCCCGCCAATGGGTACTGTTTGTCGCTTCCGGGTCTTCCAGCCAGGTAAGTTTAATTCTGTGTTCTCTAGATTTCGTAGTTGTTTAAAGGCTGCATCCTTGGGCGGGTGAGCCCACCGCCAGTGACCAGTCAAGTAGCTGGGGGCGGCTCCAATTCCTAGCAGCAATAACAACAGCAGTAATAGAGCAAGTTTGGGTAACTGCATCTGCTGGAAGGATTTAGGTAAGAACCGCATGATGGCAGGGGAATGAGTCACTTTTACAATTACTCAAGGTAGGAATACAGTGTTACTCAGCCACGCCCTCAGCACCATCACTTTCAGGGTTGCTGGAGAAAAACTGATCAATTTTGGTCAAGAGCAGGACAGTCAGCCCTAGCATACAGGCAGAATACAAGTCACCGCCCCAGCCTGCATGCAACCACTCAAATGCTTTTTCCTGTCCAGTGCCATGAAAAAAGGTCAAAAGTGTGTTGCGCAAAATATTGGCGCTGACACTAATGACCACGGTGCCAAGGAAAAACAAGCTAGTTTTGGTTCGTGATGTCCAAGTGCCTGTCCAGTAAACTAGCATCAGGCCAACATAGAGGCTGGTAAACAGCATCTTTAAGCCAGCGCAGTAAGGCGCTACTTCCACAATGCGATCGCCCACATATAGATAAATCTGCTCGACCGTTACATCCATCCCAAACTGATTGAGAATAAACCCGGCGATCGCGGCAATGAAGTGTTGTAGCGGCAAGGTGTAGGGCGCAATTAGGTAAGGTAACTCAGTGGGGGTTGCCAGAAATACTAAGATCAATGGGAAACCTTGCAGCTTTAAGCCTGGCATGCCTTTTAGCCACAAGCACAACCCCACCAAGATGGCAGGCAAGGATAAGTTGACTAGATCTGAGAGGCCGCTGAGGTAGAAAACGGCTCCTAAACTCAAGAAGGCAATTCCGAGCGGATGGTTGGCTTCGGGTAAGCGCCGCCACTCGTTTCGTTGGTTCCAGGCAATGTAGGCAGCAAAGGGTAAGCCAATCAGCCCGTGACTAAAGTATTCATGTTCAGTGCTGATACTTTTGTTGAGCCAGCCATCTACCCAATGCCATAGTAAGGGAGCGTAGAGCAACGCCAGTAGACCTAGAATTGCGCCATTGAGGACATAGCGCTCGATCGCAATGGGAACTTTACGCCTGATTAGCATGGTTTTAGTTTGCCATTACTGGAGTACATAACTGGGTGTTGGCTGCCGGAGGATATGCTTGGAGTAAACCTTTCAAGGTAGCCACGACTCGCTCTACTTGAGCTGGAGTCAAACCAGGATACATAGGCAGGGAGAGAATTTCTTGGCAGAGCTGCTCTGCTTGAGGAAAGTCACCCATTTTATAACCTAAGTTTTGAAAAGCAGGTTGTAAATGGCAGGGAATCGGGTAGTGAATGCCTGTCTGAATATTTTGGGCTGAAAGCTCTTCTTGAATTAACTGACGAGTCAAGGGGCAGTCTTGCACACGCAGGACATAGAGGTGGTACACGTGACCGCTGCTACTTTGATTCGTGACAGGGACTAAACCCATTGAGTGGAGCGGCTGCAACAAAGCATCATAGTACTGAGCAATCTGATTGCGATCGCGGTTCCACTCGGCCAAGTGAGGCAACTTCACATTGAGGACAGCCGCTTGCAAGGTGTCTAGGCGGCTGTTGGTGCCATATTCCGTATGAAAATATTTGCGGGGTGCTCCGTAGTTGCGCAGCGATCGCATGGTTTGGGCCACACTCGTATCTTGCGTCACGACCATGCCACCATCTCCTACGGCTCCTAGGTTCTTACTAGGGTAGAAGCTAAAGGCTGCGGCAATGCCCACAGAGCCAGCTCGGTAACCATCTCGCTCTGCCAGGTGAGCTTGAGCGGCGTCTTCAAAAATTAGTAAATTATGGGCATCAGCCAAGTCTAAAAGCTGCCGAGGCGACACCATCTGGCCGTAGAGATGTACTGGCAGCAGCACCTTGGTTTTTGGCGTGATCGCTTTGGCAGCAGCAGCTAAATCCATCAGCCCTGTTTCTAGCTCACAGTCCACTAGGACTGGGGTTGCCCCTGCCCGTAAGACTCCAATCAAGGTGGCAACAAAGGTATTGGCTGGTAGAATCACCTCGTCACCTGGCCCAACGCCACAGGCCTGTAGACCCAAGGCGATCGCATCGGTACCACAAGCAACTCCAATTCCATGCTCAGCGCCACAAGCAGTGGCAAAGGCCAATTCAAACTCTGTCAGTGCTTGACCCAACACATAATCTCCCTGCCGCACTACTGCTTGGATCGCTTGTTCAATCTGAGTTTGAATGGGTTGATGTTGAAGGGTGAGATCGACAAATGGAATGGTTGCAGCGGCGATATTCATAAACGGCAATATTCAAGAGGGAGAGTAGGGACGGAATCGAGAAACCGAGCTGAATCAGTACAGGTCTACTTTAGTTATGGGCGAATTACTGAATTTTGAACATAGTGAAACGGTGAAGAGTCTATGAATGTCCCTAGGTAATCAATGAACTTCCAATAACTTCCGCGATCGCACCGCTGCAATTAAGGTGAAAGCTCCGGAGGATCACGTTAATTTCAAACTAACTTTATTGATTTTTTAAGTAATAGGTTTTGCTGAGAACTTGGCATTAATCGCCAGATACGATAGCTTTACAGCAATTCCGCTGCTTTGCAGTTTTTAGGTGGGCACTCTTAAACAGCATTCCTGGCAGAAGCGATGTTTAATCGAAGTCCAACTCCTTAAATCAGCAAATTCAATGACAAGCCCTATCATTTTTTGAACGGCATGGATTACGAAACCGCTCGTAGTTTTTTAATCAATCAAGCGCGATTGCTCAACCCAAATCAAGATACGTTTTTATCTCGTCTCCAGCAAGGAAAACCGCCAGTTCCAGGGCAGGTTACGTCCATATTACTCGCCCTGAAAGTGGTATTTGAGGCACTGCGAGCCGCCCCGAGCCTAGACCGAGAATTAATTTATACCTTGCATATATTGGCACTAGAAAGCCGACGACAGTATGATTCGCAGCGCAAATTAGGAGTGGTTTGGCCACCCCTACTTGATGAAGACGTTACGCGAATTTCAACTGCCGTAAAAAATATTTTTTCAGATGAGTGGAAATCAGCCTAGCTTAGGCATTGGTAATCAACCTAGCGATTTCGCAGTTCAGTTTCTAGTTTATTGAGGTCACTCTTCAGGAAAACCACAACGTGACCTGCGTAGGCACTTCCATTTCGCGTTTGAGCGATTTCGGTCCAATAGGCATAACGATTGCCTGTGCGAAGTTCTCCCTGCAAAGCTGACATCAGAGGGGTAGCGCGGCGGCGAGCTTGGTACGCGGTGGCTTCTCCGGGATAGCTGTACACCAGATTGGCACGCTCGTAGTCTTGGTACACATCTAGGCCATAAATCACCCGCAGTGATTCGTCTAGGCGATTGCGAGTCACGCCATTGATCATGTCAAAGATGGACAGACGCTCAGAGCGAATGATACTGGGGTCTCCAGCCGGAATCACTTTACCAGGAGCAAGCACAGAAGCTTGAAAAGTAAACCGCTGAGCGGCGCTATCGTTCTTACGCACCAGGAGCTTTTCCCCACTGGCAGGCCGCAGAGTCGGGTGAGCTTGAATCCAAGCCCCAACCTCTTCAGTCGTTTGCCCAGGTAGCGCCTCCGCTCGCCCGCCTCCTAGCACTAGCATCAATCCAAAAGACAGAACAGCTCCCAGTTGCACTCTACTCATCACAAGCCTCTTGTTGACACATGACAACCGCCCCAGGTAATTGGGAATGGGTAATGCCCTAGTATTGGCGATTTGCGCCCTAAATATATCAGTTTGCGATCGCGACTTTAATCACTTTGCGATCTTTCATGTCTTGAAACACTTGTTCGAGTTGTTCAAGGGGTTGGCGATCGCTAATCAACAACTCAAATGGCACGGTGCGACTAGCCAGCAAAGACAACGCAGCCCGGACATAGTCAGGCGTATTGTGAAAAACACCTTTTAGCGTCAGTTCGCTGTAGTGGAGTTGTTCGGTATTGACGGTAATCGTGGTATCGCGAGGACAACCGCCAAATAGATTCACTGTTGCACCGGGACGGGCACAGGCGATCGCCGTTTCCCAAGCCGCAGGTACTCCCGTTGCTTCGATCACCACATCCGCGCCCCAACCATCTGTTAGCTCTTTCACTGTTGTAGGTATGTCAGGCACTTGGCGATAGTTAAAGACTTGGGCAGCGCCAAACTTGGAGCCAACTTGCAGGCGTGAGTCACTACCCCCAAACAAAAACACTTCTGCGCCTTGGTTTGCCAAAGCTGCCACAAACATGAGTCCGATCGCGCCATCTCCAAGCAAAGCCACGCGATCGCCAGGTTTAACGTTAGAGCGGGCGACTCCATGCAAGACACAAGCTAGCGGCTCGGTCATTGCCGCTAACTCTGCTGGTAAATCTTCCGGAATCGGCAGCAAGTTTTGCTGGACAATCGGCGCGGGAATTTTGAGATATTGAGCAAAAGTGCCGTTGTTAAAAGTTAAGTTGGGGCAGAGCGAATATTCTTGACGGTGGCAGAAAAAGCAGTTGAGACAAGGAGCGGAGTTATTGGCAACTACGCGATCGCCAATGTTCCAGCCTGTCACCCCTAACCCAATGGCCACAATCTCTCCAGCAGCTTCATGGCCAAATAGAGTTGGAGGACGCAGCATTCGGGCATGACCCCCGCGCCGCCATACTTTGAGGTCTGTGCCACAAGTCGTTGCGGCTGCCACTTGAATCACCACTTCCCCAGGGCCAGGAGTGGGATCGGGGACTTGTTCTAAGCGTAAATCTTCTTGACCGTAGAGGAGAGCTGCTAGCACAGGAATTGCCTAAAACCCTTGATTTCTCTCAATCTTACAAGATTGGGTTCCAGCAATCTGCCCGCTGGCTCAACAGAAAACCCTGCCTTAATACTAAAGACAGGGCTAATGGCTCTATGCGACTCAAACTCGGTCTGACTAAAAATCTCTCTTATTGTCCAGAGCGATAAGCAGAGGTGGCTTTGTTCGGTGTTAGAGCAGTCATAGGAGTCTCACTTCGCAGAACTGCACTAGACAGGGAAGGGACTTCTTGCCAGCAGGAGGTACAGAACCAATAGACTCCTTTTTGACGCGCGTGCCGTAGCAAAGGACTATCGCAATAAGGGCACTTATTAACATCGCTATTCATGGCACTTAGCTCTCCAAACAGTTTAAAAATTGTTAATTAAAGAAATACAAGGGCTGAGCTTAATTGGTTCATTCAATTAGCCTTAGCGATTCGGTCTGCTACCCCTGGTCTGGGATTCAAAAATGTTTAAGCAAAGGCTAAAAACTTAGGTTCACTGAACTCCAAGGTAGAGCCACTGGGCGATCCCCGCCATCCATCTTGGGAGACAAATTAAATTGCCAGTAGCGAAATGGCATTTGTCAGCACGAAATTTTTGTTTTTTTACAGTCGGGGCAAACTTCAGAAATGTAGTTTAACTATCTAGTTTAGAGATTGATCCCCAGATAGATAAATCAGGATTCATTGCACTCAATGCGGCGCTAGTTAAATTTCAGCTCTAGAGAGCTAAGCACAATGGCCAATTAACATTAATGCACGAGTTTGCTGCTAGGAAAGTAACGATCATCACTAGCAGACAAATTCAGGAAAACGAATTAGCAAAAAAGCGATCACCCCCTCTACCTCGGCCAATCCAAACTCTAAGAAAGGATTGCAGCGGAAGTGAGGAGGCGATGATTTAGTAAATTGCGAAGAGTTGAGAACTCAGGCGTTTAATATTCAGGCACAGAAGGATCGATTTCCCGACTCCAAGCTTGAATACCACCCTTCACATTGGTTCCAGTGATGCCTGCTTGCTTCAGGATGCCGAGAGCTTTAGCCGATCGTCCGCCCATTTTGCAATGAGCGATCAAACGATGACCATTCAGGGCTTCTTTGACTTTAGTCACGCCTTCGCCGCTTTCAATGTCGGGGAGGGGCACCAAAATAGCGCCAGGAATCTGGGCAATTTCGTACTCATTCGGGTTGCGAACATCGATCAGCACAAAGTCATCCGCACTGCTGTCGAGCAGTTGCTTCAGGTCTTGCACCGTCATCTCAGGAATTTCCGCTTGTTGCTGGGCTTCCGCTGCCTTAGCTTGGGGAATGCCACAGAACTCTTCGTAATCTACCAGCTTCTCGATTACGGGTCGCACCGGATTGGGCCGCAGCTTCAACTCCCGGAATTTCATATCCAAGGCGTTGTAAAGCAGCAGCCGACCACTCAACGTGGTGCCTTTGCCCAGAATGATTTTGACCGTTTCGGTGGCTTGAATCACCCCGATAATACCTGGCAGAATTCCCAAAACGCCACCCTCAGCGCAGGAAGGTACGAGTCCCGGCGGTGGGGGTTCGGGATAGAGGTCGCGGTAGTTGGGGCCACCTTCGTAGTTGAAGACCGTCGCTTGGCCTTCAAAGCGATAGATGGAGCCGTAGACGTTGGGCTTGTTCAGCAACACGCAAGCATCGTTGACCAAATAACGAGTGGGGAAGTTGTCAGTGCCATCCACCACAATGTCGTAAGGTTCAACGATATCGAGGGCATTTTCAGAACTGAGGCGAGTCTCGTACAAATCAACTTGACAGTTGGGGTTGATTTCGAGAATTCGGTTCTTAGCCGACTCGATCTTGGGCTTACCCACCCAAGAAGTACCGTGGATCACTTGACGCTGGAGGTTTGAGTGGTCCACCACGTCAAAGTCCACAATACCAATGCGGCCAATTCCTGCTGCGGCTAAATAGAGTAGCAGCGGCGCACCCAAGCCGCCTGTGCCAATGCAGAGAACGCTAGCCGCCTTAAGGCGCTTTTGCCCTTCCAGACTGACTTCTGGCAGAATCAAGTGGCGAGAATACCGTTCGTATTCGTCTTTTGTGAGTTGGATCTCATCCAAATTGGGATTGAGCATGGCAATGAATGCAAAGAGATGATGGGATAGGCGAGTTCGGGGAAATCGCTAAAACTAAGCAGCCTCAGCAATCAAAATATCTTCTGACTGGAACCGATGGTCTTCGGTCAGGCTCCAGCTACGCAGATCTATAACTTTACCGTGTTGAACGGAAACAATAACATACGAGTAGTGCGCCCAGGCGCACATTCGGTCCATCTCCGAAGGTGTGGCGGGATGATCGGGATGGGAGTGGTACACACCAATAATGTCGAGGTGGCGATCGCGGGCTTCCCGCTGAACTTGCAGCATCTCGCGGGGATCAATCCAAAAATGCTTGTGTTGGATCACATCCCAATCACTGGGCAACTCGATCGTGTCTCCTAAATCCTGAGTCCAAATATTTTCAGTGGCACGAACTTCTACCACCATCCTGGATTCGCTAGCACCTGAACCCAATTTCCCCAATAGCAAACCGCAGCACTCTTCCGGGTAAGTGCGTTCAGCGTGAGCCGCGATCGCTTGAATGTGGTGAGAGTCGAGTTGCAGAGTCACGAACGAGTCGTCAAAATTTTTGCTGAGCCAGATTACTTATTCTACGTCAGAATCAACTCAATATCTTTCAATCGCTAAAGTTTGAAAAACCTATAAATCAACGGTAGCGGGAAAGCTACAGTATACAAGCGCGTTGCCAGATTTTAATAGTTTTATCCTGACCCCCAGTAACAAGGGTTTGACTGTCAGGACTAAAGGTTACTGATAGAACTGGCCCACTATGACCTTCAAGGCTTAACAATTTTTCACCTGTTTTCATATCCCATAACCCAACTGTCTCATCACTACTAGCGCTTGCTAGAGTATGACCATCGGGACTGAAAGCAAGTGCGCGAATCCGATCTGTATGGCCGTTGCAAGTGTGAACTAATTCATGATTCTTTAAGTCCCAAACCTTAATTGTGCTGTCATCACTTCCACTGCTAGCAAGAATGTGTTCGTTAGGACTAAAGATAAGAGGTTTCACTAGCCCTTCATGTCCAGTTGAAATAACATCTAACAAATTACCTGTGCTTAATTCCCAAAGTTTGATCTTTCCGTCATGGCTACCACCAACAACAATCTGATTATCAAGACTGATTGCCACTGAAAAAATAGGTCCATCTATAGAATAGTCATCTGAGAACCGATCTTGGCTGACCAGCGTGCCGAGTAGTTTACCCGCTGTCAAGTCCCATAAGTTAGCCCCGTTCTCATGACCAACAGCAAGAATTTCTGCACTGGAGTTAGTAGTAACTGACCAAAACCAGTTAGAGTCTTCCGTGATGGTGTGACGTAAATGTTTTGTAACTAAGTCCCAAACCTTGATTACCTTATCACTGCTAGCGCTTACAAGAGTTTGACCATCAGAACTAATAGTAACGAACTGCACTCCGCTTGTATGCCCAAAGAGGCTTCGGATAGGTTTTCCTGTGCTTAACTCCCAGATTTTGACTAGCATGTCATCCACACCACTACCACTAGCCAAGACTTGACCATCCGGACTAATGGCTACAGAAAGTACGGTTGACGAGTGGCTAGTCAAGGTTTTTTCGCATGGCCATATTTCATTTATTTTTCTATCCGCGATTGTGAAGACAGGCAATGTCGGTGCAACAGTAATCTGAGGTCTTATAGAGTTTAGAAGCTCAATGACTTCATCTGCTGATTGATATCGTTGGCTAGGAGTTCTTTGCAAAAGTCTGACAAGCAAGTCTCTTAAGTCATCACTAATATTATTTCTCTTCAGATGGTTTTTTAAATTCTTCTGCCAGTTACCCCATTGCGATAGTACTTTAGAAGGTTGCACACTCGTCAACAAATAAAAACAGGTTGCAGCTAAACCAAAAAGATCGCTGGAAAAATAACCTTTTCCCTCTTCTTGCTCTGGGGCAGCATATCCACGACTACCAATTACAGTTCCAGTTACCTCTATACCAGTCTCGCTCGCAAGCTTAGAAATGCCGAAGTCTACCAAGACAAGTTTGTGATCAGTGCTTCGACGAATAATATTTGCAGACTTTATATCGCGATGAATTACTCGGTTGCTATGAATAAATTTGAGGATACATAGTAACTCCTCAAGCAAGCACCAAATCTTGGCTTCGTCAAGTTTTCCTACGTTCTTGAGTTCTTGGTCTAGGTCTTGTCCATCAACAAACTCTTGAACAAAGTACAAACCGCTACCCAATTCAAAGAAAGCAAATAATTCCGGAATTTGAAGGTGCCGCTTACCCAGTTGTTCCAGCTGCTCAGCTTCACGACGAAATAACTCTTCTGCTTTTGAAAAGCTTTGACTGCTTTGAGGAAAGAATTGTTTGATTACACAGTGCGGCTTTGAAGGTAAATCTTCATCAATCGCTAAAAAGGTTTTACCGAAGCCTCCTTGACCAATTGGTTCTATAGCTCGGTATCGCTCTTTTAACCGTAGAGGTGTACCGCATGCCAAACACTTTTCCACATCACCCGTATTCTCAGGGTTTCGACATACAGGATTGAGGCAGTAACTCATGTTGAAGAATGGTCACAAAAGCTATACCTATTTTGCATAATTGCAGAAGTTACTGCTTGACTCTCATCTGTCTCAGTGAGCCTTACCCGCCCCAAGGTACAATTCACCCACCTTGGGATCATAGAGCAAGTCACGCCCTGGCCCTTCAAAGCGATCGCGCCCCGCCTCTAATACATAACCGCGATCGGCCATCTCCAGCGCCTTACGAGCATTTTGCTCCACCAGCACGATCGCTGTCCCGTTTTGATTAATTTGCTTAATTTGCTCCAGCACATTGTTCACCAAAATCGGTGATAGCGCCGCCGAAGGCTCATCCAGCAACATCAAGCTTGGTTGCAGCATCAACGCTCGCCCCATCGCCAGCATTTGCCGCTGACCACCCGACAGAGTGCCCGCCCGCTGCCGCCGCCGCCCTGCCAAGTCAGGAAACATCGTATAAATGCGATCCTTGGTTGCGTCCAACGGCTCATTGTGAATAAAAGCCCCCATTTCCAGGTTTTCATCCACACTCAGCGATCGAAACACATTAGAGATTTGCGGCACATAGCACATGCCCCGCTGCACAATCTGATTCGACTTCAGACCCGCAATACTTTCCCCTTGGAACGTAATCTTGCCGCTATTTGGCGTCAACAACCCAAAAACCGTTTTCGCCAGCGTAGACTTACCCGCCCCATTCGGCCCAATCACCGCCACCAACTCCCCCGGATACACCCGCATATTCACGCCTTGCAGAATATTCAGATCCTTCACATAACCTGCATAGACATCTTCAACTTCAAGCAAAGGAGCAGAATGGGTCATGGGTAGGGGTTAAGAGATAGGGGATAGGGAGTAGAGCTTAGGGGGCAGTGGGATAGGGAGTAGAGCGTAGGAAGCAAGGGAGGTATCAGTTAGACTCAATCACCCTTTTGGAGGGGGTCTGGGGGACGCAACCGTCCCCCAGTGGGGGTTTGGGGGCACCTGCCCCCAAAGGTTCGGCTTCCTCAAGTCAGGAACTAACAACTAAGGCGTCTTCTGCAAATCAGGCCGCTCCTCCGGCACGATCGCCCCCTCCACCGGACAAACCTGCAAACAAATCCCGCAGTCAATACAGGTAGAAAAATCGATCCAATACCAATCAGTCCCTTTCGTGTTCTTACCAGGACCCTCATGAATACAGGCCACTGGGCAAGCATCTACACAATCGGCAACGCCTTCACAAATATTCGTAACAATCGTATGTGGCACAGTGTTCTCTCTCTCAAAAACGCAAAAAAAATCAATCTGATTGCTTCTTCTAAGCTATCAGGATCAACCTAAAGATTCAGGACGAGATTAGGTGAGTGACTCTACCTCAGCAGAACCATCCACCTTAATCCAAACCACCTGGGCAATCCGGCGATCGCGCGCATATTCCCGCACCGCTTCTGGGGAGTGGCGATCGCCCAAATCTACCTCAACCCGCACCAACTCAGCCGACTCCCGCAACTTTTGGGCATAAGCAAAAGCCGCCGTATAAGCTTGAGCGCTTTCTGGCACCACCAACCAATCACTATTCGGTGTTTCCTGAGGCAATTGCTCGGTGGGCAACAGCACTTGATGCAAATCCTCGATATTGAGCGAGAAACCAATCCCAGGATACGTTTCTCCTTGAGGATGATACAGACCTAACAACTGGTCATAGCGTCCACCCTGGCCCAACACGCGCTGCCCCGTCTCCGCCTCACTCACCACTTCAAACACAATGCCTGTGTAATAGTCGAAGGTTTGAATCAAGCTGAGATCGAGAATCAGGGGAGATTGGCCTGGCTGTGCAGCAAAACTATCACTCAACAGTTCCACCAAAGACTTGAGGTTATTTACCGCTTCACGCTGAGCCGCATCCAGGTCTAAACTTGACACCTTTTGCAGCACATCCGCTGGGCGACCGCGCAGATCCACCAAAAACAGCGCTCGTTCCCGCAGTTCTGGCGAGAGAGGGAGAGTTTCTAGGGCAATGCGGTCTAGATGAGCGATCGCTTGCCGTACCGTGTCCTGCAAGTGGCTCGGAAACGGCGAGAGTAGCGATCGCGTCAGTCCTGCTTCTCCTAATACCAAGTGCCACTGGGCTAGACCAAGATTCTTCAGGCAGTCGGCCAGCAACAGCAGAATCTCCGCATCTGCCACTAAGCCACCGCCGCCCAACAGCTCCACGCCCGCCTGGTAAAACTCCTGCTGACGGTTGTGATTCGCTTGAGCCGCCCGCCGAAATACATTGGCGTTGTAGTAGAGCCGTTGGGGATAGGTAGCACCCGCCATCCGAGTCACTGCTGCCCGTGCGATCGAAGCTGTCAGTTCTGGCCGCAGCCCCAACACCTCATTCTCGGCATCTTGAACTTGAATCACCGTAGAGCGCTGCACCGCTCCCCCAGCCATCAGGGTATCCAGCCGCTCTAAGGTTGAAGTAATAATGCGGTGATAGCCCCAGCGATGAAACACTTGCTGTAGACCCTTCTCAATCCAGCGCTTTTGAGCCACATCGAGTGGCAGGAGATCTCTAGCTCCAGCAGGTGGTTGATAAACCATTATTTTTTCTTTCCACCAAACAAACCAAACAAACCACCACCCGAATCACGGGGTTTCTCGGACTGACCAGCCTTGGCTGGTTTAGCTTTGCCGCCAGTTCCAGCAGACAGCTTATCTAATTTCTGCTTCGCTTCCAAAGCTATCTCATCTTTGGGATTTAACTGTAGTGCTCGCTCAATATGAATCTTAGCCATTTTGGCCTGGTTTTGCTTCAAATACACCATGCCCAACAAGCCATGACAGCGGCTGTTATTTGGTTCTAATTTCAAACCGTCGCGGAGTTCCAAAATTGCTTGAGCAAAAGCGTTTCTAACAATCAATTCTTCGGCCCGACGGCAATATTGTTCTACAGCGGTTGGCTTGGCTTGTGAAGCAGTAGAAGGCGCTGGAGCAGCATTCGCCGCTTGATTAGATTTACCTGCTTGATTAGAAGTTGCAGCACCCCCCGCAGCCTGATTTTTAGTCTGTGAAGACCCTGGAACGGCACCACCTTTGCGTAGGAGGTAGACAAAATTTAACTCACTAATTTGACCAGTCAGTTCCAGGATCTGATCTAGAGTTTGATACTGCTTAGTTGCTATCTCTTGTAGTGCCGTTTTGTAGGCATGGTCAACATCATTAGCTTTAGAGAGTTGTGTCGCTACTTCACTAAAGATTTGAACAGAATCTTTTTCTTTAATAGCTTGTTGACCTTTCAGCCGCACTAAGACTTCGTATTCAGCTCGTTCGCGATCTTGAGATAATTTTTCGTAAGCTGGATTAACGAGCTTGGATAATAACTCTGTGGCTTGCTGCTTTTCGTCCTCAGATTCGGATGAAAAGCTATCTGGATGGAGGTTACGCGCGATTTTAAGATAGCGCTTTCGAATCTCTTTAGCGTCCGAGTTGATTGGGACTCCCAAGATGGCGTAGTAGTCAGTGAAATCCAGCTTAAATAGCCCTCGGTCAATTTGAAAAGACATGGTTTGTGGTCTCACTTCCTACTACGTAAATGCTTCTAGTCTACTTTGCCTCGCAGGGGATGCATGCCTTAGGAGGGGTGGCTAGCATCCTGACTTAATACATTGTTATCACTTCTTGCGGCTGATGCAGCGCTCACCTGTAACAGTTCATTGCTCAAAGCGCTGTGAATTTGCTGATTCGTAGCGAGAATGCGACCGGAAGGGATGACTACAGGGCTTTGGTCGTAAGCTGTAACCTGTCCACCCGCTTCGCGAACCAACACAATACCTGCTGCCATATCCCAAGGGGACAGCCCCCGCTCCCAATAGCCATCGAAACGACCACAGGCCACATAGGCTAGATCTAGCGCAGCCGAACCGCTACGACGCACCCCTTGAGTCAGGTGAGTAAGATGACAAAATTCGGCGTAGTTATTGTCTGAGGTTTCACGGCGATCGTAGGCAAAGCCTGAGACTAAAAGGCTCTTGCTAAGTTCAGCGGTTTTTGAGACTTGAATGGGGCGGCGATCGCGAGTGGCTCCCAATCCTGTAGCGGCGCGAAATAGTTCTTGGCGGAAGGGGTCAAAAATAGCTCCGACTTGCGGCACCCCCTCAATTAACAGCCCCACCGAAACTGCGGCGACAGGATATTGGTGGGCATAATTCGTGGTGCCATCTAAGGGATCGATCGCCCACAGATATTCGCTGGCGGTGTTGTCGAGCTGCCCTGATTCTTCAGCCAAAATCGGATGATCGGGAACATGGCGACGCAGCACCTGAAGGATCGCTGCTTCTGCGGCCTTGTCCGCTTTTGTGACTAAATCTCCGGGACGACCTTTCTCCTCAATCCCTTCTAGGTGGCCCCAGTAATCTTGCAAGATGACTCCTGCTGCCAGCACTGCTTCCGTGGCAACGTCTAAAAAGATTTGGAGTTGTTCAGGCGATGGGTGGCTCATCTTTAATATTTATTCACAGTTTCTTATTGAATCACTGTTTTGCCACTTTCATGCCCTGAATATAAGGTTCTGGATCTTCAGCGACCCACCCTAAATTGGAGTTGTAGCGCACCTCGAAATGTAGATGAGTTGCTTTTGAACTAGGCGTTCCAGTGGTGCCGACCGTACCAACTAGCGCGCCCTTCTTCACGGTCTGGCCCGCCTTGACTTTGATGCTGCCTAACTGCGCATAGCGGCTCTGCCTTCCACCCGCATGATTAATCACAACTAAACTGCCATAGCTGCCTTGTTGATCAGCAAAAGCTACCACACCATCGCCTGCCGCTAGAACATTGGTGCCGACTGGAGCTGCAAGGTCAATGCCGCTATGAAAAGCCACTTGAGCGATCGCAGGCTGTAGCCGCCAACCGTAACCTAGCAGCACCGTCGCCGTGGTGGGCAGAGGGTAGCTTGTTAAGCCATAGTTATCGCGATCTTTGGGGCTGATGCTGGGTGGGGCGGAGCCGACTGGAGACCAATTTACACCGGGGACAAAAACAGTGGCAGGTTTGGCTGAGCAACCATTGACTTCAAACAGCACATCAGCCCGCACTTTGTAGGTCGCTGCGACATCTCGCCAAGTTTGGCCTGCTGGAACGCTTACCTGCACCCCGTTGTAAGGGGGAATCACAATCTCTGCGCCAGGAGTTGCTTTGCCACTCCTCAGGCTAGGATTAAACCCCATCAAAGTTGCAGGAATCAAATTATATTTCTGAGCAATACTCTCTAGCGTTTCACCCGACTTAACCTTGTAGCGAGTCAAGCGCTCTAATGCAGGCTTTGGACAAAGACTGGAGGTTTGAGCGATCGCTCCTGGCCGTATCCCTGACCTGACTTCCGGCGTTGCAGCACTACTGTTGAGGGGATACCAAGTGAGCCAGAGCAGAGTGGGTAGAGCAAACCAGCGAGAAAAACTCATGGGTATCATATCTGGGGGAGTCAGAAGTTAGGAATTGGAAGTCAGAAGAACTGCATCTATTTTGACTCCTGTTTTCTGACTGCTGTTTCCTAGCTTTATTGAATCGCAATCGTAAGCGATCGCCTAGCTCGGTCCGATTTTCCTGCTCAGAAGCACCATCGATTACAGTAGAGGTATATTTCCTGCGCCACTGCCATTCAGTGTTGAGACTATGAGTTTGTCGTTCAAACAACTAACGATTTACCTAGCTTTATTAGCCATTGGCGGTGGTGCAGGAGCGTGGGGTAACCGCTACCTCACCGCAGAGCGAACTAGTTCATCTACTGGGCTGGCACCTTTTCTTCAGCCCCCGGCTCAGAAGCCGTCTGCCCGTACCGCTGCCAGCCTACCTATCTCCCCTACCAGCCCTAACTTTATTGCCGCAGCAGTCGAAAAGGTAGGGCCTGCGGTAGTGCGAATTGACTCAGCGCGGACAGTCACGGGTAATGTGCCAGAGGCGTTTAGAAACCCCATGTTCAAACGCTTCTTTGGCGGTGAAGCTCCTACCCCAGAAGATCGCGTAGAGCGAGGGACAGGTTCTGGCTTTATTTTGAGTGCGGATGGCCGTCTGATGACCAATGCCCATGTCGTGGCTGAGGCTGATACTGTCAAAGTGACGCTGAAAGATGGGCGCAGCTTTAATGGCCAAGTGGTGGGAACGGATCCAGTGACGGATGTAGCGGTGGTCAAAATCAGTGCTTCTAGCTTGCCTGTGGTCAAATTGGGCAAGTCTCAATCCTTAGTGCCAGGGCAATGGGCGATCGCGATCGGCAATCCCTTAGGTCTAGATAACACTGTCACCGCTGGCATCATCAGTGCTATTGGTCGCTCTAGTTCGCAAGTTGGCGTGCCCAACAAGCGAGTGCAATTTATCCAAACCGATGCGGCGATCAATCCCGGTAACTCTGGCGGACCTTTGCTGAACGAGCAGGGAGAAGTTGTGGGTATCAACACAGCTATCCGAGCTGATGCTCAAGGGTTAGGCTTTGCCATTCCCATTGAGACAGCAGAGCGCATTGCCGAGCAACTATTTCGCAGTGGTCGCGCCGAGCATCCTTACCTAGGCATCCAGATGGTTGATCTAACGGGCGAAATTAAAGAGGAAATCAACCGCGATCGCGAGCTGGGCATTAAGGTAACGCAGGATCAAGGCGTTTTGATTGTTAAGGTTTTGGACAACTCACCCGCTGCCAAGGCAGGTTTAAAGCAGGGAGACGTGATTCAAAAAATTAACGGCAAGTCGGTTAGAACTGCTTCTGAAGTGCAAGAGATGGTGGAAGCGAGTGTCGTAGGGGCACAGCTCAACCTCGAAATTAACCGCAACGGCAAAGCTCAGCGCTTGCGGATTCAACCCAGCGCTTTTCCGACCGAAGAAATGGGCTGATCTACTATCTCTCTCCCCTTCCCTGGCAGGGAAGGGGCCGGGGTTAGGTCAATCTTCGCGATCCTAAAAATTTCTTTTTGCGCTTGCAGGTTATGGGTTAGAAGGGGGGTCTTCGTGAAGAGACATTGAACCCGCTAAAACGCCTTCTAGTTCCATGCGTTGCTCCATCTGGCGCAGGAAATAGCCCGTCATCATGGCAGAGGCGAGCAGCCCTGCTAAGTTGTCACGATCGGTCGTAATTTGAACGTTAAAGCCTTCACTGGGTAACATTCCCACCAAACCCTGAACGTTGTGGGAAATAATTTGTTTTACCTCGGGGCTGACCGACTTGGCAACCCGTGCTAGCACCTCAGGTGACTGATGTTGCAGATATTTCAGCAACGGATTTGCTTGAGCATTTTCGGGGTCAGAGCCAAGGAACTTAGCACTTTCAGGGTTAAAGACCATAAGGACGCTAAAGGGTTTACTTGCTTATTTGTACTATTGTGGCACTTCCACCCACCTCTGTGACCAGTCTCAAAAAGGTGAAAATTCCGAACCTCTAGGGACGGGTAAGGGGTGGTGGTTGTCGAATGGCAAAATTTAGGATTCGTCAGCAGGCTCTTGAGTTTGTGGCTCTAAAGCGATCGGTAGTTTGTCTACCTGAAAATACTGGTGGAACTTCTCTGTGACTTGTAACCAATAGGACCGACCATCCGATTGCCGCCGTTTCCGCACAAAGCCTTGCTCGACTAATTCTGGTACATGCTGATAGGCACCAGAACCGCGCAAGTTAACCAAATCTGCCTGGGCAATGGGTCCGCGTAGGGCGATCGCCGCTAAAGTTCGTAAAGCCCCCACCCCCAAATCCACCGGAATCAAGGTTTGGACAAGTTTGTGAAAGGCAGGACGCAGTTGCAAACTGTAGCCCTCTGGGGTTTCCACCACTTCTAAGGCACTGTCGCGATGAGCATAATCGGTCATGAGTTCGATCAAGCCTTCTTCTGCCGTAGCGCGATCGCAGCCTGCATATTTGGCAATCTCGCTGGCTGTCAGCGGTTGTGCCTTCAAGTAGAGAATTGCTTCGATAGTGCTGGCGAGTCCCGTCTGTTTTGGCGGTTCTTCCCAAAGCGTTGGTTGATCGCTCAATCCAGATTACGTCCTGTCAATTCAACAAAAATGTCTTCTAAGTTGGAAGGTCGCACCATCATACCAGTCTTGTTTGGCTGCTGATCAAGATAAGCGTTGGCTTGCTCCAAGTCGGGAAAAAATTGGTAGTCCCATTTGTCGCCTTTTTGGGTCATGACCAAGCCTTCACCATATTTCTGCTTGAGTTCGGAGAGCGTGCCCAACTCGATCAACTTGCCCGCATCCATGACGCCGATGCGATCGCACAGATACTCCACTTCATCCATGTAGTGCGTGGTGAGCAACATGGTCATGCCCTGCTTGTTCAAGTCGCGGATGATTTCCCAGAGGCGGCGGCGAGTTTGCGGGTCCAAACCGACTGTGGGTTCGTCGAGAAACAGAATTTCTGGTTCATGCAGCAGGGCGCGGGCAATTTGTAAGCGCCGCTTCATCCCACCCGATAAGGTTTTGACCAAATCATTCCGGCGATCGCTCAGTTCTACATAGTCCAGCCAGCGATCGATCCGTTCTTGACGTACCCGATTGGGAATATGGTGCAAGCGACCATGAAACTCCATGTTCTCCCAAACCGTGAGGTCGCCATCCACACTCGTCTGCTGCAATACCACCCCAATCCGTTGCTTTACCTGAGCCGCATGACGCACCACATCAAAATCAGCAATCTGAATCTGGCCTTGGCTGGGTTTGGTCAGCGTCGTCAGCATGCGGATGGTGGTGGATTTCCCTGCACCATTGGGGCCGAGTAGACCAAACATCTCCCCTGATTTGATCGTGAGTGAAAGATCCTGAACGACCGGGCGATCGCTATAGGTTTTGTAGACGTTTTGCAGGGAGATCGCAGCAGACATGAATAAGCGAAGCGAAATGAAACCAATCTTTACCCTAGCACCGATGAAAGCCTTAAACCTCTACAGGTTGGCGATCGCGACGGGTTCGACCGCATCGGCTAACTCGAAGCCAAAGACTCGCGAGTAGAAATAGAGTTCACCATCTAGCGATCGCTTAATGTTTTCGGCTTTGCGGAAGCCATGCTGTTCTCCTTCAAACGCAATGTAGGCTACAGGTAAGCCCTTCGATTTCAGCACGTTTACCATTGCTTCGGCTTGGCTAGGCGGCACAATTTTGTCCTCCAAACCCTGGAAGAAAATCACTGGACAAGAAAGCTGATCGCAGAAATGGACAGGCGATCGCGCTTGATACAAATCTTGCCGTTCGGGATAGGGGCCGATTAAGCCATCGAGATAGCGGGATTCAAACTTGTGCGTATCTCTCGCCAACGCCTCTAAATCGCTGACTCCGTAGTAGCTCGCGCCTGCCTTGAATACATCGCGGAACACCAAAGCACAGAGCGTCGTATAGCCTCCAGCGCTTCCGCCATCAATCACTAAGCGATCGCCATCTGCCAAACCTTGCTCAGCCAAAAAACGGGCTCCATTCACACAGTCATCCACATCGACAATGCCCCACTGTCCTTTCAATCGCTCCCGGTAAGCGCGACCGTATCCGGTGCTGCCGCCGTAATCTACATCTAAAACAGCAATCCCCCGACTCGTCCAATACTGAATGCTCAAGCTCAAAAGCGTAGAAGTGCCAGCAGTGGGGCCACCATGACTTTTGACGAGTAAAGGTGGCTTCTCCCCGCCGGGTGCCTGATAGTCTTGGTTTTTCGGTGGATAGAAGAAAGCGTATGCAGTCAAACCATTCTCGGTAGGAAACTCGATCGCCTGTGGTTCTGAGAGATAACCCGGATCAACCGTGACGTGGCTGGAGCGTTGCAAGACAGAAGTTTCGCCAGTGACTAAATCGAGACGAGCGATCGCCAGTGATTCGGTTGGGGAGCCTGTCAAGAACACAGCTTGCCCCGCTGCTACTTGTAACCCTCGCACCACTGTATAGGGAATGGTGATTGGCTGAAGTTCTTGAGTGGTTGGGTTTAGCCGAGCGAGGTGGGTAGTACCCTTCTCGACATAGGTGCAGATAATTTGCTCGCTGCCAGTACTCGTATCAAATCCATAGGTAGACTGACCAAACACCCATTGCGGTTCGCCAAACTCAGCAGCGCGATCGCATAACGCTTCTATTTGCCCATTTTGCCAACGGTAGAGATTCCACCAACCGCTGCGATCGGAGATAAAGTGCAGAATGCCGCTAGGAGACCATTCTGGCTGAAAGATCGACTCGGCAATGCTACCCGCAACTTTTTCCGATTCTGCCAAGGAACCATCAGGGTTAAAGGCCGCGACCCAAAGCTCGGTGCCATCCCAGGGCATGTTGGGGTGGTTCCAGGTCAGCCAGGCCAAATGCGAACCATCAGGGCTGAGACGAGGTGAGGAGTAGAAATCATTGCCAGTTACCAAAATCTTTGGTTCTTGGCCTGCCTCTAAGCTGAGGCTGATAATTGTGTTGACGGGTTCCTGCTCACCAGCCGTGTGGTCTTCTCGCACACAGATAAAGCGCTGCCGTGATGCGTCTACCACGCCATTGGCATAGCGCCACTTGCCTTCCGGTGTCAGAGCTTGCGGTTCTGAGCCTAGCGTTTGGCGATAGAGGCGTTGATCAGCAAAGTGACTGAAGTAGACGGTGCCTTGGTGAACCACATAAGCTCCCCCACCATATTCATGCACTCGTGTCCGCACATTGAAGGGAGCGGGTGTGACATCTGAAGTTTGCCCATCAGGAGTCCGCCGCACCAGCACTGTTCGGCCTGCCTCTGTGGGTCTTAGCTCTAGCCAGTAGATATCCTCTCCGTCTAAGGCTGCCTGACTGAGGCCAATGGTACCTGTAACAATCAAATCTGAAGTAATAGGAGACTTCCAGGTACCGTAAGCGGCAACTTGGGATGAGGGCATGAGTATTCTCCAAAGGCGGGTCAGCGATTCCTAAAATTGAGGATAGAAGCTTTTTCGCCCTCCGGATCGTCTTAACCCAGAATCAGCCCCTAGAAACAACCATGAGAGCCAAAATCGTTGATGACATTCTGTTCCTCCACCATGAGGATGTCCCGCCTTACAAGAAAGGTGGGTCGATGGTGCGAAATAGCTATTTCTGGGCCTTACGCTCGATCGCCGGGAGAGCGAACCGCGATCGCGACTGGGAATACGAAGCGGAGATTTGGCCTGCCCTGCAACGGATGCTGATCTCGTTTAGTGAATCGGGGTATTTAGGCTTGTCAGAAACTATTTTGGAGTTTCCCCTAGACCAAGGTGAACTTCCGGCGGTGCTGCGCCCGGTTTCCACTTGGCAAACCGAGTTACCCGATGAGCCAGAAGACGAACTTTATAAATCAGGCTCTAAGACCATTTGAGGTGCTAGTAGCGTGCCTTCTGGTTCTTGAATTTGCTGAGACACGCCCAAAAACCGTCCATCTTCGTGGTGAATTCGTACTGCTAAACTTGGGGCATCTGCGGACTCAACTGCTTGGAATAAATGCTGATCCAGCGGCTGAAACACTCGTTGTCCCCAACACCAACGTCGCGCTAACTCATGGGAGAGGATAATCGAGGGTAGATGCTGCAAAACACTCAGGGGAGCGATCGCCTCAAAGGTGCCTGCCTGTAGCTGCGCTTCTAAATCGGCAAAGGTGAGGCTCTCCGCTAACGTGAGGCCACAACTCTCCGTACGACTCAAAGCGGCCAACGTGCCCCCCACCCCTAACACCTCGCCTAAGTCGCGCGCGATCGCCCGGATATAAGTGCCCGGACCACAAGCGATCGCCAAATCGAGTTCGGGAAAGTCACCCGATCGCCAGTCCAGTACTTCGATCTGAAACACCTCCACAGAGCGAGGCTGCACTTCGATCGGTGTCCCTGCACGAGCTAAGCTGTAAAGCCGCCGACCTTCAACTTGGACGGCACTATAAGCGGGAGGAATTTGCTGGAGCGGGCCTTGAAATTGGGGTAGGGCTGCTTGCACCGCCGCCAAGGTTAAATTCGGCGTTGCTTGCGCTGACAGGGTTTCTCCCTCTAGGTCATCTGTGGCAGTCCTGACTCCCAAACGCACGGTAGCCTTGTAAGCTTTATCCGATCGCAAAAATTGCAGGAGACGGGTGGCTCGTCCGATCGCGACTGGCAGCACTCCGGTTGCTGCGGGGTCAAGGGTGCCGCCATGTCCCACTCGCTTCAGCTTCAGCAGACGACGCAGCTTAGCCACACAATCATGGGAAGTCATTCCTGCTGGTTTGTTTAAGTTCAAAAACCCTTGCACAGTCTCAGTTCAAGCTCTCATTGTGGTGTACGGTCATGGGTCGGCTAGCCAACCTATTACAAGTTCAAAATTAGTTAATCTTTCTAAGCAGTGAGACGCTGATTGTCGCTTGGTTTTTGCGCCACAAACCAATAATTCTGACAGAACGGCGAGAAAATGTAGCTTAAAGTTGAATCCGCCATCTGCCAACCTTGAGCGATCGCTGCCGAGGTGCGAATACTTCCGGGTAAGTTGCCCCAAAAATTGCGGGGCAAAACTCCATAACGTTGTAACTCTAACAAGTCATAGCCTGCTGCTTGGCACAAAGCTTGAATGGATTGGTGAGTATAGCGATAAAGGTGGTGGTGTTTGTTAGGGACTAGCGCGGCGATCGGGTCAATCCAACTGAATTGGTTGGGCAAGTGGTAGCAAATGAAATAACCGCTCGGTTTAAGCAGGCGAAAAATCTCTTTTAAGCTGGCGATTTCATCCCCTCCAGTTTCTCGTACATGCTCTAAAACGCCCACAGAAACCACCGCATCAAATTGTTGGTCGGCGTACGGGATGGCGATCGCATCTGTAAGAGTGCCTTGCTTAAATTCGTAAGTAAATTGATTTAGCTTTTGTCGTAAGTAAAAGTCTTCAAAGGCATAACCATAAGCTTGATAATCGGCACGGGCGAGGAAATAAGAAAAGTGACCATTGCCACAGCCCCAATCTAAAACCGCACTTTTTGGCGCTACATATTGCTGCAATAACTGGTAAAGCTTTTGGTACTGCTCGGCACTTGTGATGCTTCTAAATTGGGATAAATTACACTGACGATCTTGGGCTTGCAGTGCAATTAGTTCCCCGATAATTTGTTGATGTTTAGGCTCAAGCACTGGCACAGATAAATTATCTTAAGAGAGACAAAAATTGCGTTCCTTTAGAACTGTATGCGCTTTGGTCAAGTCTTGAACAGCGCGATCGCGCTTCATGCGCTCAGAAGCGGCTCAATTCTAGGGCACCGTCGGAACTAGCTCCTCCAGTGGGACGGGTGCGGGCAATGGCTCGGAGGGAGAGGTTGCAGGGGGAGCAGGGACAGACTCCGGTGGCACTGTTGGTTCTTCTGTCTCACCATCTAGAGCTTGGGCCAATTGAGCAGCAGTAAAAGATTGCACTAAATCTAGTTTGAGGGGCGCTCGGCTGATGTTAGCGGCATAGGCAGAAGTTAAGTAAGGTCGAAATTGCTCTTGATTTGTGATGTGAGTTTTAAAGAACGCCACGCTTAAGGCTTGGATATAGCGGTAAGCCAACGCTGGAGCTGCCCCAATTACTGGGGTAGGAATGGGCACAACTTCACTATTGGTAGCAGAAGCGCCAATGGCCGAGAAGTGAGTAGCCCCATTCATCAGCACTAGATACTTTTCTGGCATGGTAAGCCAAGTAAACGGTCGAATTTGCTCAGGCAAGGCAGGCGCAACTGTGTCGGCATTGGCAGCAATCATCATCAACGGTACTTGGATTTGGCTCAAACTCGGTTCTCCAAATACAGTGCTATCAACCGGATTGATCGCGATCGCGGCTTTAATGCGAGGATCTCGCAACTCGTACTGCCGTCCTGCCAATTCCCGCGCCCGACATTGCAACAACAGCGATAAGTTCAAAGACTCATTGCTGCGCTGACAGTTCTCGGCCAATTGCTCAAAGTTCAACGTCGCTCCAGCTACGGAGAGGGCTGTGTAGCCTCCGAAGGATTGCCCGACCACTCCCACTTGTTGTAGATTGAGTCGCCCTTGAAACAACGGCTCAGACTTAGACCGCCGCTCCAACTCATCCAGCAAGTATTTAACATCCAAGGGGCGATCGACAAACTCAAAGGATTCAGCGACATCAGTGGCTGTGCCACTCAAGAGCGCCTGCAACCGACCTGCATTACTCCCCAAATGCTCTGGCAAAGCTACCACAAAGCCGTAGGAAGCCAGATGCTTAGCCAAATAATCGAAGGTCGTGCGATCTGACCCCAACCCGTGAGAAATCACAATCACTGGAGCTGGGTAAGGTTGGGCCTGGTTTTGTGCAGCGCTGGCCAATGGCATGTAGATATCAACTGGAAACACCCGTTCTCGAGGAACTTCTATCGGCGGACGATTGGGAAATCGTTGAATAGTTTTGCGGGTGCGATCGCTCAAAGTAATGGTGGTTTTCTCCCACTCAAATCCTCCCGTTTGACGCAAGTCCGCGAGGGCAGAAAAATCAGTCACAGGTGCCAAAGCCGCTTCTGCCGTTGCTTGTTGGCTAATTGCGACAGAGGCTTGCCTTGTTTGCTCCACAAATTCATCCAAGGCATTAGCAATTTCTAGGCTGCGACCCAAGTTCACTCGAATGCCATCCGTGGGAAATTGCCGCATCACATTGAGCAAGGTCAAGCCCTCTGGCTGAGCTGCTGCCAAAATCAAGGCCGAGCGAATGGCATAAAACCCAGTCTGACGCGCCTCTGTTTGAATCACCTGCCCTAAGCGCATGAGTAAGGTTTCTGCTTGGGGGGTGTAGAGGAACTGAGAAACAGCGACCGATGAAAGTTGAATTGGTGTGAGTAGAACTTCCCGCAAATCTTGCAGCTGTTTGGGGTCTGCATATTGAGCATAAGCTGCTAAATCATCATTGATGGTGCCCGTTCTGGCATAGGTCTCTAGTGTGTCTACGGAAATGGAGCGTTCGACGGAGCCATAGGAGACATAGACACGTTCTGCCGCCGCCGCTGGGTGAGCGAGACTGGGTAGTAACAGCCCACTGCTCAGGGCTCCCAGTCCTAGAAGAGTCCAACGTTTTACAGGGTGAGTCTGAACAACACGATGGTCAGTAGAAACAAACTGCAATTGCCACCGCCGCAGGGTCAGGGCCACAAAACCAGACAAAAAGAAATTCATGGGGTTGCACTCAGGGCTTCTCGTCACACCACGCAGGGTGAGCAGTCAGTTGGGCAATGATTTTTTAGGTAGCGACTGGGTACCTGAAACCTTATACGCTCATATGTGCGATTGATCCAGTACATTTCCCAATTTCTAACCTTAGCAATTGAGACTGAGTTTGCTGCTCAATTGTTCAAGGAATTGGCAGCCTTTGACTCCCTAAGCTAGATTAAGAGCGATCGCTAGAGGTCTGAGATCATGGGTGCTTTCACACCTCAATCAAAGCAAGCCTTACACAAACAAGCCAAAACTCCGGGTTCAGGTTCACTGCGATCGCCTCAGCAAATTGCCGTCTTGGTTGGCTCAGGCATCCTGCTATCTTTAGGACTTTGGGTTGTTTTAGTGGTGGGAGAATATGTGACGGTTGGAGGCGTACCCTTCTCGGTCATCGTCAGCTTTCTCCAAGACAACACCGCCAGAACTGCCTATTTTGAGGGCAACAGTACCCAAGTGCACGATCGCCTCAGCGAAATGGGCGTTGAGGAGCAAATGAAAGGCTATTATCGCGAGCGCATTGCCGATGAAGTCAAGCTAGATCAACATATCCATCAAGTGTTGTACGATCGCACGGGCTATGTGGGTCAAGCTTACCGGGTGAATGCTCAAGGAATTTTAGTATTGCGGCAACCTGTAATCAGACCTTAGAGCCTTCGTCATGCTGCTGTTTTATTCAGCACCAACAAAGAAGAGTGCCAACAAAAATCCGACTCTAGAACTTAAAGCATTCAAGAATCGGATTTTGATTTTGCTCAAAGACTAGAACTAACCTGAGGCCCGACGCTTAGGAAAGCATGGCTCGGCTGTCTTTGCCGAGCTCGCTGATATCCTTGCCGAGGAGCTGCGCGATCGCCTGCCGTTCCAGCGCTGGTTGAGAGGGAATTTCTTGGCGAGCATCGGTGATCAACCAGTCGAGGGCTGCCGCTTGGACATCAATTGTCGCCCCCGTTTTATCAACACAGTAGCGACCAAAGACCAGCTTATCTACTAGGCGCACCCCAGGACCTAGCCGCGAGTACTCAAAGATCACGCTGTTGTCAACGGTTGCCCCACCACAAATGCGGCAGTTAGGGCCAATGTAGGTGGGACCAACAATCTTGGCTCCATCTTCAATTCGGGTCATGCCGCCGATATAGACTGGGCCTTGAATATCAACTTTGTCCCAGTTCACGGCCACATTTAATCCGGTGTAGATGCCTGGCGCGACTTCATGCCCTGGAATTTGCACATTCTTAACGTCGCCCTGCAAAACTCCACGCACCGCCCGCCAGTAGTCAGGCACCTTGCCGATGTCCACCCACTCAAAGTCCATTGTGACGCCATAGAAGGGCGCAGCCATTTCGACGAGTTTGGGGAACAACTCACCCCCAATGTCAAACTCGCAGCCTGAGGGAACGTAATCTAAAACTTCAGGCTCAAAAATGTAGATACCTGTGTTGATGCTAGTGCTGAGGGCTTCATCTACAGCAGGCTTTTCTTGGAAGGCTTTGATGCGACCTGACTCATCAGTTACCACAACCCCGTAGCTGGAGACTTCTTCTCTGGGCACGGATTTCATGATTACAGTGGCGATCGAACCTTTTTCTCGGTGCCATCTCACGGCCTCGGTAAGGTCAAGATCAATCAGGGCATCGCCGCACATCACCACAAAGGTGTCGTCGAAGAAAGGGGAAAAGTCTTGAATTCGGCGCATGCCTCCTGCCGAGCCTAGCGCTTCACCGACCAACTCACCATCTACAATGCGCCCTTCAAAAGAGTAAGCAATTTGGACGCCAAACTTCTGCCCGTCTCGGAAGTAGTTTTCAATTTCATGGGCTAGGTGGCTGACATTGACCATAATCTCGTCAAAACCATGCTGGCGCAGGAGTTCTAAGAGAAATTCCATCACTGGCTTTTGCAGGATTGGAATCATGGGCTTGGGAATGGTGTAGGTAATCGGACGAACGCGCGTACCTTTACCAGCTGCCAGGATCATGGCTTTCATAAATATTTATCTCTCACCCTAGACCACTACACTGTCAATAATCGATACATTGTTTGGCGGTTGAGTTCCAGTGCTGTGGCACTCGCTCTCCTCCCCCTCTCATTACCAAACGACCTCAATCAGCCGCTTTGGAAAAACTCGTATTGATGCAACCCAATGGTTTGTAGATAATCTACCAACCATTCTCTTCATTGATCTCAACCTGACTGCCCAACCCGGCAAAATTTATCACTACCAGACATAACTGGCTGGGAGTCGCCAAGATGCTAACAGATCTTTTACATTCTTGGTAAAACTGGCTTGGTGAAACTGGTGATCTGTTTTGCTAGGATGCCCCGCTTATTCGGATACCGCAAAAATAGGCAATTCTGCGAGACTCCGAACTTTTAAGTCTTGGTAAAATTCCTCCTGCGATAACTCTACTTTGGACTGAGCGGACAAAAATAGTAGCGCCCAGAAGATAGCGACGCGATCGCTGGTGCTGTGATGCGAGCCATTAGATAAGCCAGGAAGATCTAATTCTTGCTGAGCAGCACCCGACCATAGTTTTATCAACAAATCAAAGTCTAGCCAATCTTCTCCTTGGGAGATTTTTAGCCATTGGGTCGCCAGAAACTGGTCTAATGCGGCTGCCACTTCGGAAAGGTTTTCTTGGTGCGCTAGTTGCGCGATCGCTCGGACTGCTTGGCTGCGCGATTGGGGACGGGGGCGACGGGGGCGAGTGCGGGGAGCGGCTTCCACCATGCTTGCGGCCATCAGTTCCAGTTGCTCAATCAACTCCTGCAAGGTGACTCGGCGGTTTTGCGGCGGTTTTGCCACCGCTCGTCGCCGTAAGCGCCGTTCTAGATGTAGTGGCATCTGAGTTTCCATCAACCCATCTGGCTCTAGGAATTCTCCCTCGTCGAGCACTTCAACTTCAGAAGATTCGGCCCGGACCAACGTGTCAGCTTTGAGGAGCACCAACATAGAGGCGTATAAAAAAGCCTGCCCAGAACGAGACAGGTCAGCTTCGTAGGTAGCTCGGTTCATTTCTACTGTGTCGCTGGGAGTCAATTCACTCAAAAAGCGATCGATCACCTCAATCACTTGGACATCCCAAGGGTCAATTTCACCCCGCTCTGCCAACTCGGTCAGTAAGGCGATCGCGCTTTGGGCCAGAGACAGAACCATGCCACCAATTCCTACTTGCTGTTAATGCGAACAAAGGCAACCGCCGCTAAGACAATCAGGCCCAGCAAGAAGACTGGCACCACCAAACTCCAGAGACTATCAGGGTTAGTCAAATCAGCAGTCCACATCCCAGCCAGCCTCCCAGCAGTCTAGACTTCTTGGGCCATAGAATCAACCGCAGGCAATAGGGGTTGCTGGTTTTGAAGTTCTGCTTTGTAGCGATCGAGGTCTTGTTCTAACTCTTCAATTCGTTGTTCTCGCTCTTGAACTTGTTGCAAGCCTTTGCGAATTTCCAGCATGTGTTGTAGTTGGGCCCAAACGCTGAAGACCCAGGCCAGTACTGCACCCACGCCCAAAGCCAAAATCAGTTCTACGGCTAGGGGAGCCTGAATTTGGATATCTCGAACAATATGAATGGTGGCAGGTTCGGTATTTTCTAAACTGAACAAGACCAAAGCTAGCGCAATGACAAAGATGATTAAAAAGTTAATCTGGCGCATTCATCAACTCCTCAATTTCACAGGTCTGGCTAACTTCACAAGTTTTTTAAGCATCATCAGGACTGTAACTTAAATCTCAGACCCTATATCTGAAGAAAAGCTTAGCAGCCTGCTCACTCGATCGAATGGTTCTGTGGATTAGCGGTGCACCTGTTTCTCTTCTGGCAGAATTTCTGTAGTGACGACTTTGGGGCGGTTGATCTCGCGAATTGCATCAATGGTGCTCTTAATAGTGCCTGCGATCGGAACTGCGACTAAAACGCCGAGTAGTCCAGCAATTTGCGCCCCCATCAGAATGGCAATGAAAATCCAAATGGGGTTTAGTCCGGTGAAATTGCCCATCAATCTAGGAGCCAAAACATTGTCCTTAATCTGCTGCATCAAGATTGCGGCAAAGGCCACCTGTAGCGAGAGCCAAAAGTCTTGAAACATGACCAGCAGGATCACGACCCCAATTCCCAACGTCGCTCCAATAAAGGGAATCAGCTCAGCCACGCCAATCAACAGGGCAAAGAGCAGCGCAAAGGGCACCCTCAGCCCGATAAAAATAGGAATCAGCGTTGAGAACATAAAAAATCCCAACAACAACTGACTGATGAAAAAGTTTTGGAAATTTAGGCGTAGAGAGGCACTGAGCGGTAAACCAATGCTGGCTGGCAACAAGTTGACTAAGCCTTGCCACATGCGATCGCCGTAGAGCAGCATATAAAAGGCCAGCACCACCACCAAAACCAAGTCGAATAGCCCCGAAACCGTTATGATTGCCAAACCCAATGCTTGACTGGCTAAGGCTTGTAGCTGATTTTCAATTTGGTTGTTAATCCGAGTGCTAAAACCTTGGAGGTCTAACGGGAGACGATGCGCTTTCGCCCAAATATCTAAAGAAGCTACATGACGCTGGCTATCCGCTAAGGAGGCAGGGAGCTTGTCCACAAACTGAGCGGCTTGCTCCACCAAAATCGGCACCAAGGTCACACCCAGCACGACTAATAGCGCCAGTGCTAGCAGTAGAACAGCGATCACAGCTTGAGAACGGCTAATTTGAGTCCGCTCTAAGATCTGCACTGGATAGTTGAGCAGAAACGCCAAAATTGCCGCCACTACTAGCAGCGTGATCGAGTGCTCAAAGTAGCGAAAAACCTGCGACAGAATCCAAACGTTCAAAGCTACAATTGGGCCGCTCAAACCCAATAGAAACAAACGCTGGAGATTGTTTGAACGGCGCATTGTAGATAATCCGTGAGTCAGCAGCTAGCAGGTTTGACTAACCTTCTGAGGCAGAAACTTGAGTCGAACCCGCTGTTTGTCCGGGCAGAGATTGATACTTCAAGTACCACCCACCTAGCACTAAGAAGACGATAACCACAGTGCCAATTCCTAACGGGCTCGGTAGCCAAAAAGCTGCTTCTAAGTGGTTGATCTGGCCTGGCTTCAGCGTCCAGATCAATTCATGACCTTGCTGGCGACGCTCCGCACTAATGGCATTAGCTGCCGTATCGATGCTACGGGCTCCCCAAGGCGTGTTCAGCCGAAACTCCAAGTCTAATAATGAGCTAGGACTCACCAACAAATCTCCATTGGCACTCGTGACACCGAGCGATCGCAAGTCGAGAGTATAGCTGAGGCGATTCCGTAGCAGGAGCAAGAAGTTACTTTGCGACAGCTGAAAGTCTGACGTAATCTCAGGCAAAACTGGTTCGGCTCGTTTCGCCGTACCTTTTTGGGTCGATGGCTGCAAAAACTCGTTGAATTTAGTATTCAGATCAGCGCCACTACTGAAGGGGATGATGGTTGTGACTTCTTGGTTGGAGTTGCGGCGGATTTTGCCACCTAAGCGCCGAGTCCGCTGTTCGACCGTCTCTAGCCACTGTTGGGCGCTGGCTCCACTCAAGCTGGTCAAGCGATCGTCCAACTTGATGTGTTGGACAATTTCACCCCGGTTGGGACTCTCGAAGTTGATGCCGACATCATACTGAACGCAACCAGAAAGCAGTAAGGAAGCTAACAGCATCATCCAAACCACTCGAAAGCGCCTAAGCTGCTGTCCTAGCTTTTGGGCGATCGCTTTTGTGACCGTTTTTGTAATTGTTTGAGCTGGCCGACTTGAATGGCGAGTTGTGAGCGATGACTGCTTGATCGTTCTACCCACTGGCTTGACTCCCAGGTTGATTCCCATACTTGCTCATCCTATCCGTTCTGTTGCAGCGGCACTAGACAGCTTTTAGCTAAACCACCACAAACTGCCCAAGATTAGCGCCATCAGCCCTAAGGCGAACCAGAAAAAGTTAGCATTTCTAGAGCTAGCTTGACCGAGATTAAAAGGAGACTCCGGTTCTTCGGCTGCGGTTACTTTGCGCGGCGATCGCGCGGGTGCTGTTCCCGCACTGCCTCGCCGATCTTTAGGATCGCTTTCCGCTAAAGTTACCAAATCGGGAATTTGGGTCAACCATTCGGGGCGAGTATTTAATTTAGGGGCTTCTAGGATATAGAGTAAACGCTTACTTTGGGTACGAGTTTGCCAGTCGGGGTGCCGAGTTAACTGCTGACAGAGGGCGATCGCTTCGGGGCGCTGGTCTGCGGCTTCATAGGCTGTCACCAACCACATTTGCACCTCTCCACCCAAAGGAGATGTGCGGTTGACCAAAGCACTAGCTTTTTCTAAATGCTGCACCGACTGGCGATACTGTCCTCGCTCAAAGGTAGCTTTGCCAGCCTCGTATTCAGCTTCAACGATTTCTAGGTTTTCTGAACTCACGCTTCTTAAAGTTAGATCAGGACTGGGACTGGGCCAAGCATCAACATGCTTAACTTATTCGCCTTAAACCACACCACAAATCTGGAAGCTGCTGCATTTCTGAGCAACTTCGATGCTTTTTCTACCATCTAAAGCTACGGTAAAGCACCTTTCAAGATCCTAGCAAAGGGCGTTAGTCTAGATCTGAGAGCTAGCGATCAGTTGCTTTGAGAAATTCATACCTGTTAGGGTGTCGCCACGTTCAGCCTTGAGGTTCAGCTTTGGCTTAGTCAATCGCTCCTACTTTCAGGTTACCTCTATGTCTCACTCTTCTCAGTTACAGTCTGCTGGGCAGTTTAGTTTAATTTCAGCCTTTGCTTTAGTAAGCATTGGTGGTTTTTTGCTAAGTGCCATTCCGGTAGTAGCAGGTCAAAAAGTGACGATTAGGCGCGTGATTTTAGTCAACCAAGCACCTAATTATGTGATTTACCATCCACCTCAGATCGACCCCCTATTCTTGAGTCCCGCGATCGCCTCACCTAGTTTTTCTAATCACTATGGTTCCGTGGGTTATGGCTGTTTTCATCCCTGTATTACGCCCTATCCTGCTGTGGGTGGAACGAACCACAACATTGTCAACGGCAGCGTGGTGAATTCTACCTTAGTGAATCCGGTGGTAGTCAACTCGCCCATCTACAACTCCACCTTGGTCAATCCCGTGATTATCGAGCGACCTCGGTATCGTCCTGGGGTGCGGGGGTCTTTTAGTATTTCGTTCTAGTCAGCGCCAACATCAGCCTTATTGCGGGCCAGGACAATTTCTCGCTTATCTACCATTGTCATCATGGCAGGCATGTCTGCCGAGACTCGTTTCTGCCAGTTCAACTCAGCTACTACTGCGTTAAAAGTCTTACCTTGAGTCATGCGGTAGCCAATTTCTTCTACGTCCTTCCAGCCCAAGCTGCTTTCGGTATAGGCTTTGGCCATCGTGATCAGCAGGTTTTGGTACTCGTTGCCTTCCTGCTTGGTCATCATGGTGTGGGGGATGTCGAGGACGCGATCAAAGCGGTGATACCAAGTTTTTGGTTGCCGTGGTAGAACAGCGCGAAACATGGCTCTGTGATCGTCATTGCCGACAGCGCGATCGCTCTCGCTAGAAATGATCAGCATGGGAGCCACCGGATCTAGAGACTTGGAGCGAACTAATACCTCTTGGCCAATATTCAGAAAAACTCGTAAGTTCGGCAATAAAAATCCAGAATAACCCACGGGAACGCTCCCGGGTTTGCTTTCCCATTGGAAATAAGAACTGGCCTTTTGCACGAATAAATCTATGACTTTGCTGCTGCTACTCAGGTAGGGAGCGAATAGCAGTGTGCGGTAAATTTGCTGCGATCGCTCGAAGGCCAGCCAATTTGCTAGAGTCCCTCCCCCTGAAAGGCCACCGACAATCACCTGCTTCCCTAGTGCTTGTGCCTGCTGGAGCCATTGCAAGGCGAATTGCTTATAAATTGCTGGATCGCTTGGGAGCGGGGGAGGATTGTCAGGCCCCCAATTGCCAGTGACGCCATGCCCTGGCATTAAAGGCACCAACACGTTGTAACCCGATTTGTAAAATGCCTCAGCTATGGGCTGAAACTGGTAGGGTGCGGCTGTAAAGCCATGAAAGAAGAGGCAAACTCGCTGGGTAGGTTGGGGGTGAAACCAGAACTTGGAGCGGCAGGCTTCATGACGCAGGGGTAGAGCATCTTCCCGCGCTTTTGCTTGCTTGGCGATCGCGGCAATCGTAGCAGAGTAATTGGGCATAAAACAGCCAGTTTGGTTTCTTTAAGGTTTGAGTTCAGCCTGGTGCGCTGCAACAATGGCCTTGAGGTCGAGCAATGCCATCATCACAGACAACTCCGCAGCCGTGCGTTGCTGAAGATTTAGCTCAGCTACAGCACCATCAAACGTGTTTCCGTGCAGCAAGCGATCGCCAATCGCCAACACCTCCGACCAAGTCAAGTTGCTTTCCACAAAAGCTTTCGCCAGGGTGATCAGCAAGTTTTGGTAATCATTCCCCTCCGCTTGGGTCATCATCGTATGTGGAATATCCAGGGCTTCGTCTAGACAGTGGTACCAAGTTTGAGGCTGAAGCGTTCGGGCAGCTTGCGCCAAGGCTTGGTGATCTTGAGGGTTAGTAGCGCGATCGCTGGCACTAGAAATCACAAACATGGGTGCGGCTGGGCGATGGGCCACGCGGTCGAGCAACTCTTGGCCTAGATCCAAGAACAGACGCAGCGTGGGAATCCGGAAGCCATCATAGCCATGATGCCCAGGCTCGTCTTTGTTCAACCATTCAAAGTAGACGGGCAGAATTTCTACCAAAAAATCGACTAATCGGTTCGTGCCACTCAGATATGGTGCAAACAGCAGGGCACGAGCGATCTGCTGCGGGTACTCAGAGGCTAGCCAAGCCCCTAAGGTCGCTCCGCTGGAGAGTCCGCCCACCACGACTTGCTGCCCTAAAGACTGGGCTTGCTGGAGCCAATCCACGGCAAAATTTTGATAGATGAGCACATCTGTGGGGAGCGGTGGCGGATGATCGCGATTCCAGTCGCCAGCGATGCCGTGCCCTGGCTGTAGGGGTACCAGAACGTTGTAGCCTGCTTGGTAAAAGGCTTCACCCATCGGCTCAAATTGGTAGGGGCCTGCCGTGAACCCGTGGAAGAACAAGCAAACCTTAGAAGTGGGTCGCGGGTGAAACCAAAACCGGGAACGGCAAGCAGGGTCTCGCACAGGCAAAGCATCTTCTCGTGCCTGGGCTCGGTGAGCGATCGTGGAAATTTGCTCAGAATAAGTGATCATTCGTCTTACTTCATAAACTCAGAAGCCACGAGCATGGAGCCAATGCCAGCATCAGTAAAGATTTCTAGCAGCAGGGAGTGAGGTAGACGGCCATCAATAATGTGGGCTGCTTTTACACCTTGAGCCAGCGATCGCACACAACAATTGACTTTAGGAATCATGCCCCCAGAAACCACTCCAGATTCAATTAGCTGGCGCGCTTCTTGGATATCCAGCTTGTCAATTAAGGTGGAAGGGTCATGATAATCGTGCAAGATTCCGGCTGTATCGGTCAGCAGAATCAGCTTCTCGGCTCCGAGAGCCGCTGCTAGCTCTCCCGCAACTGTATCCGCATTGATGTTATAAGCTTGCCCCGTGTCGTCTGCCGCCACGCTAGAGATAACCGGAATATGTCCTGCCTTCAGCAGCGATTCTAGAATCCGCACGTTAACACTATTCACCTCACCGACAAAGCCAATGTCTGCTTGGCCTTCAGGGCGTGCCTTGACCAAGCTGCCGTCTTTGCCGCAAAGCCCAACCGCACAGCCGCCCGCTTGGTTAATCAAAGAGACAATTTCTTTATTCACCCGACCGACTAAGACCATCTCCACCACGTCCATCGTGGCAGCATCAGTGACTCGCAGACCATTCTTAAACTGAGGTTCAATCCCCAGCTTATCGAGCCAAGTGTTAATCTCTGGGCCACCGCCATGCACCACTACAGGCCGAATCCCGACGCAAGCCATGAAGACGATGTCCCGCATCACCTTCTCTTTGAGATTGCTGTCTTTCATCGCGGCCCCACCGTATTTGATCACGATGGTGCGTCCGGCAAACTGTTGGATGTAAGGTAAGGCTTCACTGAGGATGCGGACGCGGGTTGCATCCTCTTGCCGAAAATATTCGCTGTCGTTAACCATGAGGGCTGGATTGGGCGAAAAGTCAGGTCTAGTAGAGCTTAATATCCCTAAGGGTGGGAATGAAAGTCGTGGAGTCTAACGAAATGCGATCGCTCATCAACAATTGCTGACTAATTCAGCTCAGTGACTGGCCTTCGTTCTGGGCAAAGCACTGTAGGAATTTCTGCTATGACTCTGGCGGTGATTTGCTCTGGAGTTTCTCCCGGCTGCAAAGTCAGATGCAAATCAGCCTGGGCATAAAGAGCTTGACGTTGCTCCAATAGGCTTTGCAACTTTACCTTTAAGTCAGTCTCTCTTAATAAGGGCCGAGTCGCATCGTTTTGCAATCGGCTGTACAGCACCTCCACCGGAGCATCTAACCAGACCACTAAGCCATGCCTCAGGTAGCTCCAGTTTTTGCGCTGGAGTACAATCCCTCCGCCTGTCGCGATCGCCAATCTGACACAAGACGATAGCTCGGCCAATACAGCAGTTTCAATATCCCGAAATGCCGCTTCTCCGGTTTCCGCAAAGATTTCATTGATCGATTTTTTCTGGGACTGCTCAATCAACATGTCTGTGTCGAAGAAGTGGTAGCCTAACTCTTTTGCAAGTAGGCGTCCTACCGTTGTTTTGCCAGCCCCCATCATTCCAACAAGGTAGAGATTGACTCCTTTTAGCAACTGATTCATGAGATTAATTTCATGAGGTTAAGAGAAATAGCAAGACCACCCTTAAAGCACAGCTTGATGAGATCTACTTTGGGGTCTTCCTGTAGCTTACTGCTTTCAGTAAAACAAACCGTTAAAATCCCGCCTCACCTGAGCGCCGACTCGGTGGGGCGATCGATTACTGAAACCTAAAGTCTCTACTGCTCTGCTTGAAATTGTGATATTACTAAAAAGATTCCTACGTAATTTTACTCAAACTACAATAAAATCTCTAAGGTAATAGATGAGCTTCGATATTTTTGACGAGCGCTACTATCTTGCTACTAACCCAGACGTAGCCAATGCGGTTCAAGCAGGCTTCTTTAGTTCTGGACTACAGCACTTTCAACTATTTGGGATTACTGAAGGGCGCGTTTCTGTTTCACCCCTCTACAACGAAGGCCTTTACCTACAAGCCAACCCAGACGTGGCGAATGCGGTTGCCACTGGCAGCTTAAGGTCTGGATTGCAGCACTACATTTTGTATGGCGAAACAGAAAGCCGGTTTGGATTATTGGGCTTGTATAACGAGCAAGCTTATCTGCAAAGATATCCTGATGTCGCGAATGCAGTTCAGTCAGGCATTTTTAGTTCTGGGTTTCAGCACTTAGTGCAGTTTGGTTTTGAGGAAGGTCGCTTTGCTGCTCTATTTAATGAGCAGTATTACTTGCAGAAGTATCCAGATGTCGCCAATGCGGTGCAGACAGGTATTTTCAGTTCTGGAGCGCAGCACTTTTTGCAATTTGGTCTCACTGAAGGGCGATCGGGCGGAACTTTATTCAACGAGGGTTTCTACCTACGTAGATACCCTGATGTGGCAAATGCAGTTGCTGCTGGAATTTTTAGTTCTGGTTTGGCCCACTTTGCCCAGTCAGGACAAACTGAGAACCGTTCTGGTACTGCATTCAATGAGCAAGTTTATTTAGCTCTGTATTCTGATGTTGCAAATGCAGTGAAAGCAAGGATTTTTAGCTCTGGGTTAGACCATTATTTACAGTTTGGACAATTTGAAGATTTCAGGAGTCCTCTTTTTAGTGGTAGTAAAGGCAACGATATTATTGCTGCCTCAAGTAGCGATTTTGGCTTAAATGATGACTTTGTTAATTCTGTAATGGGAGTTCAAGTCAGTAGAATCACAGCTACAGTAGAGAGCCTCCAAAACTTAGCTTTGGGAAGCTTTGGTGTAGGTGAGGTGGATACCTTAGTTGGTGGAGACGCTGCTGATGAATTTTATCTAGGATTTGGTGGTCAATTCTATGGTACTCCTACAGCCTTTTATGTAGGAGCAGGCAGTACAGACTTCGCCTTGATCAAAAATTTCGATTTGAATGAAGATTTTATTGTTCTGGCAGGTAGCGAAGACCAATATACGCGTCAAGTTGTAGATGGTAACTTAACTATTTCTAATACTGCCGGTGACTTGATTGGTGTTGTAGAGGGTGTTGTTTCGCTATCAATAATTGGTCCTAGTGTCTTGCCTGGAACTTTTTTATTGGGTTAGTACGTTTTAATTTAGATTTGACAAATCTGCCGAGTTGTGTAAATACAACTTATCCAGTGGTCTACTATTTAGGTTTAAAAGATTGCGTAGGTTCTACAAAATTCCTCCGTAAATTCCGAAATAGAAATATCTAGCTTTGATGTCTTAATCAGTACTTTCGGGTGACATCATGACCTTTGATATTTTTGATGAGGAATATTACCTTGCCACTAACCCAGATGTAGCGAATGCTGTTGCTGCGGGCTTCTTTGAATCTGGTGCTGACCACTTCAATACATTCGGATTTGCCGAAGGGCGGGTTTCCGTTTCCCCGCTGTATAACGAGAGTCTGTACTTGCAAGCAAATCCAGATGTAGCCAATGCGGTTGCCTCGGGTTTCTTTAGCTCTGGTTTAGTGCATTACATGGCCTATGGTGAAGACGAAGGACGCTTTGGCTTGTATGGGACATTCAATGAGCAAGCTTACTTAAGCAGATATCCCGATGTAGCAAATGCCGTTGCTGCGGGCTTCTTCAGTTCTGGTTTCAGTCACTTCGAGCAATTTGGCTTTGATGAAGGCCGCTTCGAGGCATTGTATAACGAGCAATATTATTTACAAAAATATCCTGATGTAGCGAATGCCGTTGCTGTGGGCTTCTTTAGTTCTGGGTTACAGCATTACCTGAATCATGGTTTAGGTGAGAATCGCTCCGGCGGCACTTTCTTTAATGAAGGCTTTTACCTACGTGACAACCCGGATGTAGAGAATGCCGTTGCTGCGGGCTTTTTCAGTTCTGGGTTGGCTCACTTTGCTGAATATGGCGAAGAAGAAGGCCGTTCTGGTACCAGCTTTGATGAATACCTCTATCGTTCAGCTAATCCTGACGTGAATAAGGCGATCCAAGCTGGCGCGTTTAGCTCTGGTGAGGACCACTATCGCATCTTTGGCCAATTCGAGCCACAGCGAACAGGTTTCTTCACGGGAACGGATGGAGACGATACTATTGTCAGTTTCGGTGCTAACTCTCAATTGCTAGGAGTGAGTGAAGACCCAGGAACAGGTATAGTGCAAAGCTTAGGAACTGGCGAGATCGATTATCTAATTGGAGGTGGCGAATCTAATACCTACATTCTTGGACTGGAGGACGCACTTGGTCCTGTGCAGTTATACCTCGGAAATGGCAACAGTGATTATGCCTTTATCCGAAGCTTTGACATCCAAAGCGATTACATCCAGTTAGCAGGCTCTCCCGAGGCGTACGTTCAGCAAGTAGTGAACGGTAGTTTAACCCTCTCTACTACATCCGGTGACTTGGTTGGTGTTGTGGAAGGTTACACAGATTTCTTATCGGTGATTTCCGAGGGCCCTAGAACGTTTCTAGTGGGTTAAGGAACTTAAACCATGGGTTAAATTAACCCTAAAGAGGTAAAAAAAAGCGATCGCCTTGCTTGGACTTAAGCCAAGAGCGATCGCTTGCTGAAAAAGATAAATTTATCTAGAACTAGTGGCTATAGCCACCTTGAGGGAAAGCGGCTGCATCTTTTAAGCCATTTTGTGTCGCTTCTGCTGGATCGTTCGTCACAGAATCTAAAAACTCTTTGGTGCTCTCAGGCAAAGGCTCATTCAAGTTCAGCTTTTCAGTTACGTTTTCAGCCGCATCTTTGATCGCGCCGACGAAGCCACCTGCTTCTTTAGTGTTTGCCTGAAGATTCTTTTTGGAATTTTTGGTGTCAATTTGGATGCCGCTAGCCGTTCCAGTACTGTTGCCATCTGGGTTGTATTGAGCGGCTTCAGGAGTTGCAGCAGCTTGAGCGGAAGGGATATAGCTGATTTGACCTAGAGCAGCGCTCAAGAAGAACGTCATTCCGACTAGAAAAGCACTGAGAACTTGGCGTAGTTGAATTTGTTGTAAACGACGAATAACTCGAATCATAAACATCCTCATATAGAGCAACGTCATCAGTGTTGCTTGTTTATGCAGGACGAACATCAATCCGCCGATATAAACTCGCCGCTGTAGAAATAGTCAATGGGTGGATAGGGGATAGGGGATAAGCCGCTACCAATCAGACTTTGAGCGATCGCCCCAACCTTTGTCTCGCCAGGTTTGATCCCCCCAATCATCGTTTTGGGAGTCTCCCCGGTCTTGCCTGTCGGGACGCTCTGCCCAGTCACGGCGTTCAACATCACGAGGCGTTTCATCCTCAAAATCTTCATCTTCAAAGCCGTAGTCATCTTCTGTCTCTTCCAGCGGTTGGGGCGGTGGAATAATGACTCGGTAATCAGCATCATAGACAGATTCAGATCGGCCTACGCCAGAGGTGTTTGGCTCTTTGTAGCTATAGGAGTAGGATGATCCAGAGCGATAACTAGAGGTTGGTTCTTGGGGCACTTCGTAGCTTGTGCGATCGCGCTGATCGCCGGAACTGTAGTCAGAGCGGTCTACTGGATCTGCTTCCTCTTCTTCGTCCCCAAAGTCTGTTTCATCAGTAAAGCGATCTGCTGTGGGACTGGTGTAGCTAGTTTGATTGCTAGCTGAGCGACTGCTGCTATCCCAACTGGAACGGGAGGCAGCGGCTTCTGTTTCTAGCCGCGAAGCAGTAGCGACCCGCGATCGCATTTTCTTGACAGCTAAAGTGTTGGACAACTGGAAAAGCCCCGTTAGGAGCAGGGTCGTAAGTGCTCCAGCCGCGATCGCGCCTAAAACCCAGACTGAGAGGGGTAATAGCAAGGTCTGCTTGCCGAGAAACACCAGCGGCAGTTGAGATACCCAGTTTTGCAGGGTAAATGCAGCTAACGCTACTAAAATCAATAGCAGTAGTAAGAGGCGGATCACAGGCATGCTATTCAGCACTCAGCTCTAAATTGTCTTCTACTTGTTAATATTGCCAGCTCGACCTTACACACCCTATACCCTACATCCTATAGCTTGCCTAGAGCCAATGATGGCGGCATCAGTGCCCTTCCCAGCGCTTTAGCGGTACGCAATCCAGCTCAAACTGATCTAGGGCGCGAGCCACCACAAAATCCACTAAATCTTCGATCGTTTGAGGCTGGTGATACCAAGCGGGGATAGCTGGGACAATCCTAGCGCCTGCCTCAGCTAAAGTGGTCAAGTTGCGGAGGTGAATTAAGCTTAGGGGAGTTTCGCGAGGAACTACCACCAATTTGCGGCCTTCTTTGAGCTGGACATCAGCAGCTCGTTCTAACAAATCCGAACTCAACCCCCCAGCTAATTTGGCGACAGTACTCATACTGCAAGGCATCACCAACATCCCTAAGGTGCGAAAAGAGCCGCTGGCAATGTTAGCTCCCACATCGCCCGCTGAGTGACAAGTCAGTTGACCACCTGTTAAAACCCCCGCTTGCTGCCGCCAGAACTGTTCTTGTTGCAAAGGTTCGGCTGGCATCCGGATGTCTTGCTCGGCTTGCCAAACCATGTAGGTAGCTTTAGAGGCTACCAGTTCAATGGCATAATCTGCGCTCAAGAGAAACTTGAGTGCCCGCACGGCATAAATGAGACCCGATGCCCCTGACACGCCGAGAATCAGAGGCCGAGGTAGGGCTGAAGCCACAGGATTAGACACAGGTTTTTGAACTCAGCCTTACTCTTCAAGATGACGGGCACCAGGGTCAGCGTCGTAACCCAGGTCAGCGTTAGTGCTTCCGGGTTCGTCGGAGTCATCTTCGGATGCTTCGCTACCACCACCGACAGCAATCAAGTCAATTTGCTGGCGATAGTAATCAACGCTTTTCACTTGGACTTCCACGCGATCGCCCAAACGGTACTGCTTCCGGTTCTTCCGACCTACTAGCTTCTGCTGCCGCGATCGGTACTCATACCAGTCATCCTTCAAGGAACTGACATGTACCAGACCTTCGACTAGTAGATCTTCAATTTCGACGAAGAAACCGTAGGATTGCACCCCAGTAATTAAGCCTTGGAAGATTTCGCCGGTATGTTCTTTCATGAACCCAGCTTTTTTCAGACCCTCTAAGTCGTCTTCCGCCTCTTGTGCCACTTTCTCCCGCTCGCTCAAGTTGTTGACGATGGTGGCAATATGGCTCTCCAGGTCTTGGTGCAATTCTGGGGGCAACACATTCCAGTTAATTTTGCCGTAGCAAGAACCGTCTCGGAGGTTGACGCTGTCCTTAGCACGGGTAGAACGGCGATCGCGGCCTTGCTCAAATACACTCTGTAGCACCCGATGCACCAACAAGTCTGGGTAGCGCCGCATGGGAGAAGTGAAGTGAGTGTATCCCTGCTCTAGCGCCAAACCAAAATGCGGTCGGGGATGCGTGGTATAAACGGCAGGCTTGAGCGTAGACAGCAGCAGATAAGTGAGCACCTTTTCGGCTCGCGACTCCGCAAACTGCTGAGTAAAGTTTTGGTAGTCTTGCGGTTGAATTGTATCTTCCTGCTCCAAGCGCAAGTTAATGCCCATGTTGCTGACGAGCTTCATGAGTTCTTGCACCTCACCGACATTGGGCGTGGGATGCACTCGATAAATTCCAGGTACACCCAGAGCTTGCAAATGGGCCGCTACGACTTGGTTCGCTAGCAGCATAAACTCTACTACCATCGCTCGCGCCGAGAGGTCGGAGGAGACGATGACTGCTCCTAAAGCTCCCTCGTCGTCGTAGTGGAAGCGGGTTTGCGGCAAGTTAAGTTCAAAGGCACCCCGCTGGCGACGCTGGGTTTTTAATGCCTGACTGAGCAATGCCAATTGATCGACCATCTCCCTGACTCCATCAGGCAGTGACTCGACAAAAGCCGCCGTTTGGCTATCTAGCGACTCAGACTGCGGCTGCTGGCGCTCTAGAATTGTCTGCACTTGCTGATAACTGAGTTGATGGTCCACCTGGAGCACAGTGGGTTGCAGCTCATACTCAACCACTTGGCCTTCAGGACTAACGGTAAAGAGTAAGGAGATGGCAAGGCGATCTTGTCCTGGTACTAGGCAGCACAACTGCGCCGCTGCATCGGGCAGCATCGGTAGCACCACGTCTCCCAAATAAACTGAAATGCCCCGCCTTTGCGCTTCTATATCCAGCGGTGACCCAGCCTGGATATAGTGAGACACATCTGCAATATGCACCCCTAAGCGCCAGTTGCCCTCCTCGGTCTTTTCCAAAGTGAGGGCATCATCACAACCATCGACAGGTTGCTGGGTGCTGTCTGCTTTCAAGGCTAAGGCTAAGCGATCGCGGAGATCTAAGCGATGTTTTAAGTCAGCGGCTTTGAGCTTCTTAGGTAGCGCTTCCGCAGCTTTCAGCACTGCGGGGGGAAACTCTCGACGCAGATCGTACTTGCAGCTGACAATATCGGTATCTGCGGCTGACTGAGCATCACTGCCTAGAACTTGCGTCACTTTTCCTAAGGGAGGTTGCTGTCCCAAGGGGTAGCGCTGCACCTCAACATGAACTAAATGATCCAGGGCGGCTTCTAGATCTACTCCATTGATCTTTAAGTGCAATTCAAACAGCAAGCGATCGTCTAGGGGCACCGCTTGATAGCCTTTTTCCGATTGCTTTACCCGCGCCAGCACTGAGCTATTGGCCCGCTCTAAAATTAGCCGCACTTCCCCTTCCGGGCTGCGACGACGGCTGCCTTCCTTGGTGACTCTGACCAAGACGCGATCGCCGTTCCAAGCGTTGCTGAGTTGGCTCTCGCGGACGTAGATATCTTCTGCGCCTTCTTCATCTTGAATCGCGAAGCAAAACCCTTTGCTAGAGCAACGCAGTTTGCCCTCAACGACGCCTTCTTCCCAGACCCGACGGTATTTGCCTCGCTCTTTTACCAAAATGCCCACCTTTTCCAGGGCATCTAAGGCAATTTGGAGCTTCCGCAGACCCGCATCGTCTTGGCAGTTCAGCTTCTTTTCCAAGACTTTAGGGGCGATCAGTTTGTCATCCGCGAAATTTGCTAACAGTGCCGCGATCGAAAATTCCATGTAGCGATAGGTCCTTAAATTTCTGTTGATTCGGTTCTCTCACCCTTGCTGTGATGACCCAGGCATCGCTTAGCCTGTGTTATCCCCGATTTACCTAGAACCTATCCGAAAACCCCGGAGGGGCTTTGAATTTCAAAAACTCAATAGAGTTTCCGAATAGGCACCTAACGATGTCACTTGCTGTAAACCTGCATCAATACAACGCTTCGCATTTATACAGGCAATACAGCTTACATCGCACGCCAACCCATGCCTTGCAGCTCAGGTATGCCAGTCACTCAGCTCCTTGCATTTACTAAGCCCTGGGTCATCCACAGCTGATGAACCTCGATCCTGCCCTAGACATAGCAGCCGCAACAGCGCGAACTTGCTTTTTGACAGGGTCTGGGGAATACCATCTCTTCATTGATTAGTGCTCTAGAGTTACGTTTCTGGAGCTACCAGCCAGATGAAAGGACAGCCATAGTACATCGAGACGTTGTAGGAGGCAGGAGTAACGAACGCTAGATTCGGGTTGACAATGTTCCAGTGCTTTAATTGCGTCTACCTCGGCACTGTACACACTCTATTTAATACTTTCGCACTGAATGTAAACCTGTCAAACGCTATTCACCAAATCTCTCATCAGAATTATGTCTTTAGAACCAAGAAACACTCTTTTTCATCAGACTATGGCAGTCCTAAGTGATTCCTTGTCCAGTTCCTAATAACGCTGTCCAGTCACAATGTAAGCGACACGTTTGCCAATATTAGTTGCGTGATCAGCCATTCGTTCTAGGTGACGAATCACCAAAACTAACAAAACCGTTGGCTCTACGACGCCTCGAAGATCAGTTTGATGTGCAAGGAGGTCGTATAAATCTTGGTAATCTGAATCGACCGCGTCGTCCTTTGTCTTCAAATCCAGACCTGACTCTGCATCTAGATCAGACAAAGCAGCTAAACTCATAGCGAGCATAGCTTGGCAACGGTCTAGCATGAGTTGCACTCGCTCCATGCAGGGATGAATCGGGTAAGGGAACAACTTAACCGCAATTTCACCCAAGTCCTCAGCGTAGTCGCCGATCCGCTCCAAGTCTCGCACCAACTGCATTAAGGCACTAATCATTCGTAAGTCCTGGGTCACAGGGGCTTGTAGTGCCATCATGCTGACGCAATCTAGTTCTATTTGGCGGTAGAGCTGATCAATCTGTTTGTCTTGCTGACTGATCCGCTCAGCGGCTTCTAAATCCCGCTCAAATAAAGCTTGGCGCGCTAAGCGACAGGATTTTTCTACCAAGGCACCCATGCGTAGAACGTCCCGTTGCAGGCGTTTAAGCTGGCGATCGAAATGGGTTCGGACAGATCTTTGGCTTTCCAACGAAACAGTTACCAATCTTAAAAATATGTAGATTTTATTAAACTTCGCCTCGAAGGCGGGGCTTTCGAGTTTTGCAAAGATGATTTATCTCATTGAAATAGCTTAAGTATAGCCACCTAAAACTTAGAAAGATGTAGTCCCGATCGCTCTAAATCAAAGCATTTTGGCTACAGGTCGCTATAAGCAGCATTTGTAAGCATGCAGTTTCTCTTCAGCCCTAACTGTTCATTCAGAACTATTTGTTGAAAGTGTATCGGCTGTGCTCCTGCGACTAGTTGCAGAACCAATTGGAGCTAGGTTTTGCAGCCTCAACTATGCTTAGAAGTAGACCAGGCTGCGATCGCAGCTTTAGCTGATTTTTTGTTACATCATGTAACAAGTTGTTCCAGAAGCCAAGAATTTGGCCGAAATTGGTGAACTAGCAACCTCAAAATATGGAGTTTTCAAACATGTCTATATCAGATACCCAAGTCTACGTTGCGCTAGTCGTTGCTTTGATCCCAGGGATTATGGCTTTCCGGTTAGCCACCGAACTGTATAAGTAAGCTCGCAAATTGAGCGATTGGAGCCTATCTTAGGGGTGGGGTCAAAACCTCCGGGCAATCTTAGAAATTTAGTGTAGATTGTCTGATAGCAACTAGGCTTTGCTGCTGAGATAGGCTCCAATTGGAGCTTTTGGGTGCTATGGAATTGGTTGATCTGAACCTACCATTGAGCCTGGGTAGCAAAGGTGCGTCACATTCAAGGTTTTACGTCACCCCACTCCGTATGAACGCGATTCAACCCTCAAGCCCCCCTTTAAGAACTAACAACCATTTGCGGCTGGCGACTCCGCCTAATCCGCACCAGCGGCGCAAACCCGCCAAAGCAGCCACGAAGCTACCTGTTGGTCTTGTGATGGAAACAACGCTGAAGTTAGCTGTGAACGTCACGTTGTCCGTTGCTGCTGTCTCTACGTTGATGCGGATTTTGCCTTACCAGTTATCGCAGCAAGAGAAGTTGCAAGAAATTCGAGCTGAAGTCAATGTGACTGAAGGGCGAGTGAATCGCTTACGAGATGACTTTAGTCGCCACTTTGATCCACAGCAGACAAAAGCGCTTATGCAGGAACAGAGCAATCGGGTAGACCCAAAGCAGCTACAGGTCGTGTGGACAAACGTGGCCGACTTAGCTGACACCGACGAGGTCGCTCCCTAAATTTGGAGTCGCTGGAGTCTGGGGTTTAACTTAGCTAGATCGCAAGGAGGTAGCTTTGGCTACGCTCTTAGGGGACTGAGAAGGTCGTCGAGCCAATTCTCCACTTGCTGGCGGAGTCGTTGTGCAGATTCGGTATGGGTCAGAAGCAGAATTTGTAGAGCTTTCTGGTAGTCAGCGATCGCGCAGTTCCAATCACCCATGATATGAAACGTGCGGCCCCGCTCGGCGTAAATGTGGCCCTCGAGCTGGCCGAAGTGCAGCGCTAGTTCAAAGTTGCCGATCGCTTGCTCATACATCTCTAGCTGCCGAAAAGTAATTCCTTGGTTGATCCAAGCGCGAGTGTTGCCCGGATTTAGGTCAATAGCAACTCCGTAGTCTGCGATCGCCTCAGCTAATTGACCTTGAGCTGCATAGTAGTTGGCTCGATTGTTGTAGACGCTAGCGAGCTTGGGATTTAGTTCAATGGCTTGGTTGTAATCTGCGATCGCTTTTTCCGTTTGTCCGCTTTGAAAGTAGACCAAACCCCGGTTGTTGTAATCTGTCGCACTAGTTTGGTGCCGCTCTAGCAATTCACTCAGTAGATCAATTGCTACCTCGTAGTAACCTTGCTGCGCTGCGGCGATCGCTTGCTGTCGCAATTGTTGATCCTGCTCGTCAGTGTGTACCTCAGGCTTCCCGCTGGAACGAGGAGATGGAATCCCGGTTAGACGCAGTTGGTTGCCTTGCCGCCGATGAGGACCCGCCTGCCCGACGCCAGTACCAATATTTGCTTGCCCAGCCACAGAAGCTAGAGTTGAGCCCTGACGCCGACGCTGAGCGCTGCCTTGAGGGTTGAAAGCCGAACGACTACTCATACTCTTCTCCTGAATCAGTGACCGTATCTCTGGGCTTGTATCTTTGGGCTTGTAGACTCACGATATCCAGTTGGCCGCAATTGTTGCTCTATCCGTGTGTCACTTACCGATGTGTCTTAAGTCATGATTTCCAGACGTTAAACTCGCAAGCCTTACCTTTGAAGCTGTCTCCTAAGACTGATGCCGAGCAAGTGACAGAATAGACACCCTTAATACTGAAAACAATGCTGAGAATTTATAGCAAGACTACAAGAGCAACTCAGCCAATTTCTGAAGTGCACCGTATACCTTGCCTGAACACAGCATTAGCAGTTAAAAATTCAAGTGTTCGACAGGCCTCAGGGATGGACGTGGCCAGAAGGCTTAACCGAGCTAAAATTCCTATGGAGCTTACCTGCGATCGCACTTTAACGAACTGTGATGCGTAGCTCCTTGAAATTTTTCAATTCCGTTGAAATTGGCAGTGCCAATCCAAATCTTCCATGACAACCGCGACCTCCCATCCTCAAGCCCCCGACCTCTCCACAGATGAATATTTAGTCATCGGTTTAGCCACTTGTTTTCTCAAAGAAGATGGCAAACTGCACGAAGTGAGAATTCTGGAGCCGATCCCCTCAGCCGCGATCGAAGCCATTGTGAAAGGAGTGCCCACCTCTTACGAAATGGCCCTTGCCACGACTTTAGGCACAGTCCTAGCTGGAGAAACCCCACAAAAGCCAGATGGGTTCCCGGAAGATGCCCAATTCTGTGATGAATTTGTGCAGCGTGCTATTGCTGCCGCTCGTACCTACAAAGCCAAGACTGCAGCACAAGGTCATGTCCCCCCCGGAACAACTCGTCAAGACTTCAATTACTCCACCGAACGCAAGCGCGTGCTTAACTCCCAGCGCATTGTCAGAGCTGAAGACAATGTGAAACAGCATAAGTACACGCACGAAGTTCTCTAATTTGAGAGGGCTGAAATGGGGGCTGTCCACCAATGGTAGTCTTGTACCAAAGTCTGAGCTTGCCAGTGCGGCTCGGGCTGCGGGAAGTCAACTCGATAGTGCCCACCCCGGCTCTCAGTGCGAAATAAAGCGCTTTTTAGAATCAAGTAGCCAACATCCAAAAGATTTTGGGTTTCGCTCCAAGTACGGATGGCTAAGTCAGCATCCGGCAAGCCCACGCTAGCGGCTTGAGTTGGTGCTAAGTTCAGCAGGAATTGGCTTAAAGGTAAGGCAGCAAATTCTGCTTGCCAGGTTTCTACTTGAGCGATCGCGCCCAGAAGGGTAGTTTCTTCGCGGCAAATTCCGGCGCTTTGCCACATTAAGCGAGGCAATTCTTGACGCATAGTGGCGATCGCCGCCTGCTGACGCTGCCAATCTGTAGGCTCAGGATGATAGCCCTCAGATTTAGGGACGCTTGGCTCTGAGCTTGAGTCAAGGGCGTTCGATTGGCCTAGTTCTAAATGAGCTAACTGAGCCCCATAAACCAAACACTCTAGCAACGAGTTGCTGGCCAAACGGTTGGCTCCATGCACGCCAGTACTGGTCGTTTCTCCCACCGCATAAAGCCCTGGAATCGACGTCCGACTCATCGTGTCAGTTACCACACCTCCCATCCAGTAGTGGGCCGCAGGCGTCACGGGAATGGGCTCCTGAAATACATCTACGCCCCACTGTTGAGAGACTTGAATAATGTTAGGGAAGCGATGCCGAATCGTGTTTACAGGAATGGGCCGGAGGTCCAACAAAACGTGGGCGCTGGCTGGGTCTGATTCCGTCTGTTGTAAGTGATTGAAAATTGCTCGACTAACTACATCTCTAGGGGCCAGTTCTCCCGCTGGATGGTACTCGAAGGCAAACCGCTGGCCTGCCGTATCCACTAAGTGCGCTCCTTCTCCGCGTACTGCTTCACTAATCAAAAACCGGGGGGCTCCAGGCTTGCTTAACGCCGTGGGATGAAACTGGATGAACTCTAAATCCCGCAACAAAGCTCCGGCTCGCCAAGCGATCGCCACTCCATCTCCTGTACTCAACTCGGGATTAGTCGTCTGGGCGAATACCTGCCCTCCCCCACCTGTCGCCAAGACTACGGCTGTCGCTCGAACCCAAATAACTTGCCCTTGGTGGATCAGGCTAATTCCCTGGCAACGTTGAGTTTGGGGATCAATCCATAAGCTCAGAGCAAACGTTTGGGGAAATACTTGAATATTTTTGCGCTCCAGCACCTTCGCCGTGAGCGTATTAACTACAGCCCGTCCTGTGGTATCTGCCGCATGCAAAACTCGTCGTCGAGAATGGGCTGCTTCCAGGGTCAAAGCGAGTTCTCCATCATGGCGATCGAAGGCCACCCCCATCTCTACCAAGGACCGAATGCAATCAGAAGCGTTCTCAGCCAAAAACTCCACTGCTGTGGGATCGCAAAGCCCTGCACCCGCTTTGATCGTGTCAGTAATGTGGAGAGCTGTAGAATCATCTGGAGCGATCGCGGCAGCAATCCCACCCTGAGCCCAATCACTCGCCGAAAGAGATAAGGTGTCTTTGGTAATTAAGCCGACTTGAAACGACGGCGGTAGACAAAGGGCGGAATAAAGCCCTGCGGCTCCCGCTCCTACCACTAAAACATCAAAAGGCTGAGTGAAGTCAGGACTCTGGGCTGGAGCAGGGGGTGGAAGAGGTAACGAAGTGTCCAATAAAAATTGCTCCCTGTCATCAATCGCGCGTAAGGATTAACCTTACTGTACAGAGAGCAAAGATATTATTGCAGCGTTTAAACACCCAGTTCTGACCCAGAAGCTGTAGAGACAAGTGCATCTAGAGCACGGGGCTTCTACGAACTTAGTCAACAGTGGCAGACCTGAAGGCAGATTTAGCGGTAGATACCGTTGTTGAAGCGATCGTCTCCCTCGGTCAAGGCAGAATCTGGATCGGTCACGGTAAAGTTCTTGAAATTTGCTTGCAATGTCTCTTTCTGGAGATCGCTGATGCCAGGTAGATCAAGAACATCTTCCACCTTTTCATAAGGTGCGTGCTGGACGATCGCACGCGCTAGGGTGGGGTACAAGCCAGGATATTGCAAGAAAGCTCGAACATTGGTGTTGTTGAGATCGATCTTGTCCCCAACTTTGGCCCGCTTATCATCGACTGCATTGCGAGGAGCGACCTCAGCAGCTAAGACGGGGATCGGTTGCAGAACCAAATGGCTCAAGTTTGCAGCGATCGCTTGTTGAGGCAACCCTAGCCATCCCAGGCAGCCCACTAACAAACTGAGAACTGATAGCCAGCGAACAAAGCGTTTCATCGATTTATACCTTCCTCTGAGCAGATAAAATCCACACACAGCATTTATAGAATTGGCACAAGAATACCCAACCCTGGAAAAGCGCGATGCTCTCTAAGGTCGTGCAAAGCAGCAAATGCCACAAATTTTCTAAAGTCTAGGGTAGCGTACCCAGGTACCCTGGAAAACCTCTAAACTTTGCGTTGCTCAGCGCTGATGCGCTTTACCGCCTTAGATCTTAAAGCGTAAACCTAAACTACTAGTACTCTGTGACAGCAATCTTGACAACGCTTTAGAGAGGTTCAGGGCTTTCATTACCCAGCACTAGACTTTCTTCCTGCATTTGTAGAAAGCGATTCAAGTCAGCGAAGGTACAGGCATGGGTAACAGTGGGTACGTCGTAACCTTTTAAGTCCACTGTATGAGTCTGAAACAAAGCTTGATAAGTTGGGCCCATCGGCACGTGCTTATAGGTTGTTTCTCCTAAGGCTACATCCAGACGGATTTCTTTCGTGGCAGATTCTAAGCGGAAGGCAGCGTTAACTGTGTCTCCTAGGGCGGTATAGTCAGGGCGATCGCCACTCCCCGTATTCCCCACCATCGCAAACCCAGTATTAATTCCTGCCCCAATGCGTAGCGGGAAGGGCAGCGGATACTGGTCGTACAGCTCACTCGTCATCTTATGCATGGCGCTGAGGGCGCTAAAAATGCGTAGCATCTCTTCGTCACTGACCCCTTGGGTGCCGTGAATCCAGACTGCCATCACCGCATCCCCAATATATTTATCGACCCAACTGCCGTGTTCGCGAATGATATCGCCGGCTCGCCGAAACCAGGTGCCGATCACCTCAGAGAGGATTTTTTCGTCCAGTTGCCGAGTCAACCCCGTAAAGTCGCGAATATCCACCACCAAAACTGAGATTAGGCGACGGACATGCAAGGTTGCGGTCGCGGTAAATTCTTTGGAGTCCATTCCCATCGACGGATCAGTGAGGTGCTCTGGGGAAGGACAGTAAAACTCTAATTCGATCTGACCAAAGGTGAGTTGGTCTCCGTTTTGTAACGTTACCGGAACACTAACTCGGCGGCCATTCACAAAGGAACCATTGCGGCTTCCCAAGTCAATGAGATAAAACTCGCCTGTTTCCATGCATTGAAGCATCGCGTGGTTCCGGGAGATCCAGCGATCGGGCAGCACAAAGTTGTTGTCATCGCTTCGACCAATCGTCCAGCAGTTGTTGCCGACTAATGGAAGATATCGATCACCTGCCTCGGAACGGAGCACTAAATGAGGAGTGGATTGAAAAGTCACCACAGGCTAAGAAATCACTGCATCTTTCCCTATGATGCATCCTGACACATCTATCTACGACTATCCATGACACATCTACTTATGCCAATGGATGCTTTCGAAGATTTAACTAAGAATTGTAATCAAAATCTCGTTGCGCTTGAAGTTTGCCCTGAAGTCCAAAGACGTTAATCTTGGAAATGCTGACTAGCAGCTCAGGAACTTAAGCCGCAGAAGCTACCAACCAGAATAAACCATCTACTAAGATTGTGCTCAGCACAGCTCCGCCAAAGGCCCACCAGTGAGCTTTCTGAGAGCGTAGTGGCAACAATCCCACCACCAGCAAAGTTACCCCCAGCACCGCTGCCCAAGCTGCTCCCCAGGGTGTCCGCATTTGAGCGATCGCATCCTGAAAAATAGGTAATGCCAGCGTTGGATCAACTTGCATCAATCGTCGCCAATGAGGGATCAGATCTACGATATAGAAGTAAAGATCAGTAACGACGGTTCCGAATAAAGACCCTAAATAAAAGAAATTTCCTACCTTTCCCCACTGGCGCATCAGGCACCAAACTGCAACAGGCAACCCAATCGCTTCGATGGGTAAGTGTAGCAGTGGCTCCCAGCGAAACCATCCCCAATAAATAGAACCTGCTAACCAACTCCAGGTGAATCCAAAAAGCAAGTCACCCCAGAGTTGGGTGCGATCGCGAGCCATCAAGACTAAGCTGAGTCCAAGCCAACCACCAGTCAGAAGTAAGCTCAGCACAGGCTGCCAGCGCACTAAGGGAGCCTGAATAAAAACAGGTACCGCTACTAGCAGGACAGCAGCCGCCAACACGAGCCAAGTTTGGCTAATTCGAAGCTGCCAAGCTGAATCAGGCGACCTTTCCTGGGCTGAATCAACCATGCGTGAGGATGGGGGGAAGGGTGTGAAGGAAGACAAAGTATTTTTAAGTTTCTTATTTAATTTACTTTTTTTAACATAACACAAGCACATCCCCTGGGGGGGCATCTTGTTTATGATAACTTAGTTTTTCTCTTGCCAAAGCTTGAGATCAGTGCCTCTGATGTAATCGTTGAAACTTTCGCAAGTTTGCAACACTCAATTACGCTATACCAGAGCAGGTGAAAGTTGAGCTTTTCTAGCTGCTGGCGTAAGGTCAAATTGCTTGCCGTTGCTCTTGGCTGACGCAACGTAGCTAAGGAACCTGAGAGTGGTTTGTCCTGCTCCTAGTTGAGAGCAGCAGTAAAAACTGGATACCGAACTGATTAGTTTTCTGGAGTATGTGCATGACGATTGGAATAGACAGTTTGGTGTGGCTCAGCTATTCCTTGGAACCAGTGTCAATTCCATCAGTAAAGATGGATCATTTAGCGAATATTTCCTCTCTGTTAGCCGTTGCTACCCCAGAAGCGAGTGCTGTTAACTGGTTGGCTGGGTTGTTTCAAGCCTTCATTTTGGGAATTGTGCAGGGCATTACAGAGTTTTTGCCCATTAGTAGTACTGCCCATTTGCAAGTTTTTACTAAAGCGTTGGGCTGGGCTACTGTAGGCGCTAAACCGTTTGTGGCGACGATTCAATTCGGCAGTGTGGTCGCAGTGGTGATCTACTTTTGGTCGGACATTCGCACCATTTTGCTAGGAGGATGGCAAGCCGTACAAAAGCGAGATTGGCAGCGGGAGGAATGGAAACTTTTAGTGGGAATTGTGGTGGGCACTATCCCAGCGTTGGCGGGGGGATTTTTGCTCAAAAAAGCCCTGAATGATGACGGCTCGACCATTAACAGCATGACGACGATCGCGATCGCCTCTATCGTCATGGCACTGTTATTAGGAGCCGCAGAAAACTTAGGGAGTCGGAAACGGGATTTTTCGGCGTTGCGAATTCAAGATGGAATTTTGATTGGTTTGGGGCAAATGTTGGCTTTGGTGCCAGGAGTTTCTCGCTCTGGCTCTACCTTGACGGCTGCTCTCTTTTTAGGGTTGGAACGACAGACAGCGGCTAGATTTTCTTTTTTACTTGGGTTGCCGACGTTAGCGATCGCAACCTTATACCAATTTTTTAAGGAAGCACTGGGCCAAATTGACCTGTCTTTAGTAGTGGTTGGCACACTGTCATCTTTCATTTTCTCCTACCTCTCCATTGCCTGGTTATTGCGCTATCTGCAAAATCGCAACACCTGGATCTTTGTTTGGTATCGTTTGGGCTTTGGTGCAGCGATTCTGACGGCAGTGGCGGCTGGCGCTTTACGGAATACCTGAGGCTGGACTCTCTAGAATAGAAATTGGCCTTAGCATTCCAGTGGCATCTTCATGAGCGAAGTTTCAATTCGTCCGGCTTTAATTACCAAGGTTCTTCCTGATTCGATTGCTGCTGAGATTGGGTTTGAGCCGGGCGATCGCCTTGTTGCCATCAATGGTCAAAAACCGCGTGACTTGATCGACTACCAGTTTCTTTGCGCCGATGAAGTTCTAGAACTAGAAGTTTTAGATGCCAAAGGAAAAGCTCATGAGATCGAGATCGAAAAAGACTTTGATGAAGATCTGGGTCTAGAGTTTGAAACTGCTTTGTTTGATGGGTTGCTTCAGTGCAACAACCGCTGCCCATTTTGCTTTATTGATCAACAACCGCCCGGAATGCGGCAAACGCTGTATCTCAAAGATGACGATTACCGCCTTAGCTTTCTCTATGGCAGCTATTTAACCCTCACCAATTTGACCCAACGAGAATGGGATCGGATTGAGCAGATGCGGCTTTCTCCGCTTTATGTGTCAGTCCATGCCACTGAGCCAGAAATTAGAAGTCGGTTACTGAAGAACCCCAGGGCAGGACAGTTGCGATCGCAGTTGCAGTGGTTCCAAGAGCGGCGTTTGCAGATTCATGCCCAGGTGGTAGTTTGCCCAGGGATTAATGATGGAGTTCACTTAGAGCGCACCTTACTAGACTTAGCTGAGTTCCATCAAGGTGAGATGCCTGCTGTGGCTTCTGTGGCTGTAGTGCCTGTAGGACTCACGCGCTTTCGGCCTGACCAAGACGAGTTGGTGCCTGTGACACCGGAAAAAGCTCAAGAAGTGATTGCCCAAGTTCAGACACTGCAAACTCAGTTCCAACGGCAGTTTAGCTCTACCTTCGCCTGGTTAGCAGATGAGTGGTTTTTGATTGCAGGACAAGCGCTGCCGCCAGAATCACACTACGAAGACTACCCACAAATTGGCAATGGCGTTGGGTCAATTCAGCAGTTCCTGAAAACTTTTGCCGCTGCTACGGCTCGCCTACCTGAACAAATTTCCCCTCCCCGGAAACTGACTTGGGTGGTGGGAAATGCAGTTGAGCAAGCGTTTCAACCATTGCTACAACGGCTCAATCAAGTGAAAGGACTCACTGTAGAACTAGTCGCACTTTGCAGCGACTATTGGGGGCAGTCGATCACCGTGACGGGCTTGCTGACTGGGCACGATTTGTTGCCAGCGCTCCAAGCCAAGGACCTAGGTGATGGTATTCTCTTGCCAACGGTTATGTTGAAACATGGAGAGTCTCGCTTTTTGGATGACACTACGGTTGAGGATTTAGCTTGCCAACTCCAAACCAAAATTTGGCTGATTAGCAACGTTGAGGAATTTATGGAGACTTGTCTCTGGCTCGATGCGGCTGCCCAACCCTGTATCTCTGGAACTCCCAAGGCTCCCTCTTGCGTCTAGTGCCAGTCGCTTCTAGGAGCTGCAAGACGATATGAAGTGGTCAATCGAGAAAAGTATTACGGGCGGCTTTGGCATTGCCCTGCTAGTGCTTAGCTTAATTGGTGGTCTCGGCTACCGGAACATCACACAACTCGTTGTGACTGCGAACTGGGTAAATCATACCTATCGGGTGCTAGAGGCACAAGAAGTTTTACTCTTTCACATTGCCAACGCTGAAGCTGGGCAACGGGGGTACGTTATTACGGGACAAGAGGAGTATTTAGAACCTTATTACATTTCCACTAACACCATTAATGACCAAGTTGACACGCTTCAGAGGCTCACTGCTGATAATCCCAGGCAGCAACAGCGCCTTAATACTTTGCGTCCTCTGCTCCAGCAGCGCCTAGACAAGCTGCAAGCAGTTTTAGACACTCGGCAGGAACAAGGCTTTACAGCGGCTCAGCAAGCAATCCGTGAAGCTCGAGGCCGTCAGGTGATGGATGCAATTCGTCGCCTCATGGATGAGATGACCACTGAAGAAAATCGCTTACTGCAACAGAGATCGCATCAGGCAGAATTAGCAACTCGCAATACAACGCTAGTGGTTGCCATTAGTGGATTTCTCGCAGCGGTGTTGCTACCGATCGCGGCCATTACCCTCAACCGAGACATCAGACGGCGCAAAACCGTAGAACTGGCTCTGCAAGAAAGTGAAACCAAGCTGAAAGGTTGGGTAGGGGAGCTAGAACAACGCAGTCGCGAGATTGCTCTCTTAGGAGAGTTGAGCGATGTTTTGCAAGCCTGCTTCACCTTGGGCGAAGCTTACGCTGTGGTGGCTGAGTTGGTACAGCCTTTGTTTCCGGGTATGTCCGGGGCGATTTATATCACCAGTGAGTCTCGCAATTTAGTCGAAGCGATCGCCTCTTGGGGACCGCTCTCCTTGCAGCCGATCATGTTTGATCCGACAGACTGCTGGGCGCTCCGTCGAGGCCGAGCTTACTTCATTGACAACGGTGATAGCAGTTTGCGTTGCCAACATCTCCAGGCTCCTTGGCCCACTCAGTACTGCTGCATTCCTCTCATGGCTCAGGGAGACGCTCTAGGAACTTTGTATCTAGCGGCCTCCAACAAAGACGACTTCACGCCGACAAAGCGGCTACTGACAGGGACAGTGGCTGAGCATATTGCCCTAGCTTTTGCTAACCTCAAGCTGCGCGAAAGCCTGCGGAATCAGAGCATTCGCGACCCTCTGACTAACTTATTCAATCGGCGCTATATGGAAGAATCGCTAGAGCGAGAAGTGCGACGGGCAGAACGTAATCGACAACCCCTCGGTATTGTCATGCTAGACATTGACCACTTTAAGCGCTTCAACGATACCTTTGGCCACGAAGCAGGAGATGCGGTGCTGCGTGAGGTAGGCTTGCTCATCAGAAACTCTATTCGGGCCTCCGATATTGCTTGTCGCTACGGCGGTGAAGAGCTGATGTTACTCTTGCCCGATGCTTCTTTAGAAGCCACCCGTCAACGAGCGGAACATATTCGAGAAGCCGTTAGCCACCTGAGTGTTCATTATCACCGCCAAGCTCTCGGCATGATTACGCTCTCTGCTGGGGTTGCGAGTTATCCGCTGCATGGGCCTACTGGAGAGGCAGTGACTCGGATGGCAGATACTGCTTTGTACCGTGCTAAAGCTGCTGGGCGCGATCGCGTTATGGTAGCCGATGAAACATTAGTTGCCAGTTCTGCATCTCCGGATGCTGAGTAACAGGTTTATTGATATCTTTAGGGTGCTTTTGGTTTACACACTTAGTAAATTAGAGCAGAGCAGCAATAATCAAGCTGAACTATTTGCCAAGTGACTTTGCCAGCCAGTATTCTGCTTAAGGTTGGTTGCCCGACTTCTAAACGTTTCTCTGGATTGCAGACTGAATAAAACTTATGCAAACCATTCGCTATTTGATGGCTGTAGGTGTGAGTGCGGCGATCGCGTTGGGAAGTACGTTGGGTAGCCCGGAGCCCAGTGCAGCCCAATCTAATAAAACTTCGGCTCAGCTTTCCACTGATGCAACGCCAAACGAGCCTACTAAGACTGACGTTGCCACCTCTGATTCCACCTCCGAGCGTGTCACCCAAACTAGTTCTGATACTGCTAGACCCGCTGCTGAGAAAAGCTCGGTACAAAAAGATTCGGCATCCAAAGATCCGGTACTCAAAAACAAGACCCGCTCCAAGACCCAGAGTAGCCGTAAGATTCGCTCCAACTCTGCAAAAATTACCGTTTCCAGTGTAGAGGCAGCGCTAAAGGAGATAGCTGAGGAACAAGCAACTCAGCAAGCCACCCCTCAGCCCAATATCCGCTCTAAAGCTAGGACTCAGACAGCGAATCAGGTTCGTGGTGCCACTACTAAGCGGGCCGAGAAGCCAGCCGAAAAGAGCATACCAGCAGAAAAGAGCATAGACAAAACCACAACCCCTGCTAAAAAAACGGCGCAAACCAGTGCTCCTTTACCAGCGCTAGAGCCTGCTAATCCGAGTGGTTCTGAAGCGCCGCGATCGCCACAACCAGCGCAGCCAAATAACTCAAGTCCGACGCTACCTGTCACACCAACCGCAACTCCAACGAGTCCTGCTAGCAATAGCAACCAATTCGTTCGCCCTGTTCCTCGTGGTTATCTCAATCCTGACCCGAATCCATTGAGATTCCCGACCAGACCTAGCGAAGTTCAGATTCAGGGCACTCAACCCATTACCTTACAAGAAGCGATCGAACTAGCCGAGCGCAATACACCGAGCCTACAAGTGTCTAGACTGAACCTAGAAAGAAGTCGTGCGGCCCTAAGAGAAGCACAGGCAGCCTATTACCCCAACGTGAATGCTGGAGCTAGAATCGCGCGCCAGGACTCTAACCAAAACGACCTAACACCGCAGCCACAGCCAGCCGATCCTGACTCTGCCAGCACATCCCTCAGCGGTACCCTTGGAGTCTCTTACGACATTTTTACCTCAGGCCAACGGTCTGCCACAGTCAGAGCTGCTGAAAAACAGGTACGCTCTAACGAATTAGAAGTTGAGGTGCAGCGAGAGCAGCTACGGCTGGATGTCACGAACAATTACTATGATTTGCAACAAAGCGATGAGCAAGTTCGCATTTCGCGGGCTGCGGTCGAAACGGCTCAGGCTAGTTTGCGAGACGCTCTAGCTTTGGAACGGGCGGGTGTAGGGACTCGCTTTGATGTGCTGCGATTTCAAGTAGACTTAGCCAACTCTCAGCAAGATTTAACCCAATCTCTCAGCGATCAACGGACGGCCCGGCGGCAACTTTCCCAACGACTAAACATTATCCAATCAGTTGATTTATCAGCAGCAGACCCAGTCGAAATTGCAGGCTTGTGGAATCTGTCGCTAGAACAGAGCATTGTCCAAGCCTTCAAAAACCGAGCAGAGCTAGAGCAACAACTGCTACAGGGAGAAATTAACGAGCAACAGCGTCGAATTGCCCTTGCCAATAACCGACCGCGAATCAGCGCATTCCTCAACACCAGTTTGCAAGATCAGTTTGACGATGATCGAGACGCGCTGAGAAGTTACTCTCTAGGGGCTGAAGTGAACTGGAACTTGTTTGACGGCGGTGCAGCTAGAGCCAGAGCCAGACAGGAAGAAATTAATGCAGAAATTTCTGAAAACCAGTTTGCGGATACGAGAAATCAAGTTCGTCTCGACGTAGAGCAATCGTTCTTTAACCTGCAATCTAACTTTGAGAACATCCAGACGGCTTCAGTTGCCTTGGAGCAGGCTCGGGAGAGTTTACGTCTAGCACGGCTGCGATTCCAAGCGGGTGTTGGCACTCAAACAGACGTAATCAGTGCTCAAAACGAATTGACTAGGGCTGAAGGCAATCGCTTGAATGCGATTCTGAACTACAACCGAGCTTTAGCTGCCCTCCAGCGATCGATTACCAATCTAGGCGCTGCTCCTAGTGCCTCTACAGGTAGAACGCCTGCGGCTACTGCTCCATAGAACTTACGGGGGCAAGTCTTTCCTTGCCCTTTCTCTCTCTATTGGTTTTTCCTAAAGATCTCTTTTTGGCAGGATTGTAGAACCTTGGCTTAGTTTTTCAGCAGCGTGTTGAAATCTTGAGCTAGTTTTTCCAGTTCGTAGAGGACAACTGTCAAATCCTGTAAAACCTCAAACGTCACTTCTGAGCGATCGCTTACTTCGGAGAGGGAATCAACACTACTCTTGACCAAATCTGTGGCGATGGCAAGACGCTGATACGCTTGTTCGACCAAGTTCATTCCCACTAAAGATTCCACTAGCTTATATAGTGCTGCACTAGAGTCTGAGGTGGCTTCAACGCCTATTTATTTAGTCTGAGTGATGTCCCAAAAATCTTCTTCCCCCGAATGAGTGAACGCTTACACGACTGCAACTTTAGATAAAGATCCAGCTCAGTCATCTCCTTGGGTGCAGACCGAACTGGATGTAGACAGCCACTCTAAGACTTGCTCTGCTGTGATTAAGCGCTTGAGCACGACTTGTCCAATGACTTGAGCCCCAGGATTTAGCTCTGCTGACTCAGTGGGCCTTACCTCTACCATCAGTACCGCTTCTTCAACTCGGTAAAGCCACAACTTTTCTCCTTGCTCTAGGATGGAAACGTTCATTTTCTTGATGTCTGGTTTGCGTCTCCAGGCCACCTCGCTCCACAATCCTGCTGACTCCCACACTCGCCCCACAGTCCAGCCGTCTGATAAAAAGAAGTATTTCACAAGCGGTTAAAAATGAAAAATGGCTCTGAAATTATGGCGTTCTAAATCCAGTATTTCCTAATGCTTCAGGATCATTCAGTATTTGTTGCAACTCACCAGGATGATCAGCAAAGTCAAAGCTAAGAGGAAAAGGCTCACCTAGGGGGAGGTGTCTGTCTGGGCGATCGCCAGCTTACAGCCACTCTTAAAACTATTTTTCTTCTGAAATCAGAAGGATTTTTGCTAGATTCTACACCTTTAAAGTATGCAAGTTGAAGGTTTGTACTTGCATACCACTGAAATATTTAAAGCATTCAGCTTTGTAAAATTTTCAGAACTTTTCAGGAAGTATTTTTTAAAGAGTTTTGGGAGTCAAGTGTAAACATTATAGGACTGAAAATGTGGCGATCGCACTCCGTCAGTAAACCTGTTCAACGCCTAGTAGATAAGTTGCTTATAAAAACCTCAATAAGTATTAATTAATCTTCAAGAGCATTGCTCATGGAATTAGCTGGTAAGCAAAGATTTCAAGAATTAACTTGTAGTTATTGGGGCGAAGCATCTGGGAGAAAAGCTTTTGCCAATCCAACAATATTCTGTTGATTTTTCTGTCTTTACTTAGGTTGATGTGCAGCATCAATTCCTTTGGCAACAGTTAAGTGGATATAGCCTGACGGTTGAGTATAACCGCTAAAATTAGTGAGTTGAGATTCTCCAGCGTTCGAACCAAACTATGACCCTGCAAACACCCGTAGAATTCTTAGATGCTTTTGATGTGATTGTGGTTGGAGCGGGTCACGCTGGTTGTGAAGCAGCTCTCGCTTCCGCACGGTTAGGTTGCCGTACGATGCTGCTCACCCTCAACCTCGACAAAATTGCTTGGCAACCCTGCAATCCAGCTGTTGGCGGACCTGCTAAATCTCAACTTGTGCATGAAGCTGATGCTCTGGGTGGCGAAATTGGCAAAATGGCCGATCGCACCTATTTGCAAAAACGCATCCTCAACAACTCTAGAGGGCCAGCAGTTTGGGCTTTGCGGGCGCAGACCGACAAGCGCGAATACGCCAACATCATGAAAGTCATCGTGGAGAACCAGGAGAACTTGGTGCTGCGAGAGAGCATGGCGACCGACCTGATTTTGGGCGAAAATGATGAAGTGATCGGCGTGCAAACCTACTTTGGCGTGGCCTTCCAGTGCAAAGCCGTTGTGCTGACCACAGGCACCTTTTTAGGTGGCAAAATTTGGGTCGGCAACAAGTCGATGGATGCAGGACGAGCTGGAGAATTTGCTGCTGTCGGCTTGACCGAAACCCTCAACCGACTCGGATTTGAAACCGGACGCCTCAAAACTGGCACCCCCGCGCGGGTAGATCGGCGATCGGTAGACTACAGCAAAATGGAAGCCCAGCCCCCCGACGAAGACGTGCGCTGGTTTAGCTTTGACCCAGAAGCTTGGGTAGAGCGGGAGCAGATGAACTGTCACCTGACTCGTACCACTGCCGAGACGCACCGCCTGATTCGCGAAAACTTACACTTATCTCCGGTTTATGGCGGTTGGGTCGATGCCAAAGGGCCACGCTACTGCCCCAGCATCGAAGACAAAATTGTGCGCTTTGCCGACAAAGAGAGCCACCAAATTTTTATTGAGCCAGAAGGCCGAGACATCCCAGAACTTTACATCCAAGGCTTCTCCACCGGATTGCCCGAAGGTTTGCAACTGCAAATGCTGCGATCGCTTCCGGGGCTAGAAAACTGCACCATGTTGCGGCCCGCCTACGCCGTGGAATACGACTACCTACCCGCTACCCAGTGCTACCCCACCTTAATGACCAAAAAAGTAGCTGGGCTGTTCTGTGCAGGGCAAATCAACGGCACCACAGGCTATGAAGAAGCTGCGGCTCAAGGTTTAGTTGCAGGCCTGAACGCCGCCCGCTATGCCTACAACCAGGAGATGGTGATTTTGCCCCGTGAGCAAAGTTACATCGGCACTTTGATCGACGACCTTTGCACCAAAGACCTGCGCGAACCCTACCGCATGCTCACCAGTCGCTCCGAGTACCGATTGCTCCTGCGCTCCGACAACGCCGACCAGCGCCTTACCCCCCTCGGTCGAGAAATTGGCCTCATCGACGATCGCCGCTGGGAACTCTTTACCCGCAAGCAAGCCAACATCACCGCCGAAAAAGAGCGCCTGCACGAAACCCGCATCAAAGAACACGACCCCGTGGGCAAAGCGATCGCCACCGACACTCAACAAGCCATCAAAGGCTCCGTTACCCTAGCCGATTTACTGCGTCGCCCTGGCTTCCACTACACCAACCTCGACCATTACAACCTTGGCAACTTAGAACTGGAGCGCGTCGAAAAAGAAGGCGCGGAAATCGACATCAAATACGCAGGCTACCTGCACCGCCAACAACACCAAATTGAGCAAATCGCCCGCCAAGAACACCGCAAACTCCCCGCTGACCTCGACTACGCCGCGATCGAAACCCTCTCGAAAGAATCCCGCGAAAAACTAGCCAAAATCAAACCCCTGACCCTAGGCCAAGCCACCCGCATCGGTGGCGTCAACCCCGCCGACATCAACGCCCTCCTAGTTTACTTAGAAGTCCGGGCGCGGCAGTTGGTTGGAACTGAGGGATGACGGAGCAAGGATGAGGAATGAGCCAAAAATTTGGGGGTTAGGGCATTCCAAGCCTCGAAACACCGACAACTAGACTCGTCTGGAGGAGGTCTGGAGGACGCAGCCGTCCTTCAGCGGGGGTTTGGGGGCGAGTGCCCCCAAGGCTCGAATTCAGTCAAACCTAGCCACAGCCACCCTAGTTTTTTGTAACAACTAATTAAAATCTGAACCCCGAAACCCTGTAATCATCACCACTCTTGCTAAATTTTGGTAGATTCAGCGATCGCAGCTTCAGATCACACGATTCGTTGTATTCTTCCTGTAAACTACTCATGATTTTCCGCCTCCGCGTAGAACCTTCTACTGATGAGGTCGCGATCGCCTTTAATAAGCTACTTCGCAAACGATTTCAGGAAGCAATCTTTATATCTATATCAGGGCGCACTAGCATTAGCTTTTTTGAGAGATTGGTTGGGCAGAATCACTCCAACCTCCTCCAGCATTAATTGAACTGTCACTGAGCGAGCAGTCTATGTCCCAGGATGTCGTAACCAGCCAGATGGCTTCAGACTCACTAGAAAACTCAATGCCGAGTCCTGTTTGGTCTGTAGAGGACTACGCTGACAAATTGATGGATGAGCTGTTTGAGGACGTAGATCGCGTCGTGGAAGGCGGCACCTCACTACCTACAGAAACTACACCGATTGAGAACACTTCGGTCCAAGCTCTGGCGATTCCTCAAATGATCCTGGCTTCAGCACTAATGCCACGCCAAGGTCTCACCTCCCAGCCTGTTCGCAGCGACGCTCTCGATACAGCTTTGGTAGAAACCGATAGCTCACTCGAAAAGCATCGCCAGTTCGGCCACTCGTTCGACAAGATCTTGTTGGGGGCGGCTTGTGCCTCCATTGTCGGCATCATCTTGATCTGGTTAGGTAACCAGGGTAAGTTGGGACGATTCTTCCCTACTAGCAACTCCTCCTCCGTCATAACTACATCCGCCCCCACGACTAAAGAGCTAGCAGATGCTCAATTTGGTGCGTATGTGCAGCGATCGCTAGAAACCATTGTTCAACTCGAAAACCCAGGCAAGCAAGTAGCAGCAGTTCCCACCACTGCACCCCAACCTGCCGGAACTCTGCCGAGCGTACCTGTGACTGGCAACTTAGCTCAGCCGCTGACTCGGATTCCCAGCGCATTAGAGCGCATCTACACCCTACCGAAGATACCGCAACGCCCCTACAATCGTCCTGTCCCCGCACCTGTAGCACCTGTGGTACCGCGTCCTGTGGTTGTGCGTCCCGTAGTCCCCATGCCCAGTGTCGCGCCTGCACCTGTCGCTTCTGTCCCTATTGCTCCCGCTGCACCTGCCGCGCCTGCGCCTAAAGTAACTTTGCAAGGGGTTGTGGAATGGGGCGATCGCTCTGCCGCTTTATTTGAAATTGGCGGCAGCACCCAGCGAATTAACTTGGGTGAGGGCATTGGCTCTAGCGGTTGGACTTTGGTGAAAGTCAGTAACAAAGAAGCCGTAATTCGCCGCAATGGAGAGGTGCGATCGGTTTACGTAGGGCAGCAGTTTTAAGCTAGTTTCAAATTGATCCAGTGCTTCGTAAGTTCTTCCTTAAGCTTGTAGCGGACTTTGGGTTACCCCTTGCTACCATCAGACAAAGCTTTATCCGACCGCAGGAGTTCTGGCCGTGGGTTTATTTGAAGATTTCAGCCGTTTTCTGGAAACTCGACTAGAGGAATTTCTGCGGAACAACCCTCATTTGGAGTTGCAAGCTCTGGAAGAACAACTGCGGGAACAGGAAGAAGAAGCGCTGCGACTCATGGCCGATTTGCGTCTGAAAGAGAAGCAAGCCCAAGATAATATTTTGGCAACAGCTCAAGAAATCCAGCGCTGGCATGAGCGCATTGGGAAAGCCAAAACTGCCGGGAGATGGGACTTGGTGAAGCCAGCCGAGGAGCGAGAGGCCGCTCTGTTGCGAGAAGGCAATCAACGCTGGGGCCAAATGCAAGTGCTGAAGGAACGCATGAAGCAAACGGAAGAGTTGCAGCGGAAGATTCAAGCTCGTCGCCAGGAAGTCAGAGCCAAGGCGGTGGAAGCGGAGGCAGCTCGTGCGAGTGCTAATGCCAATGCGAGTGCCAAAACCGAACCCAGTTGGCAGACGATTGGCTGGAACCAAAGCAACACTTACTTACACAACAGCGCCGACCCCTTAGAAGCTCAGTTCAAGCGCTGGGAAATGGATGAAGAGCTAGATCAACTCAAGCGCAACATGGGCCGGTAGTTCCAACTTCCTGCGAAAAGCTGGAAGTCTAAAATTTAGCGATCGCAGCAACACTTAACCCGACTCAATGCAGAACCAGCTTTGGGCTTTACTCTTGGGACTCAGGGCGCTGAATCCTAAACGAAATGGGATGAGGTGGTTGAGATTTTAGGTTGGGTAACTGAGGCTCTAAAGGTTTCTGGGCTGAGTTGAGCTGAACGGGAATTCCTGATGTGACAGAATTAATCACCGTAGGAGTTGGGTTAGCGATCGCCTTTGATTCCTCGAACTTCAAGGCGAAAGGCAAGCCTGCACGTTTGTCATAGTTAGAGGCGATCGCTAAAGCTGCCCCGCCCAGGATAAACACGGGCAATGGTAAGGTCACTGTCCAGTTAAAATGCTGCACCCATTGGTACAGTTCCACTAAGCCAAACAAAACGACAAACGTAGTTGCCCAGATTTTCATGGCTCAGCTCCAAGCGCTCCACTCATGTACCAGTACTGTACCAGAGCTGTACTATATCGCAAGGTTTCAAGCTGTACCATCTTTGATTGTTGGTAGGGGCACCTCTTGATCTAAATAGGGCAGGCACGAGACCTGCCCCTACGAGTGGCGATCGCTGTGGATGGTGGGTTGGCGATCGCGCAAACCTAAGACAGTTCAGATTGAGTGCGACGACGGCGAAGAAAAGCTGCGACAGGGATAACTCCTAGCGCTAAAGTCAAACCGGGTTCGGGGACTTCCTTACCGCCATTTGGATCACCAGCAACCCGATTCCGCACTTGCACCGCAGTTCCAGGGAAATCGCTGAACACACCATCGACACCCAACGCAAAGAACTGTTCGTACTCCCGTTCCGGATTGCCGTTGTAATCTTGAGCTAGGAAGAAGTTCTCGTTGCGGAACGTGTAGGGATGTACCAACAGACCAGCTGTGTGAGCATCATCGACTAACGTAGTCGGCGATTGTAAAAACCGATCAGCATCGCTAATGACGCCGTCTCCGTTCAAGTCATCTGGCTTGCCGTCTTGGTTTTGGTCAACGGTTGCCGCAGGAACGATCAAGCGCTTGGAAGGGCCAATGCCGTTGGCGTAGGAGGCGATCGCAGTCAAAGCATTGGGTCGAGTTAGATCACCATAGGTGCGAGCGTCGCCACTTAAAACAAAATCGTAGGGTTTTTCAGTGGCCCCGCCAAACAACTGCACTAAAGGTACATCGGTGAGTTGGTTGAGTTGCTGAAGGTTGCCCACTTCAAACGACTGGATAAATACCGGAGCATTGAGGCCGATATAGCCATTCTTATTCAGGGTTTCGACCAGAGGTTCTTCGAGCGACAGACCAATCGAGTCGAAGTAGCTAGGATGTTTGGTTTCGGGGTAAATGCCAATCGTGCGACCAAGTTCAGTACTCTTGCGCTGGGCTAAATCAATCACTTCTTGCAGCGTGGGAACTTCAAACTGCCCATCAAAAGCCGTATTGCCCGGACGCAGGTCAGGAATTCGCTCCTTGGCTCGCAGCGTCTTTAGTTCTGCCAAGGTAAAGTCTTCGGTGAACCATCCAGTATAGGTCACGCCATCAATCACTTTGGTGGCTTTCCGGGTGGCAAATTCTGGACGCTCAGCCACATCGGTCGTGCCAGAAATCTCGTTTTCGTGACGCGCCACCAACACACCATCTTTGGTTGCAACCAAGTCAGGCTCAATGTAATCGGCTCCTTGGGCGATCGCTAACTCATAAGCCGCCAAGGTATGCTCTGGCCGCAGACCACTCGCGCCTCGATGACCAATTACAATTGGGGGTTGCCCGGTTAAGGTCGCAGCTTTCACTTCAACCATCGGCCATACTGCTAGCACCGTACTTGCTAGCAATCCTAACTTGAATAGACGCAGCATAAGATAACTCCTCACAAGCAGGTGAATTGATGCCTCATTAAGTGAAAATACGGGGTTCAGATTAAGCCTGTGTCTAGCTTTGAGTTAATAGCAGTTTAGGAGTGGGTTAAACTGTGATCGCTTTTAGTCTTTTTCCTCAACCAGAATCGGAAGTGGGAGCGTTAAACTAGCGTCTGGAGTTTTGATTCATGGGCAACGGAGCGTCTCTGTGGAACAGCCAACTGCACAGCCAACCCCTGCGATCGCAGCGCGAGTGCTAGAACTGCGGAAACTAGTGCAAAAGGCTGGCTATGAATATTACGTGCTCGACGCACCTACCATGCCCGATGCGGTTTACGACCAGCTCTACCGAGAACTCAAAGACTTAGAAATTCAGTACCCAGAGCTGATCACCCCCGATAGCCCCACCCAGCGCGTTGGCGAACGACCTGCCTCTCAATTCACCTCCGTCCGCCACAACGTCCCGCTCTACAGCTTAGAAAATGCCTTTGGCAATGCTGATTTGAACACTTGGCAAGAGCGCTGGCGGCGAGTTGCGCCAGATGTCGGTGCCGCAGAATATGTGTGTGAACTGAAAATCGACGGTAACGCGATCGCCCTGACTTACGAAAATGGCTTGCTAGTACGCGGTGCCACCCGTGGCGATGGCATCTCTGGCGAAGAGATCACCCAAAACATCAAAACCATTCGCTCCATTCCCCTACGGCTCAACCTCGATAACCCACCCCCTTCAGTCGAAGTGCGAGGCGAAGCCTTCTTACCGCTGGACGTGTTCGAGCAGATCAACCAAGAACGCGCCCAAGCAGGCGAAGCCGCATTTGCCAACCCCCGCAACGCCGCTGCTGGAACTTTGCGCCAACTCGACTCGCGCATCGTCGCCAAGCGCCGCTTAGACTTCTTTGCCTACACCCTACACATCCCCGATGCCTCCGCTCAAGGGGAAGTTGCTCATCCCTTCCAAATTCAAAGCCAATGGGAAGCTCTGGAATGGCTGCAACAAGTGGGATTCCGCGTTAACCCCAACCGCGATCGCTGCCCCAACCTAGAAGCCGTGAAAGCTTACTGCGATCGCTGGTCTACCGAGCGGGTGGAGTTGCCCTACATGACCGACGGCGTAGTGATCAAAATCAACTCTTTTGACCTGCAAACCCAGCTCGGATTTACCCAAAAATTTCCCCGTTGGGCGATCGCACTCAAGTATCCTGCCGAGGAAGCTCCCACACTGCTGGAAAATATTAGCGTCAACGTCGGTCGCACCGGAGCCATCACCCCCGTTGCCGAACTCAAGCCTGTGCAACTGGCAGGTACCACCGTTTCTCGTGCCACACTCCACAACCGCGATCGCATTGCCGAACTCGACATCCACATTGGCGACACCGTAATTGTCCGCAAGGCAGGCGAGATCATCCCCGAAGTGGTGCGAGTGCTGAAGGAACTGCGCCCCGCCGATGCCCGCTCCTTCACCATGCCGACTCACTGCCCAGAGTGTGGTCAACCCGTGGTTAAGCCTGAAACTGAAGCTGTCACCCGCTGCATTAATGCCTCTTGCCCCGCGATTCTGCGTGGAGCCTTGATTCACTGGGCCAGCCGCGATGCTTTGGATATCAACGGCTTGGGCGAGAAACTAGTACAGCAGTTTGTCGAACATGGCTTGGTGCATTCCGTCGCCGATCTCTACGACCTCACCACAGAGCGGCTGATGACGCTAGAGCGCATGGGGCAGAAATCCGCTCAGAAACTCGTCAACGCGATCGCCCATTCCAAAGCCCAACCTTGGTTCCGTGTCCTCTACGGCTTGGGCATCCGTCATGTCGGTAGCGTCAATGCTCAAACCCTCACCGCTCAGTTTCCCAGCGTCGAACAGTTAGCGAGTGCTGAGGTGAGTGCGATCGCGAGCGTCTATGGCATCGGCTCCGAAATCGCCCAAGCCGTACATCAGTGGTTCCGCATTCCCGCCAACCAAACCCTAATTGAGCGCTTACGTGCCGCCGGACTCCAGTTTGCCGAGGAAGGTACTGCTCAACCCACTAGCGGAAATCAAGCTTTAGCAGGCAAAACATTCGTGATCACAGGTACCCTACCCACACTCAAGCGCGATGAAGCTAAAGCTATGATTCAGCAAGCCGGAGGTAAAGTCACCGATTCCGTGAGTGCAAAAACTGACTATTTGGTTGCTGGAGAAAACGCTGGGTCAAAGCTAGAAAAAGCTCAATCTCTAGGTATTCCTCAACTCACTGAATCTGAATTATTAGGACTAATTGCATCAACCAGTGAGCAATAGACTTACTGCTGGTTTAGAGGTCGAATTCTAGCGGGTGGCCAGTAGATTTTGTACGCTCTACCCACAATATTTCTGTCCGGAAGAAATCCCCAAACATGAGAATCAAAACTATCGTTACGATTATCTCCTAAGACTAGGTAGGCATCGTTAGGCACTACCTCTGGTCCCCATTCGTAAGCAGGAGGCTCAGAAATATAGCTCTCCTGTAAAGGCTGGTCATTGCGATAGACCTTACCATCTTTGACTTGAATTGTTTCCCCCGGCGTACCAATCACTCGTTTGACAAAAAACTTATCTTTCATTGGCCTGTCTGTGGAACTTCTTTGCAGTGGGCGAAAAACAACCAGATCACCATCTTTGGGCACATATCTTAAAGACTTTAAAACAAAGATTCGGTCCTTAACTTGTAGCGTTGGCTCCATTGAACTGCTAGGAATTACAAACCTCTCAATTCGTTGCTGGAGAGATGCCGGAACTGCTCCCATTAATAAGCGAATTGCAACAATACTAGCAATCACTAAAACAATAATCTGTTGTGCTCGGATTGCTGGTTTTTTCGGTGCGTGAGCGTAGGCGTGATAACAAGCAAAACCCGTAATCATTGCAGGTAGCCAAACATGAATCTTGAGGCCTACCAAACCACTGGCAGCAACAATCATGGCTACTATCAAGACCGTACCAAGAAGGTTTTGCTGAAGGTAAACCTGCCCCAGTCCAGGCAAAAGTTGCGACAAAAAAACAGCCAACCAACTCTCTTTTTGGCTCGCATCCTCCTTGTGAAGTTCTAGAATGCTACCCCCCGTTACCCCACGGTACGCTTCAAACAAATCCACAATGTAGATAAAGACAACTGGCAGAATGCAACTCAAGCCAATTAACGTATTGCCCGCAGGGCTGAAAATTGACCAAAAAGCCAACCAAATTAGGGCGATCGCCATCCCCGCGAATAGTAATCCCCTAACTATTTGACCTACATAGATTTGGCCCAAACCAGGAAACAACAAAGATAAATTCGCCGCGAACCAAGCATCTTTACTCGCGATCGCCCCTACCTCTCCTGTCCCCGCAGACTTTTGCTTCTGATCAGAACCAGCCTGAGTCAAAGAATGCGAACTGGCAATAGATGCAGCCGCAGGAATAGCGGTTGTTGTCCTTGTATCAGACACAGAAGCTTGCTCCGCGATCGCAAACTCCTCCATCCAACCCAGTGCGACCTGATCAACTTGCTTCCCCGAAACCTGCACCTGCTGAATCCCTGTCACACCCAAAGCCAGCAAGCCTCGACGCACATAGTTTATTGCTACTGACTGATTAGGTAACCGCTCCGCCACCAGCTCCACCTGCAAGCGATCGCCCACCAACTCCACCGCCGCCGTTATCCCCTGCGGCTTCAGAGCCCGATTCATCAACGTAGCGATCGCATCAGGATTCCCTTGTTTAGCTAGTTCCAGCAGATTCTCAGTCACGGCAGATGGCTACAAATGCTCAACTAAATCCACCCTAACGCAACCGTAACGTCACCCGCACCTTACCCGTCACACCTTGCGATGGCTGCCAGCCCTGGAGCGATCGCTTGATCACATCAACCACAGCCGCCTCTTTTAGGGTAGAAGTCTTGTCATCCAACAAAATGCGACCGACTCGACCATTCTGCACCGAGAACTCTAGCACCACATCGCCGTTAAACCCAGTGGGCAGATTGAGGCTTTGTAGATATTGGGAGAGAGCAGGCATTTGGGCTGGATCTAAACCCGTGATACTTACGACTTGCAAGCGAGAATTGTTAGGTACAGGAGCGATCGCCTCTGCTTCAGCAGCCACCCTGGTCTTAGCTACTGGAGGACTCGCTGTTGCTGCTCGGTTGTTACTCCCCACTGGTCGTCCCGCTAAACTCCTAGATGGAGCCATCGCAGGCATAGGAACAGCGGCACCTGACCCCATCGCAGCGTCTTGAGCGCTCCCAAAGACACCTTCGTAGCTAACCCCCTCTGGCATTTCCACTGGCACTTGTACCCTCTGGCGAGTGCCATCTGGATTGACTCGCACCTCATCACTGATCGCGACAAACGCTGTATATTGCGAGAGCAAGCGATAAGCCAAGGCTGTATCAGTAACTGCGGCCACGCCAGACGTGGTTTCGCCACCAAACATTTGGTTCATCAAGTCTTTGATCCGGGCACGGCCCCAAAGCTGAGCGATCGCGGGATTGTTGTCTCCTTGGTCAAAGTTAACCTGGAGCGTCTTCTCATAACGTTCTCCACCCGCCGCTACTCCGGTGATTTTCAGAGTGCCACTGGCGCGATCGCTTTTACGTCCAAACAGCACCAGTGGTTGACTGGCAAACAAATCAGGAGCTGCTAAGGGATAAATTTCTGGGGCGGCACCGGAGCCTTGCCAGGTGACTTGAACGTTGGTCAGAACGGGGTTGTTGATTTGGCGGAAGAACCTCTCGGATACTTGCTGAGTTGGCTCATCTTGGCGAATCACTTGAGATGTGCCTCGCCCTACCTCAGCCAAGCGATCGAGCAAGAAGCGATTGACCGAGCTACCCACGCCAAAGCTGTAGAGCCGATTCCCTAGCTTGAGTTGTCGCTGCACTTCGGCAATCACCTGATTTTCGTTGCCAATGTAGCCATCGGTGAGCAACACGACGCTGCGTAACCGCCCGGATTCTGCCGCTGGGAAATTCATCACCGCTTGGATGCCATTCAACAATTCGCTGCCGCCGTTGGCCTTGAGTTGGTCCACATAAGCGATCGCCTTAGCGCGATTAGCGGGTGTGTTTGGCAGTGGTGCGGGAGAGAGCTGGGTGGTTGTATTGGAAAAATCAATAATCGAGAAGGTGTCGTTGGGATTCAGCCCATTGATGAAGCGGCGCATCAGTTCTTGCGACTTCGCCAACGGATCGCCTTCTTGAGAGCCAGAGGTATCCATCAAGAACACCACATCTTTCGGCACAATCTCATTGCTGCGGTACTGCACAGCGGGGATGAGATAGACCGCAAAGTGCCCCCCTTGGGCGTCGGCTTGCGTCAACAGCGTGGCTTGCGTCTCTTTGCCCGCTACCCGATAACGCAAAATCAGATCTTTGTTAGGAATCGTGTCTTCTGCCACCAATTGCACTTTGGTTGTATTACCTGCTGGCTCCACTCTCAGTTTGTGAGAAGGCGATCGCACCTCTTGCACAGACACACCTGCATCAATCTCAACTGTGACTCCAATATCATGACCAGAACGGGTACCCGGTTTGAGCACCGGAGGCGTGATCCGAGAAGCATCGGGCACCACATCGGTATCGCCGCTATTGCCGATCGCGTTGCCAGGGATATAGCGCGGTCCCACCACCATCGGAAAGACGAATTCGTAATCGCCTCCTTCAAACTTGAGGCTATCGCTGTAGCGAATCGTGACTTCAATTCGTTCACCGGGACGAATATTCGCCAAGGACTGCGTAAAAATATTATCCCGCTCTTGCTCTAATAGCCCTGCGGTGCGGCCTTGCTGTCTTGCCTGCTCATAGATTTTCTGCGCTTCTTCTCGCTTTTTAATATCTCCTTTGATGACGCGATCGCCAATTTTGATTTCCATGTCATCTACTGCCGCCTCATCGGGCAGGGGAAAAACATAGATGGCTTCTAGGGGATCTTTAAAGGGATTCTCAAAGGTTTGAGTTACCTCAACGCGAGAGATATTGCCCGCTACCCTCGCCTTCACCTCCGTATGTTTGAGCACAAAGGCTTGCTGCTGCCCATCCTTTTGCCCAAATAAACCACCGGGTGCAGGAGTAGGTGTCGGCTCAGCAGCGTTATCCATTGAAGTTGGATTCACGATTGTAGGGCGCAGAGGCACTGACCTCGCCGATGGAGCAATAGAAAAGTGGGCGATCGCTCCTATCGTGCCAACCAGGAGCAATGTAGCAGCAGGCAGAGCATAGGCAAATTTCATACTTAAACTCTTAGCAGTAGAAAAGAATCGCTAGACCGAACGCGGTTGACTCTTACCATGACATGCTGAAAGCTACCGATCTCGACCGTTGCAATTTTTGTAACATCGGTCATGGCAAGATCGGAAATTATAGCGATCGCGACTGTAGCTACTTACCAATCAGGCTTTAGTTGCTTTGTTTATTGCTTTGCTGTGGCAAGCTTCCTATGTTTAAACCATCTCTCACAATCAGTGCCTCTATCTGTGCTGCGCTCGGTCTGCTCTCAATAACTCAGCCAGCCTGGTCCCGTCCCAGCGCGAACATTACCGCGATCCAAATTGAACCCATGCAGAGAAATGGTCAGGAGCAGTTAACCCTGATCGTGCCTGATCGCAATCTGTATAACGGTTCCAGTGGTGCTCTAAGCCGCTACAACCTGCACATGGCCAAAATGTTTGAGGTCACGTTTGCCCACTGCGACCAGTTGCGCCCTCATATTCAACAAGTGCGATGGCAATATGTTGGGGACAATGGCGATCTGAACTTGGATCAATTCTCGATCAATTGCGAACTGGCTCAGGAAGTGGTGGATACCTATGGTCTGACCAACTCCGAACCCACGACTATGACTTATCGGGCTACGGGAACTAAGACAGTAGAGTACATCCCCACCTTGAACTTGCGAGGCGATCGCTTAGCCCGCTTCCAAGATACCGTTCAGCAATTTCGGCCTGCTCCCAGTTCTGGGTTTGGGTCAGCGATCGGCGGTGAGAGCGAGCCTGTCTCGATTGCCCCAGCCACTACGCCAACAGACACAACCGTTCCCGTCGCTAGCATTCGTTTCCTGCCAGCCAGCCAAGGAGGGCAAGCTCGTGGCATTTTCATCGTGCCCGATCGCGACACTGCTCGCTCGGCCTATGGTGGCTCTTTACGTCGCTACGATGTGCATTTAGCCAAAATGTTTGAAGTCGCCAATCTCTACTGCTCCACTAACGATTGGCAGAGTGTGGAGTGGAACTACTTTGCAGGCAATGGCGACATCAACATGGGCCGCTTCGTCATGGGCTGCAATTTGGTGCGCGATGTGGTCAATGCCTATGGGCAGGGTCGCAAAGAGCGTACCGTAATTCGTTTTGGCTATGGCAATAATGCTGCGCAGGAAACTCACAATTTACCTGTGCTGAATATCACGGGAGATAAAATCCCCAAATTCATCAACTTTGCCAAGCGTTTCCAGCCTGTCGGGGTGGCGCAGCGAGTTGATGCCGAGCGACGTTAACGCTTAACCTTCATAGTCGCTGTCGATTTCAATATCCAGCGTGTCTTCATCAATGCGGACATAAAGCACATTGGGGCGGCAGCAAACTTGGCAATCTTCGATGTAGGATTGCTGTCCTCCAGCGCTGAAGTCCACAAAGGTTAAGTTAGGTTCACCACAGAAGGCACAGAAGTATTCAGCTGTGTTTTGCATGAGTTCAGGTGCAGCGCAAAACCCTCATTTTACCTATAGGAGGGTCTTAGGCGGGAACGCTTAACTGTTGCTCTAGTGAGGCTTGGTGCTCCCAGTTAAATAGACTGGTAGCCGTTGCCAAATGCTTCAGCAGCGTGTTTTGGGGTAATGGTCCCTTTAAGTGCTGCCAAGGCAATACGAGATCTGGAGTCCAATCAGCATGGACATAAAATTCCAGGTCGGGTAACTGTCCTCGCAGTTCTTTGAAGGCGCGGCGATAGCTGCCCAAGGAGTCTCCGTAATGACGAGTTAGTTCCAATAAGCGAGAGAGACGGCGATCGCCCCTAGAAATCAAGGCTTGAATCACCGACCAGTTGTAGCTTTCCGGTCGGAAGTCAATTCCTTGCGATCGCAGGTGTTTTTGCAGAAATTGCAGTCGTTTCTCTGCTTGGCGATTCACGCCAAACCATTGGAACGGAGTATGGGACTTGGGCACAAAGGTACTACAGCCAAAGGTGAGGCGCACACCCGGAGCCGCTTTCTTGAGGCCGCGCAGCATCGTCACGGTTTGCTCTAGGTCATCTGTTTCTTCGCCAGGCACACCCACCATACCGTAGAGCTTTAGGTTGCTTAAGCCCCCTGCTTTGGCATTCACCGCTGCCTGGTTAATTTCGTCGTTGTGCAGCTTTTTATTGATGATTTGCCGCAATCGCTCTGAGCCGCTTTCCACCGCAATCGTGATGGAGCGGGTGTCGTGCTGAGTGAGGGTTCGCGCTAGTTTCTCGGTGACAGTGTTGGTCCGTACCGAAGCAATGCTCAGCCGTACTTGGTCATGTTGAGGTTGGCTGATGTAATCCAACAAGGAGTCAAATTCTGGATGTTGGGTAACTGAAGCTCCCAATAAACCGAGGCGATCGGTCACGGTCAGACCCTGTTCGATCGCAGGAATCAATGACGCTTCCACATCGGCGGTGCGGAAGGGCAAAGTCAGGTAACTGGCGAGGCAGAAGCGGCACATCTCTGGACAGCTCCGCACCACTTCCACCATATAAATATTTTCCCAAGCAGCTTTTCCGGTGACAACGGTAGAGGCGGAGAGAGTATTGCCCCGATAGGTTTGCTTTTCGACCTGAGCAGGAATGGTGGAGTCAACGGGTTGAATCGTGGCGATCGCTCCGTCTGGGCTGTGGTAGGTGACTTCGTACAAGCTAGGAATGTAGATCCCTGGAACTTGGGCCAAGTGCCGTAGTTGAGTTGGGCGATCGCTATCTCGCACTTCTTTGTAGGCTGCGACCAGCGTATTCAGCAGAATTTCGCCATCTCCGAGCAGCACTACGTCAAAGAAGTCGGCGAAGGGTTCGGGGTTTGCCGTCAGGACAGGGCCGCCTCCGAAAACGAGCGGGTGAGTGTTGGTGCGATCGCTAGCCCGAATCGGAATATCGAGGGATTCTAGCAAGTTCAAAATATTTACATAGTCCAGTTCCCAAGACACCGAAAAGCCGAGCAGCTCTGGTTGGGAGGGGAGGGGTTCGTGAACATCGGTAAATAAGCGGCTGACTTGCAGATCCGAGCGAGCGGCTAAGGTGGCCCAAACGACTTGATAACCCAAGCTGGTGATGCCGACGTTGTACTCGTTAGGGAAGGCAAAGATCGTGGGAATCGCGTCAGGGTTGGGTGTAGCGGGAGTAAAGAGGAGGCGTTCGGCAGCAAAGGGCGAATTAGTCACAGAAGGGCGATCGCTCGGATCTAGGCGAATTGAACAAGGATTAGCTCTCTCACTCTAGTCAATTTTGAGCAAGCGATGACAGGCTGGATTTCCGGACATCCCCGAACTCTTAGGTACAGGTGCCTTCTGCTCTACGGAGGAGAATAATTCACAATAGAAAGGCAACTCTCTAAAAAACTGATGCCCTACACCGTAATCTATGACGGCAAATGCAACCTCTGCGTTACCCTGGTACAACTTCTAGAAAGCTTAGACCAAGGCGATCGCTTTCAGTACATTCCCATGCAAGATCCAGAAACATTGCAGCGCTGGAACGTCACCCCTCAGGACTGCGAACTAGGCATGATCTTAATTGATGCAGAAGCCCCAGAACGCCGCTGGCAAGGAAGTGATGCCGCTGAAGAAATTGGTCAATTATTTCCTCTAGGCAATGTATTTGTGGCTGCCTATCGTGCTCTCCCTGGTCTAAAGTGGAGCGGCGATCGCATCTACGAACAAGTGCGCGACAACCGCTATACCCTGTTTGGGCAGCGCACGGCTGTTTACCATTCTGCTTATCCTGCCTGTGACTCTAATGCCTGCGATCGCTACTTTGCCACTCCAGCCGCGTCAGCTAACAGAGAATCTTGAAGTTTAGAGCGAGATTAAAGCCAAGTCTGACAGTTTGAACACAGTTAGAACTCAGGCAACTAAAGTATCCTAAATTTCGACCCTAAGATTATGTTTGGGATCGTGCCAACTCCTAGAACAAATTAGGGAAATTTAGTAATAGTGAATGATCCCAATGTGGTTGATCATAAAGCGGGTGATCGCACTCTGGTTCTAAGACTGCGCTCTCCTGGTTGTCTTGCTTAGGATGATTGTGCAGCATGTTGTTCCCTCTTCCATCCCCCAACTCAATTACGAAGCCGCCAATTATTGGCATCACGACTTCTTGCAAAAACGAAACAGGCCACTACTCTCTGTTCAGCAATTACATAGATGCGGTCAGACGTGCTGGAGGTGTGCCTGTACTCCTAACTCCTGGTGAAATGCATCAGGCTCGAATCCTCGATTTTGTCGATGGTCTGCTCTTTTCGGGGGGCGGCGATATTGACCCAGCCGAGTATGAGGGTTCATCACACCCCAGCATCTATCGCGTCAATGCCGAGCGAGATGCCTTTGAACTTGGACTTGCTAACCTAGCTCTGAAAACGTCAATTCCAATGTTGGGAATTTGCCGAGGGCTGGAAATTTTTATGGTTGTGAGCGGTGGCCAGTTGGTTCCTCACATTCCTGATGAATTTGGCAATACCGTCATTCACCGAGCCGATCAGTCTCACTGTGCCAAGCACCCCGTGCAACTTGTGCCCAGAACGCGACTTGCAACTTTGCTCCATCGAGAAACAGAAATTAATGTAGTATCTTGGCACCACCAAGCAGCCCGAAGCGCACCTCCCGGTTGGCGCGTTGCCGCTCAAGCCCCAGATGGTGTGATTGAAGCGCTAGAACATCAGCATCATCCTTGGGCGATCGCGGTGCAGTGGCATCCAGAACTTGCCCCAGAAGATTCTGGGCAACAAAGGATTTTTAAGGCATTTGTCCAAGCGGCAAGCCAACCACAGGTCGTAGCTCTGCCTCAGCCCGCCTCAAACTAAAAGCGAAGAGTGCCAACTGACAACTCTTCGCTTTAGCTTTAGCTAGCCCTAGTTTAGTGAAAGCGATGTTTGCGACGTCTGGCTAACGCTTTACGCTTCTCCTTGTCCTGAGGAGTTTCAAAGAAGCGTTGACGCTTCACATCAGCGAGAATTCCAGCTTTAGAAACTTGACGCTTGAAGCGACGTAGCGCTGACTCAATTCCTTCGTTTTCGCCCAGAACAATTTGGGTCATTCTGTATATCCCTCAGGTTGCCTCTGAATCGTGATGAGTATTGTTTACCAGGATTACCGCAAATTCAATCCACTCAAGCCAGTGCTTCAGTTTCTAGGAAATGATTAATACCGGGAGTAGCCTCTGCCGCCACCGCCGCCACCGCCGCCGCCCCAGCTATTGCGATCGTCACGACCTCTACCACCGCCACCACCGCTACCGCTGCGCTCTTCGCGAGGCTTAGCTTTGTTGACTCTTAGATCGCGACCCATCCACTCAGCTCCATCCAGAGCCTCGATTGCTGCGGTTTCTTCTGCTTCTGTGGACATTTCGACAAAACCAAAACCACGGGGGCGACCCGTTTCCCGGTCTAAAGGGAGTTGAACTCGCTTAACAGTGCCGTACTCTGCAAAAACGGCATTTAAATCGTCTTGCGTGACATCGTAAGACAGATTACCAACGTAAATGGACATGAAACTCTCCAGAATCAAAGAAATTGCAGAGATTTAAATTCGGAGAGATGCCTGTCGAAATGAGAAAACAAACCCTACAACCGAATAAAACTCTTCGAGTACAGCTTACCATACCATTGTTTGATTTAACAGGACTTTGAGCCGCTCAAATGTCTCTGCATTAGTCCAATAATTTTGTTGCAATTAATACAAAAAAATGCAGTCCTACGGAAATTTTGATCGGTTAGTGAATTCAGCCTCAAAGTAAGATTGAAGTTGATATTTTTCTAGACTAATCACTAATTTCAACTAATTTTTTCCTGAGAAAAATTAGCTTAATGGAGTGCTAAACACCTAGCCTTGCAACTTTTTATCCGTCGAGAAAGAAACTTTGGGTAAGAAATGCTAGAGCGATCGCCACGACAAACTTCTATCGAATCAGCCGCAACTAAGCAACTCTCTAGAAATGACTGGAGATACTCTCTTTCCCCCGACTATAGAGCGTACGGGCATAGTCAGTCCACATCCCCTGACCCCAGTAGTTAAAACAACTGGTTTGGATTAACAGGTTGTAAAGGAGGGCTTGACGATAACGGGGTTGCTGAGTCAAAGCAGAACTTAACGGATTAGTGTGAGGGTTAGCCTCGCCATTGCTTGATTGAGCTTGCAGGAGGGGATCAAGGGTTTGGTGAAACAACGCACTGAGTTTCTGCATGGAAGCCAAAACAGGGTCGTTACCTTGACTCCAGCGCAGAGCATGAGCGGAAGAGACGCCCTCTACCTGAAAACTAGAATCTTCTCGCTTGAGTTCGGTAATGGCCCGCGCGATCGCCTTGGGAGTATCTGCTTCGGAAACTCGCTGCCAAATTCGGTGCTGTCCCTTGGCTTGACAAACCGGATAATCCTCTGGGGTGCAACCTGCTGCCTCTATAAGTTCTAGATATTCAGTGCCTGTGAGGCCGACAACACCAAAGTGACCTTGGTTTTGGGCACTCATGTCATACCAGGCATTTCTGAACGTGCTGGGAAACTCATTCATCATAATGCCGCTATTTTCGCCATCACCCATTTGAGCAACCAATGGCGGGATCATGACTTGACCCACGAGTTGCGGGTTGAGAGTTCTAGCTTTTTGATAGGGCTGCATCTGCCCGACTAGCTGATTGTCAGCACCCTGGGTTTTAATCAGCGCCGTGATGCTAACAGTTTCTCCCTCAGCGTTGCGAGCGACTAATTGATGCGGGAGATGGAGCTGCGATAGCGGTTGGCCTGTGGTGGTTTCTACTGTGTCTGCTTGTAGGAGAAGCCAACGATAGCCCGCTTCCTTCAAAGCTTTTACCAGTTCAAATAGCGTGTCAGGATGATTGGGGAGATGCATCTCTGGCAGAGAAAATCCCTTCACTCGCGCTAAAGCATCCCAGCCAAAGATGGCCGCAAAGTGATGTTGCCAAGCTTGAATGTGCAGCTTCAGGTCAGGAATTGGGGTGGTCGAGGCTAGCGCATGTCCCCAGAAAGTGCCGAGCCACTCCACATAGGGGTGGTAGGTGCGATCGCAAGTGATGCGCTTGAGGTTGTCTAGAATGTCTCCCCGGCCCATCTGGCGCAGTCCCCACAAAAGAGTGCCAGAGTAGTCCAGCATGATACGAGGATTGCAACCTTGCCGCACCAGATCAATCATGAAGTCGGCAATGCGGCTGTAGCAGTAGGCAAAGGGACCAGCATTGTGGTTATCTCCTTCGTAGGGATGCTCAAACATATACTGCAAGTTGCTGATCAACTCTCCTTGCGGCCCAGCGGGAATCATGGGCTGGTGCATGTGGAGGGCGATCGCAAAAGCAGCGGAGACATCCTGAAGGTGAATATTGGTAGTGGGTAGAAAAATGGGGCGATCGTGCTGCACCACCGATCGCACTTCTGCCTCCCAGCCAGAAATATTGGGCAATCCATCAATCAGTTCTGGAAGCAGCGGCAGACTAGCTGCTTGACTGAGGGCAGGCATAAAGCTGAAGTCTCATTTCAGGGAATAAAGGCATATTCCTCTATATGCTGATCATGAGGCAAGCCTTTGAAGTAAGTGTTTGGAATCTGCTTTGCTACTTGTTTGTTACTTGACGCCCACCATTCCCGCCAAAACTGGAACTAGAGGACGGGTATTCATTTCTGCAATGCCTCGCCCAACCGCAACCGCAATCGGCTTCAAGCTAGCGACTAGTTCCGCCATCTCTTCTAAAGAGAGGGCTTGGCGAGCATCCGAGACTGATTGCTCTGGTTCCGGATGACACTCAATGATCAGGCCATCAGCACCACAGGCGATCGCGGCTCTCGCTAGATCGGCTACTAGTTCGCGCTTCCCAGCGGCATGGCTCGGATCAACAATGATCGGCAGATGGGTGATTTGCCTTAGGGCAGCAACCGCACCCAAGTCGAGGACGTTGCGCGTGTAGGTGTCGAAACTACGAATTCCCCGCTCACACAGCACTACATTAGGGTTGCCGTGAGCCAGGATGTATTCCGCTGCCAAAACAAATTCTTCAATGGTGGCGGAGAGACCCCGCTTCAGCAAAATCGGTTTTCCTGCTTGGCCTAGTGCTTTGAGCAAGTCATAGTTCTGCATGTTGCGGCTACCAATCTGCAACATATCAGCCTGAGCAGCAATTTCCTCAATCTGAGAAATCGCCATCACTTCAGTCACTACAGGCAAGTGGTAGCGCTGCCGCACCGTGGCTAAAATCTCCAAGCCCTCCAAACCCATGCCTTGGAAAGCGTAGGGAGAGGTACGAGGCTTGTAAACTCCACCCCGCAAGGCTTGGATCGGGGCTGTGAGTAAGCGGCTAGCCACAGCTTCCATTTGGGCTAAGTTTTCTACAGTGCAAGGGCCACCGACAATCAGCAGATCTTTACCGCCAACGGTCACGTGATCAGACAGTTGAATCACGCTTTTGTGGTTGGCGTGGGCTTTGCTAGCGAGTTTGGCGTTTAACATGATGGGTCTCCGAGAGAGTGAGGAAGTGAGAGATAACAAAAAACCCGGAACTTTGTGAGAGTTCCGGGTCGTGCAGTGAGCAGCATGGCGACTTTACCCGGAACTCCTGGTCCAAAAGTAAAAGCTATAAAACCAGCTTCCCCAAAAACAAAGACGCAGGTAGGAACACTGCGTCTTTAGGCAATCACCAAAGTTAAGGGCACACAGGCTAGCTGCGGCCATCTGAGAAATTGCTTTGGTGCGGGGAGTCATCACGAGTCGTCAGTCCTGTCTTGGTTTTGTGTGAGTGAAATCTATCCTTAAAAAAGCAAAAGACCGCAGAGCCTGTTTTCTGCGGTCCACCTGGAGATTCAGCCGAAGCTGGATTCACTCCAAGTGAACCTCCATATACCAAAAATAAAAGTAGCTGCTGCGAAGAGATAGCATTTGCAAAAAAATCTTTTGCGAGTTGTCAAGCTTTATGCAACGACGCTAACAGAGAAAAACCAGCATCGTCAACCCCCCACTTGGAGGAATTCTGGAGAAGATTGGTGAGGAGAAAGCAATCGCTCCTCTTCTAAACTCCTTTCTTAAATTACTGCTGGACCGTGTTCTATAACAAAAACATTGGCGTAAAGATTGGCGATGATTTGTTGGCCTTGTTGCGTCAATTGCAGATAAGTGAGCGCGTTTTCTACGTAGCGGTAAACCACGTTCCAGAAGAACTTTGGGTAGCCTTGCCGTAGGTCACCAGGATGGTGATAACCCAAGTGTTTGTTGGTGCCGTTTTCTTCAAATTCGTAAAACAGCGCATTAATTTTTTGCAGATAACGAACATCACTCAGTTGACCAATTAAATCTGCGGCTCTGAGCAAACCGGGGTAGTTAATTGTGTCTTGATGATCGCTATCGTTTGGCACCGGGAAACGGGTAAGTTCAATATTGCGCTTAATTTCTTCGGCGTCGATTAGTGGGTGTCCGCCAAACCGCTCCTCAATAAATAGCTTGCCGCGATCGATGTGGTAAGGCGTGAGACTGGCATCGGTCGCTCCGGGTGGCAGAGAAATCATGGTGTCACCCATACCCGTAGCGTATAAACCTGGGCGATCGCGACGGCAAACCCCTTTGATATAGCCAATGTCGTGACAGAGCAGAGAAATCATGCAGTGCAGCCAATCATCGCAGGAGACCCCTCCATCCCGGATATGCTTACCCCGTAGGATCTCCTGTCCTACCAACGTGACGAGAATCGTGTGCTCCACGTTGTGATAGAGCGCATCACTGTTGGCGATATTCTCTAGCGCCATGCTACCTACCCAGGCAATAATCTCCTGGTATTCGGATTTCCAGCCGCCATAGGTACGTTGGTAGGCACTTCTGAGTTGTTCTAAAAAGTTTTCGATTAAAAGCTCTGTGGCATTAAACATGCTAGATTGCTGTCTCCCAAACCCGCGATCGCCTTAGTGTCATTAAGCAGCCATGTCCTAAGTTTGCCCCAGCAATCATGGGTGAGCACAGAAATGGCTAAATCTCATCTATAAGGTGCTTTACCAGGGGATAGGTTGGCGATCGCGAAAGAAACCTCCGGTAGGGCCACCATCCGGTAGAGTGGCTAACCAGGCGATCGTGTCTGCTCCTTGCTCTGGCGTACGAGGGGCATCAGGGCCACCCATATCTGTTCTTACCCAGCCGGGACACACCGAGTTCACTAGGATATTGCTCCCTTGCAACTCATTCGCCAGAATGCGAGTTAAAGCATTGAGAGCCGTTTTCGACATTCGATAACTGGGATAGCCGCTGTTCATCTCGCTTAATTGCCCCGCTCCAGAAGAGACATTCACCACTCGGCCATATCCCCGGATTTGCATCAGCGGAATGAGTGCCTGGGAGAGCAGAATCGGGCCATAAAGATTGGTCTGTAAGGTTTGCGCCAGTGTCTCAATTTGTAGATTAAAGAGACTGCCATTGTCAAAATCAAGGCCAATGCCAGCATTATTGACCAGAATTTCTAAATGGCCAAATTGGTCACGAACAAACTGGGCGAGTTGTTGCACACTGACCGCATCAGTCACATCTAAGGGATGATATCCAACCTCCAACCCCTCAGACTGCAACTGCTGAACGACAGGCTGTCCCTTCGCCTGATCACGACTCGTGAGAATGATATAAACGCCTTGCTTAGCTAATTGCCGCGACGTTTCCAAACCCAAACCTCGATTTGCACCCGTCACCACAGCAATTTTGCGATCGCTAGCCATCGTTCCCTCCTGTTGCAACCGTCACCACTCGCCCCTCATTACACAATCAAAAGCGATCGCCCGCATCCCATCACAGAGAGAAGTTCGCGAAAACCCGAGCACACTTTTTGAGGGAGCCTGAGGGACGCAACCGTCCTTCAGCGAGGGTTTGGAAGCGTTTACCCCCAAAGGTTCGGTTTCAACTAGCTTAAACAATGCTAAGAGTCAGCAGGCTTATAAATGGCATAAACCCGAATCGGCTTGTCCGACAAAATCACATCTTTTTCATACGTTAAACCCACTCGCAGCGCCACCTGCTGCGAAGCCAAATTGTGAGGATCGATCAGAGAAATCAAGCGATCGCACCCCACCGTATTGAACCCATAATCTCGAATCGCCGTAGCTGCTTCCGTCGCCAATCCCTGCCCCCAATAAGCGTGGGCAAGCAAATAGCCAATCTCAACTTGGCCTTGTCCCTCAATGGTCTGAGGAATCAGCCCACAACGACCTATTAATCGGCGATCGCCCTTATGGATCGCCGCCCACAGCCCAAAACCGTATTCCCGATAGTTTTGGATGATGCGCTCAATATGCTGCTGTGTGGTCTCGTAAGAGCGAACCCCACCCAGAAAGGTCATGACAGCAGGGTCAGCATACATCGCCGCGAGGTCATCCACGTCATCCTGAGTGAATTGTCGTAAAAGCAGGCGTGGCGTTTCAAAGACCGTCATGAGTTTTCCAGGGCATGAGTTTACAAAGCCGTTTCTGCGAGCCAATCCAAAATTAGAGCATTCACCACTTCTGGTCGCTCATCGTGTGGGCAGTGGCCTGTGTCAGGAATGGCGACAAAACGCACTGGAGGCACGTCTTCCCCAGGTTCGCGATCGCTCAGCTTCCGGTAAACCTCTGCTCCTCTGATCGGAGTCCAAGGGTCACGTTCTCCCCAGAGCACCAGCAAGGGGCACTGGACTTGGGGCAGCAATTCTGTGGGAGTAGGGCCAGGAGGGGCCGTCAGAATAGACGCAAAGACCCGTTGGGCACCTTCGTCGCAGGATGGGGCATAAAGCAAGTCTACGAGTTCATCCGTCACCGCTTCAGCATTGCGATAAACCTGACGCAACGTGTTCCGAATGCGATGTTTTTGGCGAACTCGGTTAAACAAAAACGGACCAAATTGGGGAGAACTGACCAGTTTGGTAAAAGTAGCCATAATCAAGCGCAAGGGCAGCACCAGTTCATCGGGGCGATGATTTAGCCCTCCCGCACAATTGAGCAGCACGCCTCCAGCAGCAATTTCGGGATGATTAGCCAGCACCATTAAGCTCAGTAAGCCACCAATGGAGTTACCCACAAAAACAGCAGGTTGCTGAATCTGCTCTTCCCAAAAGTCTTTGAGCAGCACTTGCCAAAGTTCTAAGTTGTATCCAATATCTGGCTTGGCCGAGCCACCAAACCCCAGTAGATCCAAGGCAAACACTCGATAGCCACCCGCTGCCAAAACTGGAATATTGTTGCGCCAATGGCCAATGGAGGCTCCGAAACCATGAATCAGCACCAGTGGGCGTCCAGTGCCCATGACGGTGTACTGGATCGGGTAGCCGCGCCAAGTCCAAGTCAGTTTTTCAAAAATATTGGTCTTTGTTAACTGCTGGGTCATTCCCACTATCTTCTTAAGATTTGTAAATAGTCTTCGTTCATCATATATTTTTTGGCCTACGCTCAGCCATAAAGACCTCTAAGGCATCAATCAGGGAACATATACCAATTAAAAACCGTCTCTTTAACCGTTTACGTGAGTGTGAGGATCTATGAATCAAGGCATTTTGGCCTCTTTGGGCAAGCTATTTTTGGCTGCCACGATTTTGTCGATGACTGCTTTTGCTCCAGCAAATGCTGTAACTTCGGAAGCTGAGGCCACGAATTCACCTGTTACTAGCCAACAGCTTTCCACAGAGCAGTCTGGCGAGTTGCTCATCAGTCAGTCAGACGATGACGACGACGATAGTGATGATGGTGACGATGACAGCGACGATGATGGTGGAGACGACGATAGCGACGACGATGATGGCGATGACGATGGTGGCGAGGAAGTCGAACTATCTGAAGGCGCTTCCAGAACTATCCTCCAACAAATCTCTACCAGCCAGAAGATATCACTTGCTAGCCTGCGAATCGCTAGAGCAGAGAGAGTAGAGTGGTCCGATGGTTGTTTGGGTCTGGGGGGTGCTGGTGTTGGTTGCACCCAGGCGATCGTTCCAGGCTACCGGGTTTTTGTAGAAGGTGATAACAAAACTTGGGTCTTCCGCACCAATGCCACTGGCTCTCAAGTTGTGTATGACGAGGCTGCAACTCGGACCGTTGCGAGTCAGACTACCAGTTCCACTCAAACTACTGAAACTCGTCAAACCACCACAACTACGCAATCTAGCAGCAGCCAAGTTAGATTTACTCAAGCGATCGCCACCTCTGTATACCAAGCGATCACGGCTCGTAGCCAAGTCCAAGCGACTCAACTGCGGGTGGTTTCCGTCCAACAAGAGACTTGGTCTGATAGCTGCTTAGGTGTTCCTGGCACTGCATCTACCTGCACTCCTGGTGATGTTCCTGGTTTCCGAGTAGTTGTAGCCAGCTCCGAGGAAGTTTGGGTATATCGTACCAACGCGACTGGCTCAGTATTGGCATTCGACCAAGCTGCCACCCAAACTCTAATGGCTCGCCTAACCAGCCAATCTACTACTGGCCAAGGTACTACTTCTACTGGCCAGCAAACCGGTGGTCAGCAAACCACGACCAGCACTACCCAAGGTAGCTTTACGGATGTTTCTCGTAGCTACTGGGCCTATGAGTTCATCGCTCGCTTGGCTCAACAGAATATTGTTGAGGGCTTCCCGGACAATACCTTCCGTCCTAGCGAAGCAGTTACTAAGGCTCAATTTGCCGCAGTGTTGCGCAAAGCCTTTGACCAAAGAGCCGTTCGCGAAGCCATTGAGTTTCGTGATGTCTCCACTAGTTATTGGGGTTACACCGCTGTTCGCGAAGCTTACTCGATGGGCTTCTTTGGTGCTGATAGCGATCGCCTCTTCAACCCCACTGCTCGTCTGACTCGTCTGGATGTGTTGGTAGCCTTAGCCAGAGGCTTAAACTACACCTCCGTCAGCAGCACCAGCACTGTTGCAACCTTGCTGCAAGGTTATGGGGATGCAGCTACTATTCCTGCTGATGTCCGGACGCTAATCGCGGCCCTGACCGAGCGGGGAATCGTGATCAACTATCCCAACACCAATCGCTTAGAACTCAACCGCGTAGCAACTCGCGCAGAAGTTTGTGCGTTCTTGTACCAAGCTTTGGTTAGCACAGGTAAAGCTCAAAGCTTCTCTTCTCCCTATGTGATTCAGCAGGGCACCACCCAAACTGAAACTCAAACCGAGCAAGAGACCGAAACTGAGCAAGAGACCGAAACTGAGCAAGAAACTCAGACTCAAGAGCAAGACGACGAGAAAGAGGGCAAGCAAAACTGTAACCAAGGCATTGGTAACGGTGCCGAGGGTTGCGATCCAGGCAACTCTAGCCCCCGTGGTGGCAGCAATGACGAAGGTGGCCGCACCCCTGGTCAGGCTCCCTCTCGCTAAATAAGTTCTGGCTAAGAACTGCCGATTGAAAGAATGAAGCTAGTAGGGGCACCTCTTGTAGGTGCCCTTTCATTTTCGAGGGCAGACAATCTACCCCTACCGATCGCCCTGGTTTTGAGGCTTACCAGCAGTTGATTTCAACCAATGGGTACCTTTAGCCACTCTTGTAGGTGCGATCGCAGTTGTTGACAAAATTCTGGACGGCGGTCAAACCATTCGGTGCGGATCGGTTTGCGCTCGGCATCTAAGGTCCAGCCATAGTCGCTGCTGAGACGTAATTTATCTTGCCAGTCTGCCACAGAGACGATTAGTTGATTGGCAGGACTGTTGTCGTAGTTATGCACTCGAAACACGTAGTTAAACGTATTTTGTTTCGCTGCGGCAACGGTCGAAGGCTGACCAAACTTTTCCTGAAGGCGCGATCGCATTTGCTCAATGAGCCCTGGATCGGGGATATCCTCGAGAGTACGAACCGCTAAGGTGAGAGCGAAATAAAAATCTTCAACAGGCACAAATTCGAGTTGCATGAATCGTCGCAGGGCTTGGACTCCATCTACTATGCAAGCTGGAGGGGCCTTAATGCAACCTCGGAGGGCCATCTAGAGCTGCCAGTTACCAATTAGCTAATGGCATGGGTAAGGCGGGGTTGGCGGCTGTTAAATGCGGCTAGCTTAGCAGCAAATAGAGGCGCGATCGCGGGTCGGCGATTGATCAGAGGACAAAAACTAGAAATATCCAATCTCTGCTGTTGCAGTGTCACTTCGGGTTTAGCTAGCCCAAAGCCTTGACCAAAATCAACGCCTAGATCCCGACAAAAAGCAATATCTTCAGCCGTTTCCAAACCCTCGGCCACGACTAAAATGCCCATTTCGTGGGCTGAGTAAAGAAGGCTCTTGAGCAGAATTTGCTGGACTGGATGGCGGCTGCAACCTTGCACGAGCTGACGATCTAGCTTGATCACATCCGGGTGGAGAGCCATGAAATAATGATCGATCGCAACTTGCCCCCCTAAGTCATCAATGGCGACTCCAAACCCGTAGTCTCGAATTTGATGAATTAAGCGTGAGAGGTCTGGATGTTGAATCAGCGCTTCTACTTCGGTTAACTCGAAAACAATCTGCTGTGGTTGCAACCCTAGAGCCAGAACTTGTTGCAAATTGCGCTCTAAAGATTTAGGCCCTTGCAAAATGGCGTTGGGGAGCACGTTGATAAAAAAGGTTTGGCCATTGCTTACCTGCGCGATCGCATTGATGCAAGTTTCACGAGCCAGCTCATCAAATTCATGGGTGCAATGAGTTGAGAGGGCCGCATCTAAAATCTGTTTGCCATTGAAGTATTGACCTTGACCCTGCACCGCCCGCGCCAAACATTCATAAGCCAGCACCTCGCCGGAAGCCAAGTTATAAATGGGCTGATACTTAAAGACAAAAGCGCGATCGGCTAAGGCTTGAAAAAACCATTGATGCTTGATCGGCACCGTAACACTGCTCAGCGGTTGAGCGTGCAGAAATTCAATCAATAGTGCTTTCGACTGGAGGGGCGATCGCGTCAGAATAAAGCGAGAATCGGCTTGTCCAGTTTCCGAGAGCCTCTGGCTGATTTGGCAAAAAACTCCTCGGAGTTGGCTTTCATCGAGCACCAAGCAGAGCAGTTGTGGAACATCAGGAATCGGTTGCAAGCCTAGCTCACAGAAGAAGGCATGCGCTTCTGTGTCATTCGGTTGAACCACCAGGTGGAGCACTTCGGTTAGTAGGCTGGTATCACGCACTACTCGGATCTTCCCTTGCGTTACGCACTATCCTTGTATGAGGCAACAATCGTCCTTTAACGTAAGCGAATCAATTGCTTTTGAAGAGTGTTAAAAAACACAATTAACAAACAATAAAGACGCTTTTTGAGGAAAACGGCAGAAATCGCCAACGTCACTACTTCAGGAAAGCTCTAGCCTGCCGTTGCTAGTTCTGCCTCTCGCACAGACATCCCCATCATAGCCAGAATCACGAGCCTGTAAACCGTGAAAACAAAAGTAGATCACAACTGTAGTGTGATCTAAAGCACAGAAAAAGAATAATTTAGAGCGCCTTAGAGCGTAACCAAGCAACTGGCAGGCACATTAGTTTCCGAGGGCCTCTAACGTAAGCCCGCTGCTGAAACACATCGTACTGGTTACTTTCGATCGCGTTGAGAATTTGGCTATAGAGTCCTGTGGCTGCCCAAACTGGCCAGCGAGCATCAGGACTGAGCCGACTAATGCCTCTTTCTGCTTGGGCATAAAACTTGCGGGCCCGCTGAATCTGGAAGCGCATCAATCCTCGCCAGCGCTCATCTACGACCCCATTAAATAGATCTTGCTCGGTGTAGTTGAATAAGGCTAAGTCTTCTAAAGGCAAATAGATTCTGCCGCGCCGTGCATCTTCACCCACATCACGCAGAATATTGGTGAGCTGGTTTGCTACCCCTAGGGCGATCGCTTCTTCAATCGGTCCTTGAGGCGTGTTGCGGTCCCAAGGAGCGGTGCGATAGGTGGTGTCTACGCCCATCACCGCTGTAGACATCAGCCCAACTGTACCTGCGACTCGATAGCAATAAAGATTTAGCTCTTCAAACGTCTCATAGCGGCTGCGATACAAATCCATCTGCTGCCCCGCAATCATGTCGCGGAACGGCTGAATATCCTGGGGAAACCGCTCTAAGGTATCCACTAAGGCGACATCGGGGTCTTCCAACGGATGTCCCGCAAAAACTGACTCTAATTGCTGCTCCCAGCGATCAAGCGTTTCTGGCGTCGTCTGGGCTGCCTGTGGCCCATCGACTAGCTCGTCAGTGCGACGGCACCAGACATAAATTGCCCAGATTGCACGACGCTTTGCCTCTGGCATCAAGAGCGTGCCGAGGTAAAAGGTTTTAGAATACTTTGCCGTAATTTGGCGGCAAAATTCGTAGGACTCCTCTAAAGAGGCCAGAGTTCTCACACGAGGGGAATCAGGCAGTTGCAGCATGTCCTTCGGGGCGCTTCGCTAACGTCGCAGGCTAGGCAGTAGTGGTTTGCAGGGACTTCTGCCCTGGAGCTGGAGCAGCTGAATTGGGATGAGCAGATGCGATCGCCTGCGCTGTCAGCTTACCAGAAAGTACGGCCCCCTCCATACTGGCTAGATAGCGTTGCATTGTATAGTCTCCCGTTAGATAGAAATTGCTAATGGGAGTCGTTTGGGTCGGACGGCATGCTTGGCGTCCTGGTGTCGCCTTGTACACGGAGCGGGGAGTCTTCACGACTTTGTACTTTAGTAACTTGGCAGGGTCATCGCCGACAAAATGATCGGGGAAGAGCTTTTCGATCTCCAGCATCGTGGCGGCAATAATCTCTTCGTCAGATTTGGTAATCCAATCTTTGGCGGGAGCCAAGACCAGTTCCAGCATGGAGCGATCGGGGTTCTCGTATTCACGGCACGTGTTGCTCATGTCGGCATAGACGCTGAGCAGGGGCGATCGCGAAAACAACAGATGATCCACATCGGTCAGTTTGCGATCGAACCACATGTGCAAGTTGATCACGGGTACGCCTTCTAAGCCATCGAGCTTTTTGAAGTAGTCCATCTGCTTCCAAGGCTGAGGCAGGATCACCTTTAGCGGATCGACGGGCATGGCGGAGACATATAGATCAGCAGTTAGGATTTCGTCGGGTGCACCATCTAACCCACGAATCACAAAGTGCTTTACCATGTTGTCTTCATTTAGAACAATTTCTTTTAGCGGCGCTTTCATCCGTACTTGACCACCCTGCTCAGTCACATGATCCACCATTGGCTGGCAGAGCCGTTCTGGGGGTGCGCCATCCAAGAATGCCATTTTGGAGCCGTAGCGTTCTTGCAAGAAGCGGTTGAGGGCAGTCAGGACTACGGTGGCAGAGATTTCATCAGGATCAATGAAGTTCAATGCTTTGGCCATCGCGATGAAGACTTCTTTCTCGACGCGAGGTGGCACGTTTTGCTTCTTCAGCCACTCGGAGAAGGAATACTTGTCCATCTCTTCGACATAATTCTGACCTTTGATCATGGCGGGAATCAGACCCAAACCGAAGCGGATCTTTTCTCCCCAAGTCAGCATGTCGTTGTTCCGCAAAATGGCAGTTACACCATTGATAGGAGCAGGAATATCGGGAAAGTCAAACCGTGAGTAGGTGCCCGGAGCTGTGGGCTGGTTGAAGATCATGGTGTGCTCTTTCCACTGCAACCGATCTTCGATGTTCAATTCTTTAAACAGTTGCAGCACGTTGGGGTAGGCACCAAAGAAGATGTGCAGCCCAGTCTCATACCAATCGCCATCTTCGTCTTTCCAAGCGGCTACCTTTCCACCCAATACGTCTCGGCTCTCCAAGACGATGGGGGTGTGCCCCGCATCAACCAAATATTTGGCGCAGGAAAGCCCTGCTAAGCCTGCTCCAGCGATCGCAACTCGCATGTAACCTACCGCTCTTCAGAATTTTTTAACGGTTTCCCGCTCCTCATTATACGTTGCAAACCGTTACATTTTGAAGTCTCAGTAAAGTTAATGACCACGATTGCTGTTTTCTACCCTCTGGTCGCTGATCGCTGCACAGGCAGGCTATCCCTCAGAGGGCTGGGATGAGTGATCGCTTACCTTACTTTGGCCAACGATATAATCGCTCTACAGCCTGACACTCGTACTTGCCGTGACTATCCCCTTATTGCCAAAACTCGATCGACTACCTGCAAGTCTCCCCATAAACGGAGCTGTACGCATTGGGTTAGAAGAAGGGATTCCGATTTTTCGAGCTACTGAGACCGTTCAAACTTGGATTGAAGAATTGTTGGTAAAGCAGCAACAGTCTCCACTCAGTGTCGAAGAAGGGCAGGAGTTAGACTGCTACGAAAAAATTGATGACTATTTGAGCTTGGGGAACCGTGCCGTTCGCAACATTTTTCTCACTCAAAATCAATAAGGTCTGCTAGGGTGTCTCGCAGCAAAATACCTGAAGCTGTCCAAGAACAAGTACGTCAACGAGCAAGTTATTTATGTAAGTATTGCCACGCCTCAACAGTGGCAGGGTTAGACCTCAACCGCGATCGCGTGCTTAACATTCGGGCAACCGATTAAGAAATAGGCTGCCATCCACCATCAAACGATCCACGACAAGTGAATAATTAACGTTGCAACTTGTGGTTGAGCAACTTTGCAACCTGGAGCGTCTATATAATGTCCTGAAACTTCAGATTGTTTTGTTGTATTTAGATTGGCAGCTAACGCGATCGCAAATAGCCGATCCTAGAGAGGGGGAAATAGGGCGGAAACCCGAACCTAGTCTATCGACGGATTGATGGGTACCCTAGCACTGAGCAGCCTCGCTAGCAAGATAGAATGAATCCAGCAAATGATCTCAACAATAGTTAAGATACGCGGGGAGAATTTCAACGCATGGGTAAAGTAGTCGGCATTGACCTGGGTACGACAAACTCAGTGGTCGCCGTCATGGAGGGCGGAAAGCCAGTGGTCATTGCTAATGCCGAAGGCATGCGGACTACCCCCTCAGTGGTTGGCTTCAGCAAAGAAGGCGAATTGTTAGTCGGGCAAATGGCTCGGCGGCAAGCTGTCCTGAATCCACAAAACACCTTTTATGGAGTCAAGCGATTCATTGGGCGGCAATATGCCGAGCTAAGCCCAGAGTCTAAGCGAGTTCCCTACACCATTCGCAAGGACGATCGCGGCAACGTCAAAATCAAATGTCCCCGACTGGATAAAGACTTTGCGGCTGAAGAAATCTCAGCAAAAGTTTTGCGGAAGTTGGCCGATGATGCAGGACGCTACTTGGGTGAGTCTGTGACGGGTGCGGTGATTACCGTTCCCGCTTACTTCAACGACTCCCAACGCCAAGCCACTCGTGATGCGGGACGCATTGCGGGTTTAGAAGTGCTGCGAATTCTCAACGAACCCACCGCTGCAGCCCTCGCCTACGGTTTAGATCGCCAACAAAGCCAAACGGTATTGGTGTTTGATTTGGGTGGCGGCACGTTTGACGTATCTATTTTGGAAGTTGGGGAGGGTGTGTTTGAAGTTAAATCCACCAGTGGCGATACCCAACTGGGCGGCAATGACTTTGATAAAAAAATTGTCGATTGGCTAGCAGAGCAGTTTCTAGAAGAAGAAGGCGTAGATTTACGTCGCGATCGCCAAGCCCTGCAACGCCTCACCGAAGCGGCAGAAAAAGCCAAGATTGAACTGTCTGGTGTTACCGTCACCGAAATCAATTTGCCTTTTATCACCGCTACTGCCGATGGCCCTAAGCATCTAGAAACCAAACTGACGCGATCGCTGTTTGAGGGACTGTGTGGCGATTTAGTCAGTCGCTTACGAATTCCCGTGAAGCGGGCGCTTTCCGATGCCACCATGTCTCCGGGCGATATTGACGAAGTGATTTTAGTCGGTGGCTCCACTCGCATTCCGATGGTGCAACAACTGGTGCGGGGCTTGATCGATCGCGAACCCAACCAGAACGTCAACCCCGATGAAGTAGTCGCAGTCGGAGCGGCAATTCAAGCAGGTATCTTGGCGGGAGAAGTCAAAGACATTCTGCTACTGGATGTGACTCCGCTCTCTCTCGGTCTGGAAACCATTTCTGGAGCGATGAAGAAGCTAATTCCTCGCAACACCACCATCCCAGTTCGCAAGTCTGACATTTTCTCCACCGCTGAGAACAACCAAACGGTGGTGGAAATCCATGTGCTGCAAGGCGAGCGTGAGATGGCCTCGGATAACAAATCTCTAGGGCGGTTCAAGCTGAATGGCATTCCCCCAGCTCCTAGAGGACTTCCCCAAGTACAGGTATCGTTTGATATTGATGCCAACGGGATTTTGCAAGTGACCGCGCTCGATCGCACCACAGGCCGAGAGCAAACCATCGTTATTCAAGAAGCCTCAAATCTTAGCGAAGCCGAAGTGCAGAAAATGATTCGGGAAGCGGAGCAATTTGCCGATGCTGATCGCCAACGCCGCGATCGCGTCGAGAAGCGAACCCGTTCAGAAGCGCTCACCTTTGAAGCAGAGCGAGAGTTGCGGCAAGTCGCGCTCGACTATGGCATGTACTTTGCCAGCGACAAGCGCCGCCGCATCGAAGTCTTGATCCAAGAACTGCGGGAAGCTCTGGAATCTAACGACGAGCGCAGCGTGGATTTGGCCCAGGCGAATCTGCAAGATGCACTGTACAATCTCAAGCGAGAAGCGTATCAGTACGCCCAGGCCGAGGAGGAAGAAGACGACTTCTTTGGGTCGATCCGCCGGACAATTACGGGTGACTCACCTCGTGATTCCCGCCGTGATTACGATGACAGCTTTGATACGCCATACCGCAGACCTGGTTCTGGCTCTGCCTATGGCGTGGGTGCAGGCCGTTCTGGCCCGAATTACCAGAATGACAACTGGGACGAGGATGACGATGACTGGCTCTAGACAGTTTTTGGGTGCGGGGGGTTAGGTTTGAACGCCGATTACTAGTTCCTCACAACCAACAACGGACAATCAATCATTGAGTGTTAACTTCCTTATGCAAAACTTTCGGAACTACTACGAAATTCTGGGAGTTTCCAGAGATGCTTCTATAGAAGAGATCAAAAAAGTTTATCGGCGGCTGGCAAGGCAATATCACCCCGACCTGAATCCGGGGAATAAAGAAGCTGAGGAAAAATTCAAAGATGTGGGAGAAGCCTATGAAGTGCTTTCCGACACGACCAAGAGAGCGCAGTACGACCAGTTCAGTCTCTTTTGGAAGCAGAAAGGCTTTCAAGGGGCGAATGCGGCGCGGGGGGCAGCGGCATGGAGCGATCGTAACAATGGTCGGGCGAACGATGACCTAGATTTCGGCTCCTTCCCAGATTTCAACAGCTTTGTAGATCAGCTGCTCAATCGGCGCACCACCGCTAAAACGGCGACCGCTGGCACAAATTCCCGCACTACCACTGCCACTCAAGAATATTACCGCCCAGGCACCACCAAGACCACCTATACGGTACGGACAGGTCGCCGAGACGCCGAAGCTAAACTGAGCGTCCCCCTCGATAAAGCTTATACAGGCGGTCGCGAACGAGTGCGGCTGGAAGATGGGCGATCGCTAGAAGTGAATATGCCCGGTGGCATGTTTTCTGGGCAGCGGATTCGGCTCAAGGGTCAAGGCGTTAACGGGGGTGACCTGTACCTAAAAATTGAAGTCACCTCTCACCCTTACTTCAAGTTAGAAGGGACTGATATTCTCTGCCAGCTCCCGATCACGCCAGTAGAGGCAGTTTTAGGGGGGCAGATTGAGGTGCCAACTCTAGATGGATTGGTGAAAATGCGAATTCCCCCAGCCGTGCGTCCGGGTCAACGCCTCCGCTTAGCTGGCAAAGGATATCCCAATGATCAGGGAGTGCGCGGGGACCAGATTGTCGAAATCCAAATTGCGGTGCCTAGAGACCTGACTGCGGAAGAACGCAATCTCTACGAAAAACTCCGTCAAATTGAAAGTTTCTATCCCCGCGCTGACTTGCCCATCTAAATCACTTCAGTTTCTAGCCTTTATTTTTAGCACTTGAAGAAAAGTGCTCTAGTTTGCGCAAGTGGCGGATGTTTTTAGCTCAACTTGCGGATTTTTGCCGCTCTAGTTACTGCCAAACTAGACTCTATTACAGCATTTTTAATCGCTTAGAACTTAGGCGTTTTTCTCGGAGTTGTGCAGAGAGTTTCTACACAACTATGGCCTACTCAAAAAAACAACTTTTTTAATTACTGTTAATTATTGCTGCGATCGCGACCCATCCCAGAAGCAAACCAAAAAAGCAAATCAAGAGAAGCTGACCATTATGATGACGCTTCAGGAACTGACGACTACAACCGACGTGCCTGTGCTAATCACAGATCATCAAGGCTTCATTACCTTTGTCAATTCTGCCTTTCAAGCCACTTTTGGCTGGCAGAGTGAGGAGATTCTCGGTCAACCGCTCACAGTAGTCATTCCTACGAGCTATCACGATTCCCATCACCTCGGATTTGCTCGCTTTACCCTAACTGAGCAACCGACGATCATGAACCATCCTCTGCGATTAATGGCAGTCACTCAGGATGGCAGAGAAATTCTATCCGAGCATTTTATTACCGCAGAGCAGCAGCTTGGCCAATGGATGTTTGGTGCCATCTTACGGCCTTTGGAGTCGTAACAACCCCTCACGGAGCAAAGCCCTAATGCTAGGCGATCCCACCATCCTGCTCAATCAACTGCGCTCCACACTAGGCAAAATGGAAGTGGCTTTAGGGGCCATTGTCGATTCCATCGTTTGGACGGACGAGGATGGCAGAATTCAATGGTCTAATACTACGTTCGACCGTTTAGTGAATCGGCAACGCTTTGAAGTGTTGGGTACACCACTTCTAGATTTATTGTGCCTAGAGCAACAGAATCAACCACTTACGCCGGAGGAACACCCAGTCAATCGAGTGTTACACGAACGACTGAATGTGACTGGCATTTATGAATTTCAACAGGCTGAAACCAGGCAGGTTTTAGAGATTTATGCCACTTGCATCCAATTTAAGGGTCAGGGAACTAATGCTGTCTTGGCAATTCGAGACCTAACAGAGCGCGATCGCCTGGATGCCGAACTGAAGCAATCCAAGCAAAAGCTCTCACTCCATGTGCAGCAAACTCCCCTAGCTGTCATTGAGTGGAACCTAGATTTTGAAGTGGTGGACTGGAACCCAGCCGCAGAAAAGATTTTTGGTTATGCCCAAAGCGAGGTGGTAGGCTGTCACGCTTTAGAGTTAATTGTGCCCCACACCGCCAGAGAGCAGGTCAAGCAGGTTTGGGTAGAACTCTTGGCCCAAAGAGGAGGCATGCGGAGCACCAATGCCAACCAGACGAAAGACGGCAGAACTATTTTCTGTGAGTGGTACAACACACCTCTGATTGATCAAAACGGTAACCTGATTGGCATTGCCTCGCTGGCTCAGGATGTAACGGAGCGCAAGTGGGCAGAAGAACAGTTGTTGCACAGCGCGATACATGATGCACTGACGCATCTACCCAATCGAACTTTGTTTATGGATCGCTTAGAACATGCCATGCAGCGGGCCAAGCGTTCCACAGGGGATTTGTTTGCAGTCTTATTTATCGATTTAGATCGCTTCAAACTAATTAACGATAGCTTGGGGCACTTAGTTGGGGATCAACTGTTAGTTGCGATTGCTCGCCGTCTAGAAGCCTGCCTAAAGTTAGGCGATACAGTGGCGCGGCTAGGCGGGGATGAGTTTGCCGTCTTACTAGAAGACATTTCAGATTTAAGCGGTGCCACCCAAATTGCTGAGCGCATCAAGCAGGCTCTGACCCTACCCTTCAACCTCAACGGCTACGAAGTGTTCACCACAGCTAGTATCGGGATTGCGCTATATACCCGCAGCTACGTTCAACCAGAAAATTTGTTGCGAGATGCTGATATCGCTTTGTATCGCGCCAAAGCTGTAGGGAAGGCTTGTTATGAAGTCTTTAACCTGAGTATGCATGCTCACGCGGTGGAGCGATTGCAACTGGAGACGGATCTGCGACGAGCCATCGATCGCCAAGAGTTTCAGGTTCGTTATCAACCCATTGTGGTCTTAGCCACAGGTGCAATTGTGGGGTTTGAAGCTTTAGTGCGTTGGCACCATCCTCAGCGCGGCTTGGTTGCTCCGACGGAGTTTATTGCAGTTGCTGAAGAAACAGGCTTGATTGTGCCACTGGGGCATTGGGTGTTGCAGGAAGCTTGCCAACAGGTAGCGAACTGGCAAGTACGCTTTCCCTTCTGCCAACCCCTGACGATCAGTGTCAATATTTCGGGGCGGCAGTTCTCCCAGACGGATTTGATGACCCAAGTTAGTCAAATTTTGCAGACCACCCAGCTAGCGCCTGGGAGCTTGAAACTGGAAATTACTGAAACTGTGTTGATGGAAAATTCGGAACCTGCGATCGCTATGCTACTAGCCCTGAAAACTCTGAATATTCAGCTATACATGGATGATTTTGGCACTGGATATTCATCTTTGAGCTATTTACACCGCTTTCCGATTGATGTCCTCAAAATCGATCGCTCTTTTATCACCACGATAGACACGAATAGTAAGAATTCAGCAATTGTTCAGACGATCATCACGCTAGCCCACAATTTGGGGATGCAAGTAATTGCCGAGGGCGTAGAAACGGCAGTTCAACATACTCAACTAAACCAGATGGGATGTGAGTACGGGCAGGGTTACCTGTTCTCTAAACCTGTGTCTGCTGCTGTCATCACCACCCTGCTAACTCAGCAATATCATTGCCGCGCTCGCCAACTTAGTCCTCATCCGCAGCATCAACGCCAATTATCAAAAGCTGGCAAGGTTTTGCCTGGAAATTGATTCAGAATTTCTGGTCTGAGCGCTACGGCAAACCGATCGCGGATCGAGCTAGCAGTTGATATGCTGGAAATTCTCTAGGTAATAATGCGATCGCACCCCTATCAAGCTGGAAGACCCTGATAGGATCGAGAATAGACGGAGACACACATCATCAACCCATCATGACTCTGGGCAACTTACGTGATCTATATCAACAAGTGATTCTGGAGCGTTATAAAAAACCTCGTAACAAGGGTACAACCTCTCCAGTCCATCGCTATCAAAAAGGCCATAATCCCTCTTGTGGTGACACGATCGAACTGACCCTGCAACTCAACGAGAACAGCGACCGGATTGAAGATGTCAAATTTGAAGGGGAAGGCTGCGCGATCGCGATCGCCTCTACAGATCTGATGGCTGAGGCCTTGCGAGGTCGCACTGTTGCCGAAGCGCTAGAAATGGTGCAACGCTTCCAAACCATGATGAAAGGAGAAGCAGAGTTCCCCCAAGAATTGCGGAAGTTAAACGTAATGCAAGGGGTTTCTCAGTTTCCTGTGCGGATTAAATGTGCCAATCTTTCCTGGCATACCTTGAAGGCAGCCTTAGAGCACTCTGAAGCGTCTCAGCCTGCGGGCTTTGTCAGCAACGAATAACCGAGGAATTGCCTCAGCTTTATTGATCTGTCGTTAGTCTTAGTTTGCCACCGTCATGCCTACAACTGCTGATTTTTTAATTGCTACTAAGTGGTCAGGCATTCTGACCTTAGTTTGCGCTGCTTTAACCGTTTTAATGTTTGTGTTCCAGTGGGGCGTGCGGTTCCGCTTTGTAGGAGTCACAGGCTTTATGGGGGTTTTAACCGTTGGCTTTTTTGCTCTCGGTTTGGTGCCTCTGACCCATACCATCATCCCGGGTGCCGCTCCTTTCTCACTCATCTATGACTCTGGAGCCAGTCAGGCTGTTATTTCGGTTTCACCCAAGATCAAGCAATCTGAGTTAGATGCCACTCTGCGCCAGGCAGCTTCCGATTTGTTCTCCTTTGGTCGCTTGGGAGGAGCAGACGAGAAACTCACGATTCGGGCGCGAACCATTATTCACCCAGAAGCGGGGCAATCGGTGCCTCTCTATTTAGGTGAAGTCAAGCGATCGCTGGCATCGCGAGATGACACCAATTTGGCGGTAACGATCTATGACCAAAATTTTGCTCGTTTGCCTCAGCTAGAGACCGCATCTCGCCCATCCTAAAACTTCCATCGGTTAGTTAGAAACTGGGTGATCTTTACGCCTTAGTTTCAGTGCAAACTAACCTGGAAATAGTAGTAAAGTTGTCCTTACCCTACGTAAATGTCAACGACCTCGCGATCGTGCCCTATGCCTCATCCCTCTCTGCCGGATTCATCATCAACCCAAACTAAAACCACGACTGCACTGCTCTCGCTGATGGTCGCGCCCGCTCAAGTGATCCGAGGCGAGCAAGCGTTGGCCCAGGTAGGGGAGGCAATTGGTCGCTTAGGACAGCGGCCTTTAATTGTAGGGGGCGATCGCACCTTAGCGGTGGTGCGACCTTGGCTGGAACCTGTGTTACAACAGGAAAAATTATCATTCGCTCAAGCTGCCTATGGTTTAGATTGCAGCGAGGCAGGATTGGCAACACTCCGAGAAGCAGTTGCGACTCACCAAGCCGATGTGATCATTGGTGTTGGTGGTGGTAAAGCTTTAGATGCGGCTAAATTGATTGCTCATCAGTCCCAGTTGCCGATTGTGACTGTGCCCACTTCAGCAGCCACTTGTGCGGCTTGGACAGCCCTCTCCAATATCTATTCCGATCAAGGAGCCTTTCTGTACGACGTGGGTTTGCCCCGCTGTCCAGATTTGTTGGTGCTTGACTATAGCTTGATTCGGACGGCTGATCAGCGAACTTTGGTCGCAGGTATTGGCGATGCCTTGGCGAAATGGTATGAAGCTTCCGTCAGCAGCGGTCACTCTGAGCAAACCTTACTGATTGCCGCAGTCCAGCAAGCCCGCGTTTTGCGCGACATTCTGTTTCAAAAGTCTGTGGCCGCTTTGCAAGAACCAGGGGGTGACGCTTGGCGGGAAGTAGTAGATGCTTCCGTGTTGTTGGCAGGAGTGATTGGCGGTTTGGGTGGAGCCCAATGCCGTACAGTTGCTGCTCATGCGGTGCATAATGGCCTCACGCATCTGTTGGCTAGCCACGATGCTTTGCATGGCGAGAAGGTAGCTTATGGCATTCTGGTCCAACTGCGCCTAGAAGAAATGCTGCAAGGAAATCAACTAGCAGCGACAGCACGACAGCAGCTCTTAAAGTTCTATGCTGAAATCGGTTTACCCCAAACCTTAGGAGATCTGGGTTTAGAGCAGATTTCGCTGGCAGATTTACAACATGCTGCTGAAGTAGCCTGTGCTCAAGGCTCGGACATTCACCGTCTGCCATTCTCGGTTGTGCCTGCACAACTCATGGCAGCTATGGTTTCGACAATGGCTCCGGTTGAAGTCAGTCGTACCACTCTGACTCAGGCAACCAGCAACGAGGTGTAAGGAATGGAACTGGATTGGATTACCCCTGCCGAACGTCTGCGTGCGCTCCCTCCCTATGTATTTGCCCGCTTAGATGAGTTGAAAGCTCGTGCTCGCGAACAGGGTCTGGACTTGATTGATTTGGGAATGGGCAACCCAGATGGCCCTACACCTCAACCTGTCGTGGATGCAGCGATCGCGGCTCTACAGGACCCAGCCAATCATGGTTATCCTCCTTTTGAAGGCACTGCCAGTTTCCGCCGCGCCATCACCAGCTGGTACCACCGTCGTTATGGTGTTAGCCTTGACCCCGACGGAGAAGCTTTGCCGTTGCTGGGGTCCAAAGAAGGGTTGACTCACTTAGCGATCGCCTATGTCAATCCCGGTGATGTTGTTTTAGTTCCCAGCCCGGCTTATCCAGCTCATTTCCGGGGACCGCTCATTGCTGGGGGTAAGATTCACAACCTGATCTTGAAGCCAGAAAATGATTGGCTGATCGATTTGGCTGCGATTCCCGATGATGTAGCCAAGCAAGCCAAAATCCTTTACTTCAACTACCCCAGTAATCCAACAGCGGCCACAGCCCCCCGTGAGTTCTTTGAAGACATTGTCGCTTTCGCCCGCAAGCATGAAATTCTGCTGATCCATGATCTTTGCTATGCGGAACTCGCCTTTGATGGTTATCAGCCCACCAGTTTGCTAGAGATTCCGGGGGCTAAGGACATTGGGGTAGAGTTCCACACCATGTCCAAAACCTATAATATGGCGGGTTGGCGGGTTGGTTTTGTGGTGGGCAATCGCCACATTATTCAAGGACTGCGAACGCTAAAAACCAATCTGGATTACGGCATCTTTGCGGCCTTACAATCTGCGGCTGAAACTGCCTTGCAACTGCCCGATGTTTACTTGCACGAAGTTCAAGCTCGCTACCGCACCCGTCGAGATTTCTTGATCCAAGGATTGGAAGAGCTGGGTTGGAGCATTCCGAAGACTCGCGCCACCATGTATCTCTGGGTACCTTGTCCACCAGGGCAAAACTCTACTGACTTTGCTCTGTCGGTACTGCAACAAACAGGTGTGGTTGTGACCCCAGGTAATGCCTTTGGTCCTGGCGGCGAAGGATATGTTCGCATTAGCTTAATTGCAGATTGCGATCGCCTAGGTGAAGCCTTGCAACGATTGAAACAAGCTAACATTCGTTATCAAGCCGAAGCCGTTGGGTCTCACTCCGAATAATTATTACCTTCAAAAATAATCGTGGGTCTAGTAAGTATTCACTAGACCCACGGAAAATTGACTAATTTAGTCGCTGAAACTCAGCTTTGCTATTTAACGGCCAGTGGTTCCAGAGGTGCCACCAGTGTTAGTTGTGTCATTGCCAGTTGTACTTGTGCCCTCTGTAGTTGGTGCAGTATCTGACTGATCTCCCGTATTCAGATCGTTGGTGCTAGGTGCGGTATCAGTTGTACTGCCACTGCTGCCCTGAGTAGATGTTGCGTCATTTCCAGTTTGAGGCTGAGTAGGCGCAGGCGCAGGATTGCTGGGTACTGTAATGTTTACGTCAGGAGCGGGAGCGGGTGCTACGTTCACCGTAGGTGCTGGAGCGGGAGCGGGAGCAGGTGCTTGAGGTGCTGGAGCCTGTGGCTGAGGAACAGGTACCACTCTGTCTCGCTCAATGATTCGAGTTTCGGTTTTGGTCACCGGGCTAGGCGATGGCTTGGCTGCTGGAGCAACTGAGCGATTCGGCACAATAATGGGTGCTACAGGCGCAGGAGTTTCGCGTCGATTCAAGAAAAATAGTGTGCCAAGAACTAAGCCCAACAAAGAGGTCAGAATAATGCCGATCAGGAGCCCACGAGCTGCATTGTCGTTATCACGAGCAATCTGATTTCCGTCTCGCAATTCCCGTTCGGTGACCTGACCGCTTACGTAGCCATCGCGATAAGACACCTCGTCTGTCGTGGGTGTACGGGTATTAACGGTGTCAGCGTTGCGAGTGACACGAGTATGAGTATTTCCTTGAGCGTCTTGATAAGTCTCTTGACGAACTTCTGAATTGTGGGTTTCGCGGTTATCTCTGTTGTACATTTTTATTGCCAGAACGCTTTCAAAAAAAAGGTTTTTAGAAAAAAGAGCAAAGAAATATTTGAATCGCTAGAGACTACTAGAACCTAATGGGTGAACTCTAAAATCAGTAGATTTCAACAATGACTTCTAAAGTTTTTGAGTCTGTATTTTGTACTAGCTCTACGTGAGCTCTGTATACAAAAGATACTTGGTTTGCAATAACAAACAGTTCTATCGGAAGAGTGGATTATTTGCTCTACCTCCAGGCTGACTTGCTTATTTAACTTTTTAAAGAAGATTTTTATAGCGCGATCGCTGAAAGAGTAGGAAACAAAAGTTACCCTACTTCTTCAAAGCTCAAGTTTCTTTTGAGTAAAAACTAGCTAACGCAGCAAGGCACTCCAAGTTGCAGGCCCAACGATACCATCTGCTTCTAACTGGTACTGGCGCTGAGCTGCTTGAACTGCACTTTGGGTTTCTGGTCCAAAGGCACCATCTATGGCTCCTTGAAAAAATCCGGCGGCTTGTAAGCGCTCTTGCAGTCTAGAAACTGCGGAGCCTTGCATGCCTAATCTTAAAACTGGTAACTCTACCGTAGAGGCTTCAGGTTCAGTGGAGATCGAAGGGACAACTGACCTTGCAGAACTATTACTACCTGCTAAGTCGCTACTGGGTTTCGCGTTGCTGAGACTGGTAGTAGCTAGAGCTGGGGAGCGATCAGGATTTGGGTTGCTGGAATTAGTGATATTAGGAGTGGGAAAGGCCGCAGCAGAGTTGGTAGTAGGGGAAAGATTGGCCGCAGAGATAGTGTTGATGGTAGACGAACGTAGGTTAGCGGTTGGTGGAAAGAGTTGATCCCAGGTGGCAGGCCCAACAATGCCATCCGCAGGAAGCCCTGCTGCTGTTTGAAAGCGAGAGACCGCGATCGCAGTACTTTCGCGATAAAAGCCGTCTACTGCCCCAGCGTAGAAGCCCAATAACCTTAAAGTTGCCTGTAGCTCAGAAACGTCTCGACCTTGAGTGCCTAGTTTTAAGGTGGCTCGATTAATCAAGCTCCCTGGAGATCTAGTTAATGTACTGCCAGTTGGCGTTTGGTTGGCAGCTTCTTGAGCTTCAGCCATCCATGCGAAGGGACCGACTGAGCTAGCCGTTAGTAGGCTGATGATGCTCCAGCGAACAAGCGGAGTGTAAATGATGCTGGGAGTCGCTAAGCCTCGATCCAGGCTGCTTTTCATTGACCTCACTCCTCTGTCAACTCAGTGACATGCGATCGCATGCCAGACTCCCCTGAGTTTATCTCATGTGTGATCTGGTTCAGCTAGGAACCTGACAATCTACTTTAAAAACAAAATTGCCCCACTGCGTAGAATGCTGTAGGGCAAGAGGACAGTTAAGCGCTTTTCATAGTGTCGTTAAATTCAACTCTAATCTTGGGGTACCGTGTGACGCTTTCTACATTGTCCATCCGGTGACTGGAGAGAGTTTTGTGAGGCAAAATTTTTGAAAAGTTTAAGCTGTGGGCGTTTCAGGCGATTGTATCGAAAACTGTAACTGAATTGCAGTTGCCATCGAACTCCCTTAATCTGGAGCTAACTACTCCTCACACACCACACCAGCAGCCTACAAGGGCTGCTTTTTTCTTGCTCTATTGCTTGACTTTACGCGAAATAGTGAAAGGTCCAGCCCAGTCCCAAGCCAACTAGAGAAAATGCTGATAAGACCCAGAAGGCGGTTAACTGCTTGAATCCGGCAGTTTGTAAGTCTAGCCTTGCCAACATACAAGCAGAAATTGTAACTAAAATATGAACAAAAACATTAGCCATGTAGAGAACTACGGCTGTTAGCGCAGAGCCGCAAAGCACTAGGATAAATCTACCAATGCTAGAAACAGACCAAGTGAAAAATCGCGATCGCAGGCTTTTTTCAGGCGCGGTCAATAATCCTGCCACAATGATGGCGAAGGCAGCGGCAAACAACCAATCAAACCCCGAACTGCGGGATGGGTAAAGGAACCAGCCCCATGTACAGTAGGCAACTACTAAAAGTGCTAGAGAGAGCCAAGGAAGTTTTTTCAGCAATGCCATTCACGCGATTTATTGCCATCCATTTAGTTTACAGATTAGTTGAGATCGCTTGAACTGGGCACGTTGGAATGCACTGCTCGCAAACAATGCAGCGCGATCGAGTGAAAGTAAGTCGGAAAGATTGCGGATCGAGGGTCAAGGCTTCGGTGGGACAAATGCCAGTGCAGAGACCACAATGCACACAAACATCTTCGTCAATCAGCAGTTCTCGACTTGCTAAGGAAACGCCAATGTCTTGCGATCGCATCCAGTCAATGGCTGCATCCAACTGATCAATATCCCCAGACAACTCCACAACGAGCTTGCCAATCTGATTAGGGGCAACTTGAGCGCGGATAATATTAGCGGCAACATTAAAGTCTTTGGCCAGCCGATAAGTGACAGGCATTTGCACAGAACGTTTAGGAAAGGTCAGAGTTACCCGTTTTTTCACAGCAGGCGCTCATAAAGGTTGCTTCGTTGTACTGACCTTTATTATAGATTTCTCTATCAGCGCCCCAAGTAGAGAATTGCAAGGAACCTATCTTGGCCCTACTCAATACAAAAGGGCACCTACCGGAGGTACCCCTACAATTGTGTTGTGCTCAATCTAACAGAGAGGGCTGTTGCAAGACCTAAATCAGACAGCCTAGTACTTTATAAAGATGAGGGACTATCAGGGGAGACCTCAGTGCCTGCGAACTGGATTAGCTGTTGTTGATCTGTAATCAGATCGCTCAGCTCGTTAATATTCACCCCAATGTCTTGGCAGGCTTGGTGCAATTCCTGTTCAAATGTATTCAAATCACTGCCATAGCCGCAGAAATAAGCAGCAGTTTCAACTCCTTGTTTGGCATTCGCTTTGGCACAGTCAATCAGATCTGTACCTTTTAAGGGTGTAGGTGAAGCCATGAATTTAATTCTTCTCAATTCTGCCTTACCAGCCAATTTAGCTAAGCTTTTCTCCTAGTTGATCTCTCGTAGGGCAGAATGCTCACCTGATTGAGGTTGGTTGAGCATGGTTGGAGTGTTAGCCAAGGCCGTTCCCGTCCTAACGATGCTCTCGTTGCCAGTACTTGTAAACAGCATGGGCTAGAGTAACAACTCCGGTTAAAATTGCCGACTCATCCACCTCAAATTGAGGATGGTGTAATGGGTAATTGAATTTATCGGGATAGCCCACACCCAAGCGAAACATGCTGCCAGGAGCATGTTCTAAATAAAGAGAGAAATCTTCGGAGCCTAAGGAAGGCTCTAGTAAAATCTGTACGCGATCGCTCCCCCAAGCTTCATGAGCCGCTGCTTCTAGCAACTGGGTCAAGGCTGGATCATTCTGGACTGAAGGCACTCCCCGACGATAGTGCAGCTCGTATTTGGCACCATAGGTTTGGCAAACATTGGCGACAATTTGCTCAATCCATTCGGGCAGATTGCTGCGAGTTTCAGGATGGAGCGATCGCACAGTTCCTTGAAGACGCACTTGGTCAGCAATCACATTAGGAGCCCGTCCCCCATTAATCTGCCCAAACGTCAAAACCACGGGACGGAGGGGATTTTGGGTACGGCTAATGGCTTGTTGCAAGTTAGTCACGACTTGAGCCGCAATCCAAACCGCATCGATCGCTTCGTGGGGGCGCGCCCCATGACCCGACTCACCCACAATCAAAATTTCTAAATCATCAGCCGCCGCAGTCAGGGCTCCATAGCGGATGCCGACAGAACCAGCGGGAATCGACGGAAAGACATGAACGGATAAAATCGCTGTGACTTGATCCATGACGCCATCTGCTACCATCCAACCTGCCCCTTGGGCAATTTCTTCGGCGGGCTGGAACAGAAAACGCACCGGGCCTGGTAAAGCGCCGTTGAGTTGGGATAACACCATGGCTGTACCCAAACCCACCGTGGTGTGGATATCATGGCCGCAGGCGTGCATAATCCCAGGCTGTCGCGAAGCAAATTCTAGACCAGTTCGCTCCTGGATTGGCAGGGCATCCATATCTGTCCGGATCGCGAGCAACCGTGGGTCGGTGCCTTGATTTGGCAGTTCACCTACGACTCCAACTTTGCCTACTGCTTCTTGCACATGCAACCCGCAGGAGGAAAGGACACCCGCTACATAAGCAGCCGTTTGATATTCCTGGCCGCTTAGTTCTGGATGACTGTGCAGATGGCGACGAATTTCAATTAAACGTGGGGCAAGGGTATGAGCGATCTCTTTAATCTGACTAAGCATGACAATGGGCGCTGCTATGGCTTTCTGGTTGGTGCCAGAACGAGTAGACTATCAAACTGTTGCTTTTCTGGTGTAGCAGAATTAGAAGCACTAATGCTATAAACTGTGCCGAGCCAGCGCTTGACTTCTCTCATCTCTGGGGCGTTGCTATAAGGCTGAAATAGGCCGTAGATAAACGATAGGGAAGCTCCCATGTTCGTATAAAAATAGCCTTGGTTGGGACGTAAAAAAGAGTCGGTAGCGGTTTTGAAGGTGCGATTTTGGTTAAGTGGTAGGTACGGTTTAGGGTTGAGCGCCTTCATGGGACCGAGTCCAGTTGTGACCACTAACGTATCTTGATCCACCCAACTATGGGCGAAGAAACTTTGGCGATCGCCTGCTTCTGCAAATTCCCAACTGGTGACGGGTTGGCCTTGAATGCTACGGGTCGCAATGTTCAAAGCGCCACCAGACTGCGATTTGATGAACTGGTCAAACTTTGTCAGAGCGGCTTCAGCGGCAGGGCGATCGCTGGTTTGCATCACCAAACCCAAGCCCAGGTCCAAGTTGGGATAGAGGCGGCTGAAGGGGCCTTGATTGTCGGGGAACAAAAACGCTGCATATTCCCCATCCATCCAGGGCAACCAATCGCGTTCCAAATTCAAACCACTAAAGGTCCGAATTCCATCGCGAATGAGTTGTAAAGCTGGTTGTAGGGTTGGTTCCGCTTGAGTAATGTCTACGAAGGATTGCCATTGCTGCTTGAGATTCCGGCTAGTGCTGGCGAGATAAGTGGCCCCTGGCATCCGCGTTAGAATCTGCTCGGCATTGGGAGTCAAAACATCAGCCTTGGTGGGTTGTGGCGTTTTGTAGTAGGTACTAATTTGGGTGTGAATGCCTTCTGGCTGCAACCATACATAGCCATCAACGGTGCTGTAATCTTGGGCTAAGCGTTCTAGGCCAACCGTCAGGCTTTCCATTGGCACTGGGCTGGGTGGCTGAGAATCTGCTTTTAATTTACGAGGCAGAGAAGTTTGCGGCTGGGGAGAAGTAGGTTCTTCAGGGGGAGGCGTTGTGGGAATCGGAAATTGGGGTTGAGGGAAGCGAGCAATCTCGGCGATGTTGCCGTAAGCTACCAGCAGCGATCGCTGAAACTGGGGATGCTGCATTGTGCGCTGAAACTGCGGATTCGCTGCTAACGCTGGGCTCTTGCTGCGGCGGGCATCAATTAATTGTTCGATGGGGCCTGGAGTGGTAGCTGTCACCAAGTAACCAGGCAAGACAGCGATCGCTAAACCTGCCTGAGGACTAGGAATGGAGGGAACCGAGAGTCCCCCTCCGGGAATGGGAGGTAAAGGTAAAGTAGGCGTAGAACCGACAGCTTTGAGTTTGGAAAATGCCTGTGGCTTGCCTATCGAAGTCTGAGTCGTTGGTTCAGTCGGCTGAATTTCTTCTTCAGAGGGTGCTTGAGGTGTGGTTTCAGGCTCTGATTCAGTTTCTGGAGCTGACTCGCAGCCTGGCTGGTTTGGTGAGGCACTGTCGCACTGCGCTGGCTTTTCCGCAGGCCACTCCCAAACGGTAACTCCTTTATATTGACGCTCGATCGGAGGCTGGCTTCGGGATGCCTTGAGCTTTGTCAAAAAAGCATTCAAAAGCTGAGTGTCTTTAACTGGGGCTAACAAAAGCGCATGGTTTGCGTTAAGAAGTCCCGAGCTATTTTCTAAGCGGTCGTCGGAGTTCTTTTCTGAACCCGTAAAGGGCATGAGAGCGATCGCCACTCGCTCACCTAGCCAAGGCTGTACATCTGTGGTTAAGTCTAGACCTAGAAAAAGAGCGGGCAGTCCGGCTAGAAAAGGTCTAGCTTGGGAAAACAACTGAAACTGTGTCAGTGTGGTCCAAGCCTCAGTATTGGTGTTGACAAATACTACACCCGCAACATTAGCTGGCAACGTAGCAGTGAGTGAGGAAGATTTAGCAACGTTAGATGGGGAACTGGGTTGCGCGATTACATAACTTGGACTCGTTGCTAGAAGTGCAAGAAGTGGTAATGCGAAACGATGTAGCAAAGTTCTCTCCACCTTTTTTGTTCACAGACTAGCCTATTCCTGTAGGTTTAGCAATCTAGGTTCAACTCCAGGTTTGACTGGTTCTTCTGGCAGTTCAGGTGGGAATAATGACACCATCAGCCAAAATTTACGGCTGAACACCTGGTACTGAATAACGAGATTGCTGGAGACGATTATGATGTTGAAGAGCGAGCCGAACCGGATGCCTTATCATGGCTGGCTCCTTGAGGTCATCCCTTATGGTGATTCCTTCAGGTTCGATGCCCATCACCCCAGTGTACCGGGTGGCATGAATGAAGGAGAGACCTATAACAGCTTTGCGGCTGCCTTGGTAGCAGGACGTCACTTTATTGACCGCGAAGTCGCGATTCAAGCCTTACTAGATGTGCTAGGTACCCTACTAGAAGACGAGAAAATTAGCTGCGATGAATATTGGAGCTTGACCTGCTTCTACTAAATCCTGAAGTTAAAGATCGCTTTGTAATTCTTGAGGCTGGAGATAGGCCACCATCTGCTGGATGCCTCTCTGAATGCGGCGGGTCACTGTCATCGGGCTGACCTCAATCCGCTCTGCAACTTCTTTGCGGGACAAGTCGCTGAAGTAAACAAGCTCGATCGCGGCTCTTGTCTTGTCCTCTAGCTGGCTCAGCGCTCTCTGTAACTGCTGACGGTCTTCTTCGAGTAACTGCAAGGTTTGGTAGTGGGCATCGGGGAGCATGTCGCCCAATGTTACGGTTGAGTCTACTTGCTGCGAAACCGTGGCATCCAAGCTCAGTAAGGAGCGATTTTTGCCTGCAAGTTTGATTTCTCTCCACTCGTTGACCGAGACGCCTAGCTCAGTGGCGACTTCTGCGTCCTGGGGTTGCCGTCCCAAGTCTTTCATCAACGCTTCGCGTACCTTTTGGCCTTCCTTCTGCAAGTCTTGCCAGCGACGGGGAATCTTTACCGTGTTGCCGCGATCGCGGAGGAAGTGGAGCATTTCACCGCGAATGTAGGGAACGGCGAAGGAGCTGAAGGCACAACCTTGGGACGGGTTGAAGCGCTCGATGGCGCGGATGAGACCGAGGTGGCCGATTTGCTCCAGGTCTTCGTAGGGTTCTGCACACTGATGGCTGACTTGGTGAGCAATCTTCCGCACGAGTCCAGCGTTAAGGCGGACGAGTTGGTTGCGACGCGAGACGGAGGGGTTCTGGTGGTAAGCAACCAGGAGTTCCATGACTTGAGAGCGGGGAGAAGATTGAGTAGTCATCACACAGAGCCTTGCATCAGAGTTGAACTCATTCTCCCTACAGCAGCCAACTCGAACTATCGTTGTTTCACGGTACTCCTTGGGGCTGCTCCCGAGGGTGTCGGCGGAAATACGTAAGTGTCACCCCGCAAATTTGAGGGTGCTCCTTTCCCAGTCTGTGGTACGGCTGCTTCTAATTTCCTTCAAAGAAAATTTTTAACTTTGAAAGCTGAGGAACTGCGGGAAACCAAGATCTACGTCACAATGGGCGTAGTTGGGCTCTATTGTTGGTGGATAACAAGGAAGTCTTATGAGCAATACCAGTAACTTCCGCAATGCCATTCGTGAGGCCAAGACGCAAGCGTTAATTGGTCCCAATGTCATTGCTAATGCTCTGCCTTACCTAGGGGCAGGGTTGCTCTTAACAGCGCTAGGTACTTATGGGGGCTTACAGGTCTTCAGTGCCAATCCAGGTCTCTTCTTCCCGACCTTTTGGGGCGCTCTGATCCTGGAGCTGATTCTATTTTTCGTTGCGAGTGGAGTTGCAGAGAGGGGGCAGAATGGTGTTGCCTTGCCACTACTCGCAACCTACAGCTTGCTGTCAGGTTATACCTTGACTGGGTTGGTAGCGGTGGCCTTAGGGACACCTGGTGTTGGTTTGCCAGGCATGGGCTTTGCGGCGTTAGGCTGTGGGGTTACCTTTATCGCGGCTCGGCAAATTGGCTCCAACTTGTCCGAGCAGGATGGCATGGCCCTAGCTCAAACTGTCCGCCTTGGCGTTATCGCTTTGCTGGTAGTTTTAGTGGGGCAGCTGCTTTGTAGCTTCTTCGGTATCTATACGCCAACTTGGCTCGAAATCGCTATTTCTGGGCTTGGCGTGTTGCTGTTTGCTGGGGTGGCAGTTGTAGACTTCTATGTTCTACCCCGCACCTACCGGGATGATCAGTATTTGCCCGCAGCTTTGTCGATGTATCTGACCTACATCAACTTGTTTGTTTTCATTCTGAGATTGCTAATTGCGATCAACAGCCGCAATTAAGACTGCGGTGCTTCTGAGAGCGTTGGCAAAATCAATTGTCTAAATTATGCAAAGCTGTGGTCTTTCGGGCCACAGCTTTTTTTTAAGCATCATATGAATTGGGGCATAGTGGAGTGGAATCAGAGCTAAACAATGAATGCGATCGCTGACTCTCGCTAAGATGAACTATGCAACCTTTTGTGGCTTAGGAGCTAACAGTTACTGTCTATGGATGCACTAGAGATTAAACGCGAAGTTGAAACGTTGTCTGAGCGCCTGGGTAAAACCCAGGACTATCTTTGACGTTCCAGCCTTAAATGCCAAAATTCAAGATTTAGAACAAATTGCGGCCCAATCAGACTTTTGGGATGACCAAACTCAGGCGCAAAAAACCCTGCAAGAGTTAAACGACCTCAAATCTCATTTAGATCAGCTAGGACAGTGGAAAACTAGCTTAGAAGATACGAGAGCCATCTTGGAGTTGCTGGAGTTAGAGGCAGATGAAGCATTACTGCAAGAGGCCCAGACCAATGTTTCCCAACTGAGCCGCGAACTCGATCAGTGGGAGTTGCAACAGTTGCTCTCTGGCCCCTACGACTCCAAGGGTGCCGTCTTGACAATCAATGCGGGAGCTGGAGGTACGGATGCTCAAGACTGGGCTGAAATGCTGTTAAGGATGTATACCCGTTGGGGCGAAGACCACGGCTATAAAGTACATCTGGCAGAAATCTCGGAAGGGGATGAAGCGGGGATTAAGTCAGTCACGCTAGAAGTGGATGGCAAATACGCCTACGGCTACCTCAAAGTCGAGAAGGGAACCCATCGCCTCGTTCGTATTTCTCCCTTTAATGCTAATGACAAGCGGCAAACCAGTTTTGCTGGGGTGGAAGTAATGCCGATGATTGACAGCTCTGTAAACCTAGAGATTCCAGAGAAAGACCTGGAAATTACGACCTCACGAGCAGGGGGTAAGGGCGGGCAAAACGTCAACAAGGTAGAAACGGCGGTTCGGATTACCCATATTCCTACGGGCATTGCAGTGCGCTGTACTCAGGAGCGATCGCAGCTCCAGAACAAAGAAAAAGCCTTGGTAATCTTGAAGGCGAAATTGCTGATTATTGCTCAAGAGCAACGAGCTAAAGAGATTGCTGACATTCGCGGAGATATGGTGGAAGCTGCTTGGGGCAACCAAATTCGTAACTATGTCTTCCATCCCTACCAGTTGGTGAAAGATCTGCGAACTGGGGTGGAGACTACGGCGATCGCAGATGTGATGAATGGCGAGTTAGACTTTTTCATCCAAGCTTGTCTACGCCAAGACAATCAACTTGTTGAGAGCCAGTCCGCTTAGAGTTCCATGCCGGGGGCAGGGAGCTAGCTGTTTGTCAGGGCGAAGCATTCGTAAACAGGCTCATCAGCCAACCTGTGTTTTTATACGAATACTTCGCCCTCAAGTGTTGTGGCTATTCGCCTGTAATCGCGAGACCATCGACCCAAATCCGAGGAGAGATCCCACCGGGAGTCACTTCGGCTTCTGGCTCCACATAAGCGATTGCCTTGAGCAGTTCCAAGAAATCTCCAGCTACGGTGGCCGATTCCACACTGACGCGATCGCCTTTGTTCACAACCCAACCGTCGAATGGTAGTGAGAATGAGCCTTGCAAGGATTGTACTCCTGCATGGAGGGCTTGCAAATCATCAATCAAAACAACGTTTTCTACAGTGTCGAGGTTATAGGTATTGTCCGTTGATTGACCAGCAGCAACGTGGTAATAGTGTGGCCCCACCGTAATTTTCGCGCCCATGTTGGCGTTGCCTGTGGGCTGAGCATTCATGCGCTTGGCAGTTCCGGCGCTGTGGAGGAAACCACTCAAAACACCTTCGGTAATTAGGGAGACTTTACGAGTTGGGGTGCCTTCGCCATCAAACATCTCCGCGCCAATGTTGCCGGGATGATGTGGGTCATCACAGACCGATAGTAAGGGTGAAGCAATTTGGGTGCCCAGAGATTCGGGAGTAGAAAGACTTTGTTTGTCGAGGATACTTTGGGCGTTGTACAGGTTGGAGAACGCTCCCAACAAGCTCAAAAACGCTTCTGGAGAGAACGCTACCAAGTATTTACCCGACTGAATTTTGTTGTAGTTCAAGTGGCTGATGGTTTTCTCGGCAGCTTCCTGCACGCAAGCTTGCACATCTAACTCTGGGAAACCATGACCTACCCTAAACGCCCCGGCACTACGTGGCTTTCTGCCTTCTTCCTCGGTTTTGCTGTAGAGATACACCGAGGCATAGGAGCCGCCCTCATACCGCTGTGCTCCTTCACTGTTGAGGTAGAAGCGATCGAAATCTCGCTGGGCCATACCATTGTAGGGAACCCCAGCGATCGCCGGATGGGCCTCCAGTAATTCTTTTTCCGCCTTCACTAACGTCTCAATCAGCGTTGAAACTGGAGCTTGGGGAGTCTTCTCGTGAGAGGTTTCGGGAATTGGAGCGGTCGCTTCAGGGCTAAAGTCAGGCACATGCTCTTTAGCGCCAAAGAAACTAGCTTCGTAAGCGGTTTTCAGCGCCAACTCCACACCCGCCGGATCAACATCCGTGGTAGAGGTAATTCCCACTCGGTGTTCTTCATTCCACACCCGCACCGTGACACTAGAACGATTCGATGCCTTAACCTGCTTCGGTTCTCCCTGGTCTACCTGAGCGCTGGTTTCATCCACTGAGGAACCATAAATATCAAATTTTTGGATACCAAGTTTTGTGGCGCTTTCTTTGGCGTAAGTCGCTAGTTCTTGAATATTCGGCATATTGCAGTCTTACTGGCTAATGTATGTCTTTGCAAAAATCTTGTATTGAGTCCTCGTAGACCTCTCCCAAAAACCCTCTCCTGCGAGGCGAGGGGCTTTAAATCTAGCTCCCCTTCCCTACCAGGGAAGGGGCTGGGGGTTAGGTCTTCAGGGGATCTCCTAACGACCACCCACCGTGATCGAATCCACCTTGATGTGGGGTTGGCCGACGGTGACGTAGATGCTGCCACTGACCGAACCGCAGAAGCCTGCTGCCAAGCCTAAATCTTGAGAGCACATGGAGATCTTGTTCATGATTTCCTTGGCTTCACCAATCAGAGTTGCGCCCTTAAGAGGCTTGGTGACTTTGCCATTTTCAATTAAGTAGGCTTCATCTACTGAAAAGTTGAATTGTCCGGTGGGGCCGACGCTACCGCCGCCCATCTTCTTGCAATAGATCCCTTTGTCGATCGAGGCAAATAGATCTTCAACGGAGTGCTCACCAGGGGCGATGTAAGTGTTCCGCATCCGGGATGCCGCCGCGTGAGTATAGCTTTGGCGACGACCGCTGCCTGTGCGGGGATGGCCTGTGCGGATAGAACCTGTGCGATCGCTCAAGAAGTTCTTCAGGATGCCGTTTTCAATCAACAGCGTCCGTTGAGCAGGCATGCCTTCGTCATCCATGTCGATGGTGCCGAACTCATCGGTAGACAGCCCTTCGTCCCAAGCGGTCAAGCTTTCGTGGGCAATCTTTTCGCCTTTTTTGTCGATAAAGGGCGTGGTCTTTCGCTCAATCTGAGTGGTCTCTAGCAAGTGGCCGCAAGCTTCGTGGAAGATCACGCCGCCAAACTTGTTCGCCATGATGATTGGGTAGGTGCCCGATTCTACATAGTCGGCGTAGAGCATCTTGCCTGCGGATTCTGCGACATCTGCGGCGGTAGCGGCGTAGTCCCAACCTCGTAGGAAGTCAGGGTTGCTGGTGTCTCCGACTCGCTGGCTGATAGAAGAACGGTTAGCGCCATCGGCACAGAGCAAACTGTAACCCACCGATTGAGTCAGGCGGATGTCTCGCGCGAAAGTGCCGTCACTAGCTGCAACTAACACTTCTTGCCAATCGCGGAAGTAAGCGGCCCGTCGAGACTGGACGTGAGTAGCTTTGGTTTGCAATTGAGCATTAGCCGCTAAGAGAATGTCGCCCATCTCTCTCATGGAGCTGCAACCACTGAGCCAATCTTCTTTGCCTTTTTTGGTGGCGTAGTCGCGCAGTAGCTCTAAGTTGATTTCGGGGACAAAGGCACTAGGGGCAGGCAAGTGCAAACCCAGAATAGATAAGCCTTTTTCCAGAGCCGCTTTCAGTCCAGCAAAAGTGAGATCGTTGGTGCTGACGTAACAGTCTGCTTTACCTCGAAACACACGCACGCCTGCCCCTGTGGATAAGCGCGGGGCAATGCTGCTGATGCCGTCATCTTCTGCCAAGCAACTGATGTAGTTGGTGCGCTCCAAGAAAAATTCGATAAAATCAGCGCCCGCTGCTCGTCCTAGCCCTAACAGTGTGGAGAGGGGAGCTTGCCAGGTTTCATCAAAGCGATCGCGGGTGGAGTTGTATTGGAGGGTGGGTAATTCTTTAGAGAGCAACAAAGTCTTTGGAGGCATCGATAACGTCATCTGCGGGCGTCCTTACAGAAAGTTGACTGACAAGCCTATTGGTTTCAGTCTAACAAATCGCTAGAAGCCTGATGATTGCTAACGTTTATCCTTCTTCGGCATCCCCAAAGCGGATAATGTCGTCTTCTCCTAAGTATTCGCCATTCTGCACTTCAATCATCACCAGCGGAATCACGCCTGGATTCTCAACTCGGTGCGGCATGCACATCGGCACATAAGTGGATTGCTTTTCAATCAGAATTTTTTCTTGGCCGTCACAGATTACCTTGGCCGTCCCAGAAACCACGATCCAGTGCTCGCTGCGGTGGTAGTGCATTTGGGTGCTGATGTGGTGCCCTGGCTGTAGCTCAATCCGATTGATGCGGTAGCACTTGCCTTCTTCTAGGGCGGTGACTGTACCCCAATTCCGCATGCGGGTGGTGGCAGTATTGGCCAACTGGTTTGCCAACAGGGGTGTGGTGGGAGTTTGCTCGTTATTTTGGTTACTGCTCATCGGCGGCTCTCCCTATCTTTGTGGCTGGATCTTTGTGACTGGCTCAGATGGACGACGTTGGAATTATTCAAAATTTACCTCAGACCCGCTCAGGTTCCAATCATCTCGTGACTGAATTAACGCCTAATTTGCTTGGCGGGGTGAGGTCAGTCACATCTTTACCCAATCTTTATCACGTCTCCGGACGATTACAGTCACAGGTTTATAGGCGTGTCATCACCCGAGCGAACGAAAAAATAGATCACAGTAGGAAAACAGTAATAACACTGAAACTAGCTGTGTTGATCCAGGAGTATTCACCAATCTGGTTAGGTTGGTGAATACTCCTGGTACTGAACTTATCGCATTTGTTCTAGGTGGCAACCAGGGTCCAGCTACCACACTCAACCCTGGTTGTTCTCCCAAGTCCGTATTACTTAGGAGCTACTTTTTATCATGACAAATAAACAGCGGGAGTTTGCAAAGGATCAGCCTTTTGTAACTCACCCTTCAGCTTTCCTAAGAACACCGCTGACCTACATCGTGTTGCCACTTTGCGGGGGTGTGGTGGGAGAAGCGATCGCTTCTCCTGATCCTGCTGAGTCATCGATTCATAACAACTCCCAAGCTGAGGAACGACTTGTCCCTGCAACCGCTCCTACAACTGCGAAGTTGTCTGGGGAGCCAGCTCAAACTAGCGAACGAGCCATGACCAACCTTTGTGAAATGGCGATCGCCCTCCTGATCTTTGGCAGCATTCTGGGTTGGCTCACGACAGTCCCTATGTGGCTACCGCAATTTTTATCCCAAACCCTACTCCGCAACATCCTGGTGTGTGCATTTTTACTCAAACTCACGACCGTTAGAGCGCTTGGATATTAGTTGAATCAAAAAGAAAAGTTCAGCCAAAAAAATTCCCTAGGCCATTGGTGGCTCCAGGGAACGGGGTAGGAATTATGAAATCTAGGGGAGGAAAACTAACCAGTTAGGCAGGCGTAGCTTGGAGATTGCCTTGAAGTAGGCGCAGAATGGCCGTTTTTTCTAAAAGCCCGACCAAAATGCCATTAGTCCGAACTACAGGTAACGCTGTCAGTTGTTGTTGCTCTAGCAAATTCACTACATCGCTCAGCGGTTGGTCTGCCTGAATTGTGGTTTCTGGGTTAATGGGTTGCATCACATTCCAGACTTGAGTTGTAGCCCAACGCTCTACTGGTAACTGTTGCAGGTCAGCCAGCGCGATCGCTCCCATCAACTGTCCTGTAGTATCGGTGACTAAAAAGCGTTGCCAAGCCATCTGGTGGAATAAAGACCAGTCGGCAAATTCTCGTAGGGTCCAGTCAGCTTGTACGACTGGGCCATTGGGAGTCACCGCATCAGCTGCTGTAAATCCTGACAACTTGGATTGCACTGTGGCATATTGAGCCGTTCGGCCTGCATTCTGGAGCAAGAACCACCCAATCAGCAAGTTCCAGAAGTTAGCAGTGCTGCCAAAGATCAAGAGAGGAATTAAGCCAGAGGCGATCGCGGCCCAACCCAAAACTTGACCCGCTCGGCTGGCGAAGGCGACTCCTTTGTAAGGATTTCCGGTAAGCTTCCACACCAGCGCCTTGAGGATGTTTCCGCCATCGAGCGGCAAGCCTGGGATTAGGTTAAAGAGGGCCAAGGCTAAGTTAATGGAGGCAACCAATCCTAAAATAGCGGCCAGTGGACCTGAGACAGGGCTAACTAGAGCGATCGCGGTCAGAAGTCCAGAAATTATGAGACTAACTGCGGGACCCGCAACGGCCACCCAGAATGCCTCAGCCGGAGTCTCCGATTCTTTTTCTAATTGGGCGAGTCCGCCAAAGAGAAACAGCGTAATCGATTTCACGCCAATCCCTTGCCGCAATGCCACAAAGCTATGACCCAGCTCGTGCGCCAACACTGAAGCAAAGAGCAATAAGGCTGTGACTAAACCAAGTCCGAGGGGAAGCAAGCCACCCAAGCTAGGAAACTGAGCCGCCAGCCCACTGCCGTAACTCCAAGTTACCAGTGCGAGCACTATGAACCAAGACGGGTGGAGATAAAACGGAATACCAAACAGATTACCGACGCGCAGAGTGCCGTTCATACGGGGCACCTCTAAAAATTGTTTACTTTTACTGTAAACAAATGTAAACAATTCTCTCAGCTTTCACTAGGGCGGAAGCCGCACTTTAGCGTTCGGTTATAGGAACCTTCATTCCTAGGGCTCTTCATTCCTAGGGATAGAGTTACTCCGCCGCGATCGCTCTTACAAGGTAATAGAAAAGATATCTCTCGAAGCAACTCGGTGCCCCGTACCCATGATGGCAATCTCCAAGATTCAGGTACGCCCGATTCACTTCCGTTTTCCCGATACCATTGAGCGCTATTGGCTCGGTGACAGTGCTTACAATACTCATCTGCTCAATAGCTTGACGTTGCTGCTCCCTGATATCGAGCGCTATATGAATCACATCATTAAGCAGCAATTGCCTCACATTACTGACTCCCAACTTCAGCCACAGGTGCGAGCGTTTGTTGCCCAAGAGTCCCAACATGCCAGCCAGCACACCCATTTTTGGAAAAATCTCCAACAACAGGGGTATTGCTTTGATGGATATGTCCGTTATGCCCAGGGGATTTGGCGACGGCTGACGCAACATGGGAGTTTGATCCTGAATCTAGCGATCGTGGCTGGGGGAGAGCACCTGACCTCGCTGATGGCCGAGGTCATTTTGACTAAACGCTTCCTCGATCCAGCAGAACCCAATCTCAAAGCGTTGTTTGAATGGCACGCCGCTGAAGAAATAGAACACCAAGTAGTGGCCTTTGAGGTGTTGCAATCTGCAACTCGCAATTATGGAGTGCGCCTATTGGGTTTAGTAATCTCAAATCTTTTAATGCTGGGTCTGATGAACTGGGGCATAATCCTGCTGTTGCAGCAAGACAAAAAGTGGAGCGATCGCCAAGTTTGGCAAAACCTAATGCAATTTTGGTTCTTCAAAGAGAAGCTTTTGTTCAGGGCAATCATCAGTGGATTGCACTATGCTCGGCCTTCTTTTCATCCCTCTCAAAAAGACAACCAAGCGTTAGCTGCGAGAGTGCTTGGTTCCCTCGCTCCTCACCCCAACTCCCCACTCCGCTTGTAACGAATTTTGAGGCCCAAAATGATTGAGGAAAGAATTAGGGTCACGACATTGGCGCAAATGACTGGAATATCGTGGACATAACTGCCGTAAACCAACCACAGTACAATCCCAACGCAAAGCGTGATCAGCATGCTCCAAGAAAGGTCATCGGCTGATTTAGATTTCCAAGTTTTGATCAGTTGGGGCAAGTAGGCGATCGTGGTTAAACTGCCTGCAATTAGTCCTAGCGTGGTGGTAAATTCCATTGCAACTTTTCTCCAGCGTCATTGACACAAACTTGAACCAACTCAGGAGCGATCGCGCTCTAGCTTCTTGGTTGTAACTGGGAATCTTCAGAGATGCGATCGCAGGTTTACCCAGACTGCTGGAATTACCTACTACCCTATGCGTATAATTGCGGATTTAGATTATTGAGATTTCGCTAGAAGAAGCAAATTTGCTGGGGTGCAGGAGTAATCTCTGAGTACTACTTTTTAGGTGAGATCGAGCCAAGATTATCAAGATGAATACAGCTCAGACTGACACCCTAAAAACTGCCCATCAAGCGTTTGACTACTTTACCCACGGTTTAGCAACAGGAGAATGGCAAGCGTTTTTGGACATGCTCACCGAGGACTTTAGCTTCTGGTTTCCGATCGGGCCGTATCACGGACTCAATATCGGAAAAGCTAGGACTGAGGCGTTCTTGCAGTATGTCTCTGATACGTTTGAGGATGGCCTGACTGTGACGCTCGATCGCGTCATGAGCAACGACACCACAGTGGTGTTTGAGTTTCGGGATGAGGGGATGATGCGGGGGCAACCCTACAAAAATCGGGTGGCGATCGCTTTTGATGTGCGCGGAGACAAAATTTGCGCTTACCGCGAGTACTTTGGCAGTGATGGCAAGTCTTATTAATTGCAGTTCACTTCAGAAATAACTCTCGAATTCCCGAACTGCTAATTTCGATCGCCAACGCCGCCAACAGGAACCCTAAAAGTTGCGTGATGATGATCGCGCCTTCTGCCCCTAGCCAATGATCAATCCGAGAAGACTGCCGCACAATAAACCAAGTGACAAACATAGCGCCCACAATCCCGATCGCAACGCTAAAATGACCGATCGCGGAGTCCGCGTCAGACATCAACAACATCACACTGGTTAAGGTGCCTGGTCCTGCCAAGAGCGGAAATGCCAACGGGGTAATGGCTACGTCTCGACCTTGCTCCATAACGGGAGTCTCTGTATGTCCTTCCAGCATCTTTAAGGCGATCATCAGCAACAGTAAGCCGCCAGCTATCTCCAAGGAACCCATGCTGATGTGCAAGTAATCCAAGACTGTTTGACCACCAAAGGCAAAGGCTAGAATTACCGCAGTGCCAACAAGACTAGCGCGATCGACTACGCTATTTTTCTGCTCTATTTCCATGCCCTTGGTCAAAACTAAGAAAATAGGGGCATTCCCCAAAGCATCAGCTAAGACGAAGACCGCCACAAAGGTTTTGACCAGAACTGGAACATCTATAAATGTTTTGGCTAAGCTAAGGAATTCCATACCAGGGAAGCAAATTTTCTCAACAGTAGCGCGATCGCCTGTGCCTTACATTCCCTCCTTGGCTGATTTGTGAATCGCACAACAAGTTGAAGTGTTGCTGTAACATTCAAACACCCAACGAATCCATTCGTTTTCTCCTTAAAATGCCCAGCCTTTATCGTCCAATTTATCTGGATTGCCACGCTACAACTCCGGTAGACCCCAGAGTGCTAGACGCGATGGTGCCTTACTTTACGGAGCATTTTGGCAATCCGGCGAGTGTGACTCATGCCTATGGTTGGGAAGCGGAAGCAGCTGTCAAAAAAGCGCGGGAGATTTTAGCAACGGCAATCAGCTGCGGGCCAGAAGAAATCGTTTTTACCAGTGGCGCGACAGAAGCGAATAACCTGGCGATCAAAGGAGTGGCGGAAGCTTACATCAGCAAGGGGCGGCACATCATTACGGTAAGCACTGAGCATAGTGCGGTTCTCGACCCCTGCCGCTATTTAGAGTCTTTAGGTTTTGAAGTCACTTATTTACCTGTACAGCCCGATGGCTTGATCGACCTCGCAGAACTGGAGCGATCTTTTCGGCCTGACACGATTTTGGTTTCGGTGATGGCGGCCAATAATGAGATCGGAGTGTTGCAGCCACTGACTGAAATTGGGGCGCTTTGTCGTCAGCATCAAGTTCTCTTCCACACCGACGCGGCTCAAGCGATCGCCAAAATCCCCTTAGATGTGGCAGCGATGCGGATCGATTTGATGTCGCTCACCGCTCACAAGGTTTATGGGCCGAAGGGGATTGGCGCGTTATATGTGCGGCGACGGAACCCTAGAGTCCAGGTGGCACCTCAACTACATGGCGGGGGACATGAGCGAGGGATGCGATCGGGGACGCTTTACACACCGCAGATTGTCGGATTTGCTAAAGCAGTAGAGTTGGCACTGGCCGAACAAGCGACAGAAACTCAACGGCTTATGCAACTACGCGATCGCCTGTGGCAACAGCTCAGCACTGTGGGCAATATCTACCTCAATGGTCATCCCACCCAACGGCTTCCTGGCAATCTCAATGTCAGTGTGGCAGGGGTGGATGGGCAAGCGTTGTTGTTGGGGTTACAGCCTGTAGTTGCAGTTTCTTCGGGCTCTGCTTGTACCTCGGCTGAAATCAAACCCTCTCATGTGTTGACTGCTTTAGGGCGATCGCCAGAATTGGCTTATGCTTCACTGCGGTTTGGCATTGGGCGGTTCAATACAGAGGCTGAGATTGACCAAGTAGCAGAACAGGCGATCGCAACTATCCAATCTTTGCGGGGTGTGGCAGTTTCTAGCCCAGCTTAGCGAGTTGACCCGTTTTCTAGAGCAGTCCTAAGGCTTCTAGGGCTTGTTTGGCTGCACTCTTTTCGGCATCTTGTTTTCTGCGCCCCTTACCTTCTCCGTACTTGTGATCGGCAACTCGCACCTCAGCCGTAAACTCTCGCGCATGATCTGGGCCAGATTGGGCAATGATGATGTACTTGGGGTTCTGACCCACATGTGCCAAGGCCCAAGCTTGGAACCGACTTTTGAAGTTGATTTGTGGTGCGGTGTCCACTGAAGTATCGGCGATCGCTTGAAACAGCGGTTCTACATAGCTGCGGACTGCCTCGATGGAGTCAGTATCAAGGAAATAAGCCCCGATTAATGCCTCAAACGTGCTGCTAAGTAAGTTGGGATTTTCTCGTCCACCATTGATTTCTGCACCTCGCCCTAGACGCATGAGACTACCGAGGTTAAGGGCGATCGCAAATTTGGCGAGCTGTTGCTCATCGACTAAGGCAGAGCGCAGGGGCGTTAATTCTCCTTCGGGCTCCTCAGGGTAGCGCTTGTAGAGAAATTCACCGCTGAGAAAGTTCAGCACAGCATCGCCTAAGAACTCTAAGCGTTCGTTGTCTTCTCCAGCGTCGGGATGTTCGTTGATGTAGGAACTGTGGGTCAGTGATCGTTGTAACAGAGCGTTGTCTTGAAAGATGGGCAGTTTTTGCATCTCTACGTTGTATGGTTCAGGCTCACCCACCTAGATAAGCCGACTGGAGGGAGTGGAGAGGTCAACGATTCAGGGAATATACATATCACTAGAGCTTCTTCATATTTTCCTTAAAGAATCGTCCTCATGAATACTGACAATAGCAGTCTTGGTTCTGCCATTGGGCCAATCATCCAGCGCATTTTTACTTCTGGAAAAATTACCCAAGCGGATGAATGCGGATTTTTTATGGCGATCGCTTCAGACGCAGTGTTGAGTGCTGAGGAGTTGAGTCAAATTCGGCGGATTTCTGACCACTTGGATATGGGACTCCTGAAAGTAGTGGATTGAGTTCCAACTGCTAGAGCAGCAAACCTGATCAACTGACGATCAACTTCCACAACAGTGAGCCGATCGCGATCGTGGCTAGGTGTTGGGGTAGCAAGCTGACCAAAGGTTGGCGGGCAATCTTCTGAGTCAAAATCACACTCAACCAGACTGAGATAATCAGCGTCACTGCTTGCAAGAATGCGATCACTGCGGGTTCAGCCACGGCGATCGGCACATTCACACCGCTATAACCAAAGGTGGCTAGCGTAATCGGCAAGACTCGGCCTGCTTCTGTTAAACCCAAGCGCAGATAATGAGCTAAGCTGCCGCCCAGCACCAATGGAAGATAGCCGTAGGCCAACTCTAAGAATGGGCGCGGCTTGAGGGTGCGGCTAGAAACTCGGACTAAGCCTTGAGCCAAGAGCGCGATCGCCACAGGCGCCAACAACGCCACAGCAGAAACGGCAGCATGCCAGCCAAAATTCTCTAGATGTAAATTCCAGCCCAACTGATTTTCAATCTCAGGTAGGCGATGCAGAAAAATTGCTCCGAATAATAAAAATAGCAGCGCTACTTCCGCATAAGTCGGCTGATGGGTCGTCCAAAGTTCAATGCCTGGAGGCCGCAGATTCACCTCCACTGAGCGGTGGGGGCAAGCTTTGAGGCAGGTCATACACAGCACGCAGTCGCGGTTGTCTTCCAGTTGGGCGGGGTGCGAGTAGAGCGGGCAACCGAGGCTTTCTTGTCCTTCGCCTTTTTCAGGGCCGCCTTTGTAGCATTGGTAGGTCGTGCAAGTGGCAGAACAAATGCCTTGCTGTGCCCGCAACTCAGTCATGGAAAGCTTGGCAAACAAGCCATTCATGCCCCCAATGGGGCAGAGATAGCGGCACCAAAAGCGGCGCTCAAACAACAGTGAAAAGATTACCGCCCCAGCCGTAATCAGCAGTAAGAGACAACCCGCCAGATAAGCGGTGTCTTCTAGGTTCCAGAGTTCTTCCCAGAGCAAAATCAGCGTGAATAAGCCGAACAAGAACCAGCCCCCCCACTTCTCCGCTTGCTGGCGGGGCCAAGGCAGTAATTCGCGCGGAAAGATTTGTAAGGAAAGCTTCTGAGCTAACTCACCGTAGATCATGAAGGGGCAAACTGAGCACCACAACCGCCCCACAAAGGGAAAGGCAAAGAGCATCAGCGGCCACCACCAAGCCCAAAACAAATTGAGGCCAATGTTGGAGTCGCGAGTTTGGGGGCCGAACATCAAGATGGCAACGATGACAGCAAACATGCCCAAGGTGAAACCAAAGTTGATGCGATCAGGCCACCAATCACTCCGCAGAAACTGCCGCAACTTGGGATAGGCGTTGAGCAGGTTCACTCGGAAGCGTCGGGTTTTATTGCTCACGGCCCAGAAGACTTCTTCCGTGAGTTCGGGTGCGCCATTCGATTGCGCGATCGCCCGCTCGATCAGTCCTTCTAGTTCCGTGAAGTTGCCTGGGAAGTCATAGCCTTGGAGGCGGCGTAAGGCTTCTGGGGTGACGTGGGGGCGAGCAATGTTTTTAGTTCGACAGGTCAAGCTGATGTAGTACTCGGCTTGGGCGGCAATATCCGCCTTTCGCACCCGCAGCGGTGGCACCTTGATCACATGGGGAACGCAATGCTTCCGTTCTAGCTGCGGCAGCGTTTTTTCTGACACCATCATGATCCGAGCGTGGCTGCGTTTAGGTTCTGGTGTTGGTTCTCCTTCTCGGCTAATTGGGGTGTAGGTTCCGGTTTCTAGTAAGAGCAGAATTTTTTCTAGCAGCGCGGGGGGTAACTCTTGAATGTTGTTAAGCAGGAGCGTGCCCTGTCCGATCCACTCTAGTAGCCCTGCCTTGCCGCCTACACGACCAAACAATTCCGCGCCGCTGGCTTGCAGCGTGTTGCAGTTGATTTTGATCATCGGCTGGTGGCGATCGCGAGAGCCAAAATGAATCAGCGCTGCGGTGTTGTCTTTGCCCAGTCCTGGTTCACCAAACACCAATACAGATTTGCGATCGCCCGCCGCCTTTTTAATTTCCTGACGCAATCGCACCGCATAGCGACTAGAACCAACAATTCCCCGCCGCACTTTTGGCACCAAATAAGGACGCAATGCAGTTTGGCGTTCTTGCTCGAAGGCGAGTTGGGAGGCTACTTGATCTAGCTGGACAGCAAGTTGTTGAGCGGAGCGGAATAGATCGGCGTTGAGTTTAGCCGCGCCATTCGATTGGCTAATCGCTTGCTCCAGTAGGCTCTCTAGCTCTGGCAAATTACCAGGCAAGTCGTAACCGGCTAAGACTTCGGCAGCTTCGGGTGTCAGTCTGGGTCTGGGGATGCCTTCCGCACGAGCAAAACAACTGATGTGATATTCAGCTTTGGCTTTGATATCAGCTTTGCGATCGCGCAGGGGTGGAACTTCTATCCAGTGACTCCACAAAGCTTGCCCAGGTTCAAGGCTCAGTTGCTCATTGACCTGATCTAGCGATCGCTCTGCGGTCAGGATGATGCGCGCTTCACACTGCTGCAATTCAGCCATCGGCTCGCCGTCACGGCTCACCGGGCGATATTCTCCAGTTTGGAGGAGTTGAATTACTTTGGCTTGCAGTTCTGGCAGGAGGTCTTGCAAGTGATCCAGCACTAAAGTTCCGGTGCCTAGGTAAGCAAGTACCCCCAGTTTGCTACCTGAGCCTGGGGTGCTGCGACCAAACAGTTCTACCCCACTGCTAGAGAGCGTGCCACAGTTGAGCCGAATTAAGGATTCGTGCCGCGCCGCAGACGTAAAGTGAATCAACGCCGCTAGGTTGACTTTGCCAACCCCCGCTTCTCCTGTCAGTAAAACGGGGGTGCGATCGCGAGCGGCCTCTCTCACTTGTTTGCGGAGCCTGATCGCCACTTCACTACTGCCAATCACCCCCCGCTTCAGTTTAGGAATCACATAGGGTCGTAATGCTGATTGGCGCTCTTGTTCATAGGCAAGTTGAGAGGTGACCTGGTTCAGCTCCGCTGCAAGTTGGCGCGAGAAGGTACGGCTAATCTCTGGATATTGTTGCGCTAACTCTAGAAACTGTTCTTTAGTGATCCGCCACAACAAACCATCGTCAAGCGTAATGACGGTTCGCTCAGTCGGCTGCTCTAGCAACAGTTCCTTGAGATGAATGATGCTTCCAGGCAGCAAGCTCACCGCTTTAGCAGGACCATTGGGGCTGGTATGGTAACTCTCTAAATGTCCTGCTTTCAGGATGTAAAGTACGTCTGGATGGGTATCTTCTAAAACCAGACGGCGATTTTCTTGTAACGGTTCTTCGACAATAACAGCCGCGATCGCCTCTAGGGCTTCATCGGAGAGTGATACCAACTGGGTATGCTCTTTTAACCATTGAATCCGCTCAGCCCCATCCATATGCTCGCCCCCTGTATTGTGGTTTGAACCCGATATGTCTAAATCGTCTTACCAATCCACCTTACCAATCGACTAGCGATCGCTCTTGTACCACCCGTTTGTAAACCACTTCTGTTTGCTGGGCAATTTTGGCCCAACTGAAGCGCCGTTCTAGGTCTTCATAAGCGTTGTCTATCAGCCACTGGGCATAACCCGGATTCTTCAAGACTTCTAAAATACCCCAAGCCAGTGACTCCGAATTATTGGCCCAAGTCACAATGCCTGTTTTGGTATGACGCACCACTTCCGGAAAGCCACCTGTATCCGAGACCACGACAGGTACTCGGGCCGCAAAACTTTCTAAAGCCACAATGCCAAAAGGTTCGTAGAGACTAGGGAAAACCGCACAGTTGGCAATGGTTTGAAACTTGTTCAAGTCTTCTTCAGACATAAACCCAGTGAAGTAGGTCTTGTGGGCAATGCCGAGGTTCCAAGCCTGCTGTTTCAAGTGGTCTGTATTGCCGCCGCCGATGACCACCAGCTTGGCATAGCCGCCCATTTCCCACAGCACCTTGGGCATGGCATTGAGTAGAACTGCCACGCCTTTTTCGTGAGTCATGCGGCCCACATAATAAACAATCTTTTCGGCATCCTCGGCAAACTGGCGACGGAAACTAGCAAAGTCAAAATCTGGGTGCCGTCGCTTCTTTTCGGGGCGGATGCCGTTGTAGATGACATCCACTTTTGCTTCAGGACTGCCCAATGCCCGCGCAGCCTCAGAGCGCATGTAATCAGTACAAACGATGACTCGCCAAGCATTGTAGGCTAGATGAGTTTCTTTACTACTGATGTACCGATGAGTATCGGTATGAATGCCGTTATGGCGGCCATATTCGGTGGCGTGAATGGTTGCAATGAGCGGAGTTTTGAACGTGTGCTTGAGGGCGATCGCCGCATCTCCGACCAGCCAATCGTGAGCATGGATCAGGTCGAAGGGGCCATCTTCTAGAATCAACTTGCCACCATGACGGCCCATGCTCTCGTTCATATTCACGACCCAGTGGAAAAAGTCGTGGCTATAGCCCACAGGCACTCGATGCACTTTGACCCCATCGACCACTTCATAACTGGGGGCTTGCCCAAATTCGACGGTAATTAGATGCACTTCATGGCCCAGCTTGACGAGTTCTGGATATAGCTCGGCCACATGTCGGGCAATGCCGCCCACAATGCGAGGCGGAAATTCCCAAGCTAATACCAGAATTTTCATCAAACGCTACTCCTGCACCTTCACATAAGTCCTAAGAACTTCACATATCAGTGTAGCGGCGACTGTAATTGCTACGAAGGAATGCAGGCATGATTCCTAAATCTTCACAAAGCGTTGCTTGGCTAGTCGGGCTGTCGCAAAATGGGTTCCAGCTCTTGCCGAAAACTAGACCAAGCCGTAGTCGCGATTGCGTCAGAACTAGCATTACGCTGCATCAACAACACGCCATCTCGGAAGCCAATCAACCCGTAGGAGCGATCGCCCAAAAGCCGATCAACGACAGGCACCATTGTCTTCAGCAGCAAGCGATCGTCATCAAACACAACTTGGTACTGCCGTAACTGTTGAAAGTCCAGAATCACATAGTCCACCGAAACCACAGCCCGCGCATCATTTCTCACTTGTAGGGCTGGAAAACGCACAATCTCCCGCCGATTCGAGAGGTGCGGCACGATATGGGTTGTGGCTGAAACGCTGGCATCCGTTGGGATTTGAGCCATCAAGCCGCGAATTGCTGCCGCACGTTGCCATTGAGCTTGAGGTGCTGAGTAAACCCAAGGCCGGAAAGAATCGGGGATTAAAAAAGACAAAGCTCGGTTGGGATTCGAGACAATCGTCAAAATTAGCGACATACTGAGGCAGAAAATCCAAAAGCGCCGAAACCGCCGAGTAAACGCCCCTGGATGCTTGGCCCACCACAGCACCGCTCCATAAAAGAACCCAGGAATCACCGTGAGGGCATAGCGCAGATCAATCGACAGAGCAGTTGGGTCTTGCCGCATAAAATTTTGTAGTAGCGGAAAACCCGCCACTAGCCAAGCCGCCGGAGCCACCGCAGGCACAAAAGCCAAAGGTAGCCAATGCGCCAGTAAATAGCTAATCGTGCGATCGACAGGTGTGATGATTTCCTGAATTAACCGCAGCGGCTGAGTGGCGATCGCCCCAATCACTTGCAACGAAGACGCTTCCTGATTGCCCACAAAGTGGCCGAACTGCTCCACCATAAACCGCCGAGAAATATCAGGCGAAAACAGCGGCATAGCCCAGTTAGTCACCAGCAGTATGTAAGCCACACTCAGCGCACAGACACCCAACCCCGCTCGGAGGTGCCGCCGACTCACCCCCAGATAAAATCCCACACTAAATAAGACGACACCTGCATCTTCTCGTACTAGCAGCGTCAGTCCTGCCAGCAGCCAGAACAGCCACCACCAGCGCTTCTCCATTGCCAGCAGCATCCCAAAAATAAACAACGGAATTTGACACAAATCATGGAAGTTAGCTACCGTTGGCCCAATCACTGCTGCCGCCCCATAGAAACTAGCAGTAATCATCCCGGCTAAGGGTGGGTTGTGATATTGCCGCGCCAAGGCATATAGCACCAAGCCAGCCGCCGTCATCAGTGCCACTTGCAGCACTGACAGCAGTGCAGGAGAGGGAAACAGGGCATAAATTGGCAACCAGATCAGCAAAGCAGGCGTGAAGTGCTGGCCCAGCCGATGGTAAAACACTTCCGGCACTTGACCGTCTTGAGTCACCGCTGCCGACAGCGTCGAAGAGAGTGAGCTTTGGAAGAAGCGACCGTGCAAGCCATTCCAAAACACTTGATTAAAAATGCCTTGGTCGAAGGCCACATAGGTTGGGTAGAAGTTGTAATACCGATGCAGCGCGATCGCGGACAACACGACAAAAAAAGCGATCGCCATACCCCCCACCCACCGCAACTCCGGCTGTTTCTGCCACTGCTGCAACATGATTAGATGACTCTCTTCGCTACAGCCTTAACGCTCTCATGTTGTCGGCCTTGGCTCAACCTATTCCCCAAAATTTCCGCGATCGCCTAGAGTTTCATGAATATTTCCAGACAAGACACCAATTTTTGCTCAGGTTTTGCCTATGTTAGGGGTAAGAAATGCCCTGCCTAAGTTCTATTCGGGACTGGAGCTGTCGATCATGCCGTCTACTACTTCTCCTTTGCTGCCACCGCTGCTACTGGCTACGGATGGTTCTACAAGTGCTGGCACGGCACAGCGGCTTTTGCTTCCGGTAATCCAGCTTTTCTCCCAGCTGCCACCTGAGGCAGACCGACAAACCTGGCTAGACATTCTCACTGTACAGCCTTGGCCTGCGGGAATGCGCCCAAGACTCCCGGCCCTATCTAGGAAACCAACGGCTGAAACCCGGACGCCTGAAGCAGAGCCAGAACTGACCTCACCCTTGCCACTACCTGAAGTAGAGAATGGGCATCGGGCTGATTTGAACCCGAATGATTTGTTCGCTCAAATTAAAGCTGAAATGCCGCTAGACAGAAAAATTGCTTACCAGAGCCGAGAGGGGCGACCTGCGACTGAAATTTTGAACCATGCGCGGACAATTCAGGCTGGATTGATTGCAGTAGGTCATCGGGGTGTTGGTGGATCGCGGGAGTTGTTGCTGGGTAGCGTTTCTTCAGCGATCGCGCGTTATGCCACCTGTCACGTCTTAGTCGCGCGAGGTTTACCTGAAGCACCAACGCTACAACCAAAGTGGCACCACGTCCTCTTGGCTGTGAATGGCTCTCAATCCACCAAGCAAGCGATCGCCCTGACGCGCCAGTTAATTCCTGCAGGTATCCAGCGAGTCACCATCCTCTGTGCCCAAACACCCCTCAATCCTCACTACTTGTTTGGACCGTTCGCCACTCCCACCCCTAATTGGCAACTCACGCAATCCTTGCAACAAGCCCAAAAAGAGCAAAGTGAGCAAATCATTCAAAAGGCGCAAGAGAAGCTAGCAGGAGCAAATGTAGCAATCACCAGCTTGATCCAGACTGGAGAGCCAGGGCCGATTATTTGCCAAATTGCTCAACAGCAGCAAGCCGATGTGATTATTTTGGGGAGCGATCGCCATCCAGCTTTTCGTAATATTCGCCTCACTGCTACAGGCGACTACGTCCTGCATCATGCGCCTTGTCCGATTCTGCTTTGCCGCACAGCGCGATTGGAAACGGAAACCAACCTAGGATCTGAGGCTGAGATTTCGCGCGAGGAGGCCTAGAACACGATAGTCTATATAGATGGTGGCAGTTCTACCTAGTCTTGTTTGAACCAAATCCAACCTATTTTGCCTATCCTAGGTGCTGACGAGAGATGGCATGAAAGCATCTCCTGATAAGCCAATCGACCCTGAAACTCCGCTACAACTACTTTTATTTGTAGACAAGCGCCCGAATTCAGGGGAACAGATTCGGCACATCCGTAATTATCTAAAAAATCTCAAAGCTCAGTATTCGTTCGATCTACAAGTTATTGACGTAGGAGAACAGCCCTATCTAGCCGAGCACTTTAAGCTGGTAGCAACCCCCGCTTTAATCAAAATTCAGCCAGAACCGCGACAAACGCTGGCGGGCAGTACTCTAGTGACTCAATTAGAAAATTGCTGGCCCCGGTGGCAACGTTCTGTTGAGGAATATCTAGCAACCTTAGAGTCACAAACAGATTCGTCTAGCCCGGAACGCCCCAACTCAACCATTGACTCAGTAGCCTATTCAGCCGAGTTGATGCGGCTTTCAGACGAAATTTTTCGCCTACAACAAGATCAAGAAGACCTACAAGAGCAATTGCGGTTCAAAGACCGCATTATTGCCATGTTGGCTCATGACCTACGTAACCCTCTAACGGCGGCCTCAATCGCGATCGAAACGCTAGAACTCAGCTACAGCCCCAAGGAAGGGTTGAACACTCGCCTTAAGCCTGCTGTCACAGCTCAATTGCTCAAGCACGCTAAAACTCAAACGCGAGCGATCGACCGGATGATCACAGATATTTTGCAAGCAGCTCGTGGTACTAGCGGAGACTTTCAGATCCAGCCGCAGAAACTAGATTTAGGGTCGCTTTGCCAAGAAGTTTTGGTATATCTGCGCGATCGCTTTCAACCCAAAGAGCAGCAGATTACCCACGATATTCCGAGTGACTTGCCGTTGATCTACGCGGACCCAGAGCGCGTCCGCCAAGTTCTGATTAATTTGTTAGACAATGCCATCAAGTACGCTCCTGCAAAAGGCACCATTGCCTTTTCAGTCTTGCACCGCACCACTCAAAAAGTGCAGGTAAGCATCTGTGATGATGGGCCTGGTATCCCAGAAGAAAATCATGAACGAATTTTTGAAGAGCATTTTCGGCTCAAGCGCGACGAAGCTCAGGAAGGATACGGTATTGGTCTAGCATTGTGCCAGCGCATTGTGCGAGCGCACTACGGCCAAATTTGGGTTGACTCCGTCCCCAACCAAGGTAGCTGTTTCCACTTCACCCTGCCAGTTTACCGTCCTTAGTTGAAGCCTCTCAGAACTAAAAGACGTGCTTGCTTATAACCGAATGGTTATGAAGGATTGAACTGCGATTCAGGGCTGCTATCCTTAGCGTTCTGATTCTTCTAAACTGCATCCGTGAAGCTACTAGATTGATTTGTTACTTAATCCTGGGGTTAATAAGAACTCTGTATTTTTGACGTTAGCAATTGTTAAGTTAGGACTTCAAAGCTCAAGCTACTTGTTAAGAATATTGTCATCCTAAAGGTTATATAAACTACTGAGTGCTCTAAGGTAACTATTTTCAAAATTTTAGATATTGGCGTCAGGAGTAAGCAACTATGGACAGGGTTAAAGTTACTTGTGTCCATCTTTACTTCTAAAAAAAAATTAACTTAACTCGCTTTAAAGCTAAAAGAGTAGATGAACGAGGAGCCAACTTAAGCCTATGATTGCCAGAGACTGGTTGGGTACGTTCTGCTATCTATCACTGCTTCCTGTCTTTGTGTTCCTGTTTATCTCAGTGACTCAAAGTATCAAATTTTAATTAAATGACCTCAGTGAGAGAAGCATTTTATCAGTAATGAACGCTAACTAGATTGAAACATAATTGCATTCATACGGGTAAAGTTTGAGTATTTTTATAGCTTTGAAAATTCAATATACTGATGCACTCAGCGTCGATAAAGCTCTCATGAAGCCTTTTCAAATCTCCGATGACGCCTGGATTGGGGGTGTATTCCTCCACTTGAATGGTAGGTAGCAGTTAGTTTATTGGCTTTAGTGAGTGGGGGTGAGAAGAAAGTATTTTATGAAGAAACAGCGAAGTTGATTTTAAGATTCCTTGAACTAATTAGGTTGCTGATTTAAGTTCAGCTAATTAGCGGATTCTAACTTTATAGAGGGCATATTAATTTTGATAGTAAGCAATGACAGCAGCAGATTTAGGTTTGGCTTAAGTCAAGTTGCTAAGGTTTCAACCAACTCAATATTTATGAATACCAGCGTTGAAATTCTTCGAGGTCTAGCTCTAAACATTCCTTTACTCACAGCATAGTTAAGTGCTGCTTACTGAAATGAAACAGGATTCTCTGGATCGCCAGCCCGCTGCATTTGAAGTCAGTGTTTATGAGTGCGAAGTCCATCTGAAGTTTCGTTTGATTGAAGAGAAAGGTGGGCTCAGCGATCGCGATCAACTGCTAGAGCAACTGATTGATGCTTTTACCTGTGGTACCGACGAGTACCTGGAGCCGTTGCAAGTTTTAGTGAAAGCTGAAGAAGTTTCCGAAATGTCGGCTTCTCCCGAACTGCGTCGTCAACTCATCCGCCTACGCAACTCCAACGAACTAGCCTAGCGGCTCATGTCTTTTCAATCTGGGCATCCCTGTATCTGTCGCTCCTTTAGTTTTATCCTACAGCTCATAACCTTTATAGTTCCTTGCTCCAAGCTTATAGAATGCTTGACTCAAGCAACTAGCTGAGTGCTTCATACTGGTGGCCACTGCATTTGGTTTCTCGTAGCCTCACCACTCAGTTACTGAAAAATTAAGCAAAATCTAAACCAGGTATTGACAGATTCAGGGAGATTGATTAAGTTAATAAAGGCGCGGCGATAAACCGAGGTAAATCGGTTGGCCAAATCAAAAACAGGCCCCCATCGTCTAGAGGCCTAGGACACCTCCCTTTCACGGAGGCGACGGGGATTCGAATTCCCCTGGGGGTATAACAACTAAAAATCCGTTCGATTCCAAGATTTGGTATTGAGCGGATTTTTGTTTATGACCTGACGGCGGTTAGCTATTGCCAATCCTATGCTGACTCTGCCTCGTAGCCTGTTCTTCTTGGCAAGCGATCGGGCACTCTGAGAGTAATAGGCCATCGCAAGTAAGCCAGCAGTTTTTAGGGATTGTGCTTGTGCAACAGAAATGGGATCAATGCCGCCTTCGGGCGATCGAACTGTATAAAGGCAGCAAATTTCGTGAATCTTTAACCCTTTCTGAAGCTAATTTGGAATTGGCTAGAGGCTTGCAAGATCAGGTCAGAGAAGCCGCTTCCCTCAATGACCTGGGTTTAGCTCACTCTCGCCTCAGTCAACTCCAAAGAGCCTTGCACTGTTTCGATCAAGCTAGGTTGATTTTTCAGGTTTTAGGGGATCGAGCCAGTGAAACCGCTGCTTTGAGCAACACTGCCTTAGTCTATGCCAAACTGGGACAACCCAAACGCGCTTTGCTGCTTTACAACCAAATTTTGGCCATTCGGCAGCAACTGGGCGATCGCGCTGCTGAGGCCACCACTCTCAACAATATGGGCTTTGCTTATAGTGCCTTTGGTCAATCCCAAACTGCTCTAGAGCATTTTCAGCAAGCGCTTTTAATTCAACGTGAGCTGGGCGATCGCACGGGCGAAGCCACCACTCTGAACAATATTGGATCCATTTATAACGACTTGGGTGAGCTGGCTCAGGCATGGCTGCATTATCAGCAAGTGTTGTTGGTGAGGCAGCAGGCGGGAGATACTTCTGGCGCAGCCATCACTATGAATAATTTGGCCTTAACCTATGCCAACTTAGGTCAATCCAATCAAGCCCTGCTGTTCTATAACCAGATTTTGTTGCTACAGCAGGAGATGGACGATCGCTTAGGTCAAGCTGTGACTCTGTCGAATACGGGGGCAGTTCATCGCTCGCTGGGCCAGTTAGAGAAAGCTTTGGGATTTTACCAGCAAGCACTGCTTATCCGACGCGAAGCAGGCGATCGCTTGGGCGAAATTAATACGACGGCGAACATTGGCACTGTCTATGTTGAGTTAGGCAAAAAAAGCCGCGCTCTGGCATTTTATGCAAAAGCTTGGGGGCTAGCAGACCAACTAGGCAATCAAACCCTCACAGAATGGTTGCGGAGTTTAATTGAAAGTTTAGATATCAGTCTATAAGCTGCAAGTATTTAGTCCCCAACGGTTACCAAGTCAGCTTTGCTATGGTTGAAGTACAGGTCAAGACTTGAGCGATACACTTTGACCTGACTGTGAAACTAAATGTGAAGTTAGTGGGCCTGCTGCAACGCTTGGTCAGTGATGAGTGCGATCGCCTGTCACCAATTTGTTGGAGTGACCTGTGGGCCGATTGCAACATTTGTTTTCGCTACGTAAACTTCTATGCTGATAGAACGGTAGCGAAAGTGTGTGCTGCCCATTTCAATATTTGGCTGCTGCCAGTTGTAACTGCCCGATCACTGGGACTTGAGACTTGCTGACCGTATTCCTGCCAACCATTAGGAATTGTGAGTTGGGTTACGCTCTCGATCATCTCTTTGACCTTGCACATCCTCAAAATTTTGCTGATGCCTGGAGACTACTGCAATGCTTGAATCCTATCGCCAACATGTCGCTGAGCGAGCTGCCCTCGGTATTCCACCTTTACCCCTCACCCCCCAGCAAACCTCTGAGCTGTGTGACCTTCTAAAACACCCTCCCGCTGGAGAAGAAGAGGTATTACTAGAGCTGCTGCGCGATCGCGTTCCTCCGGGTGTCGATCAAGCGGCTTATGTCAAAGCGGGATTTTTGACGGCGATCGCTAAGGGAGAAGCCACCAGTCCTCTGATAACGCCTGTGGAAGCTGTGAAGCTGTTAGGCACAATGATGGGCGGCTACAATGTGCACTCCTTGATCGAGTTGTTGCAGGTGGACAGTGCCGAGTTGGCAACGGCAGCTACAGCAGCTTTGAGCAAAACTCTGCTCGTTTTCGATGCCTTCCACGACATCCAAGAATTAGCCGTCACCAACGCTTACGCTAAGCAAGTGATGGAAGCCTGGGCGAATGCGGAGTGGTTCACTAGTCGTCCCACTTTGCCAGAAGCAATTCAGGTGACGGTGTTTAAGGTGCCCGGAGAAACTAACACGGATGACTTGTCTCCCGCGACTCATGCGGCAACTCGTCCTGACATTCCGCTGCACGCTTTGGCGATGCTGGAAACGCGGCAGCCTGGATCGCTAGAAACGATCGTGGAACTTAAGAAAAAGGGCTATCCTCTGGCCTATGTGGGAGATGTAGTCGGCACTGGCTCTTCCCGGAAGTCTGCGATCAACTCAGTACTATGGCACATTGGTCAAGATATTCCGTTTGTGCCCAACAAGCGCAGTGGCGGATTTGTCTTAGGAAGTGCGATCGCGCCCATTTTCTTTAATACGGCTGAAGACTCCGGTGCCCTGCCCATCCAGTGCGATGTCACTCAGATGGAAACTGGCATGGTGATCACGATTCATCCTTATAAAGGAGAGATCACCAACGAAGCAGGCGAAGTGATTTCTACCTTCACGCTGCAACCTGACACGATTTTGGATGAAGTGAGGGCAGGGGGACGAATTCCGCTGATTATTGGGCGATCGCTCACCGACAAAACGCGCACCGCTCTAGGTCTTGAACCCAGCACAGTTTTTGTGCGGCCTAATGCGCCAGTCGATACCGGAAAAGGTTATACCTTGGCCCAAAAGATGGTTGGTAAGGCTTGTGGTCTACCTGGTGTGCGTCCCGGTACTTCCTGCGAACCCCTGATGACCAGCGTTGGATCGCAAGATACGACTGGCCCGATGACTCGTGACGAGCTAAAAGAATTGGCTTGTCTAGGTTTCAGCGCTGATTTGGTGATGCAAAGCTTCTGCCATACTGCGGCCTATCCCAAGCCTGCCGATATCAAAACTCACCACGACTTACCTGACTTTATTTCTTCCCGTGGTGGGGTAGCGCTGCGTCCTGGTGATGGCATCATTCACTCGTGGCTGAACCGGATGCTGCTGCCTGACACCGTGGGTACTGGGGGTGATTCCCATACCCGTTTCCCCCTCGGCATTTCTTTCCCGGCGGGTTCTGGCTTGGTGGCCTTTGCTGCGGCTTTGGGTGTGATGCCCTTAGATATGCCTGAGTCCGTGTTGGTGCGCTTCAAGGGTGAACTGCAACCCGGCGTGACGCTGCGCGACTTGGTGAATGCGATTCCTTATGTGGCGATCCAACAAGGATTGTTGACGGTGTCCAAGGAGAACAAGAAGAACATCTTCTCCGGGCGGATCATGGAAATCGAAGGATTGCCTGATCTTAAAGTGGAACAGGCCTTTGAACTGACGGATGCTAGTGCGGAGCGCTCCTGTGCTGGATGCACGATTAAGCTTGGTACTGATACCGTGGCTGAGTACTTGCGGTCGAACGTGGCGCTGCTGAAAAACATGGCGGCGCGTGGATACCAAGATGCTCGCACGATTATGCGGCGAGTCGCCAAGATGGAAGAGTGGCTAGCCAACCCAACGCTAATGGAAGCGGATGCAGATGCTGAGTACGCCGCCATCATTGAGATCGACCTCAACGAAATCAAAGAACCGATCGTCGCTGCTCCCAACGACCCCGACAATGTGAAGCTGCTATCGGACGTGGCGGGAGACAAAATTGATGAGGTGTTCATCGGTTCCTGCATGACCAATATTGGTCACTATCGCGCCGCTGCCAAAGTGCTAGAAGGTGCGCCTCCGGTGAGTACTCGCCTGTGGGTCGCGCCTCCCACTCGCATGGATGAGCACCAACTAAAAGAAGAAGGCGTTTATAGTACCTTCGGCGTAGCAGGGGCCAGAACTGAGGTGCCCGGTTGCTCGTTGTGCATGGGGAACCAAGCCCGTGTGGCCGACAACACAACGGTCTTCTCGACTTCTACCCGCAATTTCAACAACCGCATGGGTAAAGGAGCACAGGTTTATCTCGGCTCTGCCGAACTCGCTGCTGTTTGTGCCCTCCTCGGTCGGATTCCCTCGGTGCAGGAATATCTCGACATTGTAGCGAACAAGATCAATCCCTTCGCAGATAATCTCTACCGCTACCTCAACTTCGATCAAATTGTGGGCTTTGAAGATGAAGGCCGTGTGATTCCCCTAGAAGAAATGCCTAGAATCGAAGACATTCTGGGTATGCCAACCGCCACAACACGTTAGTTAATAAGGCCTCTTGAAAGGGAAAAATAATCTTAATAGCCTCTTCTCACTTTGTAGAAGAGGCTTTACTATTGCTAGCTCAATCTTGGGGTAGCATGGCCAGAAATCTCACCTGCTTCCTAGCCCCCAAACCAAGAGGAGAAATGCTGTGAATACTAATGAGCTTTCGCAAGAGGTCAATGTTATATATAACGCTTTTTCTCCATTACTTGAGCTAACAGGGGATGATTTTGAAAACCTTTTAGTATTGGACTTGGCCAAGATAGGCATAATTTGTGGGTTTAGTGATGGTGACTTTGACCATAAAGAACTGTACGTCTACTCACTAATGATAGGATTGGTTCGAAAAAGCCAAGATATTCTATCTGAACTATATTGGTGGGATTCCTCAGAAGAAGTAAGAAATTTTTACGAAAAAACAGTATTAGATCTATTTGAGACAGTAATTGAAGATAAAGATTATAAGTTTTATATACCCTCCGTAATCAGAAGTATTGACGAGAATAATGGGACTGATTTCTTTGATCCGTTTGTCAATGCCATGTACAGATTTGCTCAAGTTATCGTCAAAGCAGATGGAACAGTTTCAGCAAAGGAAATAGAGTCACTAAAGTTGGCTTGGCACTTATTAAATAAAGAAGAGGATATTGAAACTCAAGAAGAGGAAGTCAGTCTTACTGATGAACTTGAGGAAGAAAGTTTAGATGAGGTTTTGAACCATCTTAGCGAACTTATTGGTATGCAAAATGTGAAAGATGAGGTAGAAAGCCTAGCTAACTTTCTTAAAATTCAAAAGGTTCGGCTGGAAAGAGGAATGATAAAAACGCCTTTATCACTCCACGCTGTCTTTTGCGGACCACCGGGAACTGGGAAGACTACAGTTGCACGATTACTTGGCAAAGTTTACAAAAGCCTAGGTTTACTGAGTAAGGGACATCTTGTAGAAACTGATAGAGCAGGATTAGTCGCTGGATATGTTGGGCATACTGCACTGAAAGTTAAAGAATTAATAGATTCGGCTTTAGACGGTGTGCTTTTTATTGACGAAGCTTACACCCTAAAGCCACATGACGGTACTAATGACTTTGGTCAGGAAGCTATAGATACACTACTTAAATATATGGAGGATTATAGGGACAGGTTAGTAGTAGTGGTTGCTGGCTATCCTGATGAAATGACTAGATTTATAGAATCGAACCCTGGACTTAAGTCAAGATTTAACCGATATTTTTATTTTCAAAATTATATCCCTGAAGAACTATCGGCGATGTTTGAGCAACGTTGCGTTAACAGTCATCTTCAGTTAACTAATACAGCCAGAGAAAGCTTAAAAAATACGTTTAATATTTTATATACGAATAGAGACAGAATGTTTGGCAATGGAAGGTTGGTGAGAAATATTTTTGAAAAAGTTCTAGAGAAACAAGCTAATAGAATTGCTCGAATACCCTCAATTACAGATGCCATATTAGCCACAATACAGCCGGAAGATATACCTTCTCTTGAAAGCCTAGGAATTCACCAACAGAAGGAATCAAAAATATCAGCGCCTCAGCAAAACATTTTAGAATTGGCAAAGAAAGGTGATCCGCAAGCGATCGCTGCTTTAATGAATCGCTCTCTCAAACCTAAAGGAATTACGGCTAAAGCAAACTTGAAGAATGATTGTTTGCAGGTAATGGTTGAGGCAGAGCAAGTTCCAGAGGTTCAGGCTATGGCATCCCTGATTCAGAAGGGTATGACCAGCTTAGGAGTTGAATCTATTGAAAGAGTAAGGTTATATGGACGGCGTAGAGGGGATGAATTACCGTCTTGGAGCCACGAATTTGACCTCGTTGCCAATCCATTTTCGTAGCTTTTTTGCCAGCATTATGTATCTTGCTTTCCTCTTTCGATAACCATAGATACTACTTGCAAAATTAGGTTGAGATGCCGCTATCAAATGTCCCTAGTTCCTGCACGCATCCATTGATTCACAGTGCCGCGATCGCTTTAGGTAGCAATTTAGGAGACTCGCAACAAACTTTAGAATCAGCTTTGGTAGAGCTAGAGCAGACACCTGGAATTACCCTACAAGCGCGATCGCACTGGTATGTCACGGCTCCGGTTGGTCCGCCTCAACCCGATTTCCTCAATGGCTGTGCCCTGCTCACTACCACGCTGACCCCGCAAACATTACTCGCGATTTTATTAGAAATAGAACAGCAATTTGGGCGAGTGAGACAAGAACGGTGGGGGCCGCGATCGCTTGACCTCGACTTGTTATTTTTTGATGATTTAATTTTGGAAACTGACACCCTCACTCTGCCACATCCCCGCATGAGCGAGCGGGCTTTTGTGCTAGTGCCTCTAGCCGAAATTGCCTCCGATTGGTTGGAGCCAGTTTCTCGAAAAGCGATCGCAGATTTGGTTCAGGCGGTAGACTGGTCAGGAGTGCGCCGATTGTGAGTCGAGTATCTTATGGGTTTTGGTTCCGAACCCCCACAGCTATTGAAACAACGCCTCTTCTACCGAGGCCGCAAGTTTAACTTTGAAGTCAATACTCTGCGTCTCCCCAACCGAGCGGTAGGAGATTGGGAATGTGTGCGGCACCCCGGTGGAGCACTGGCTGTCCCGGTCACTCCCGATGGCAAACTCATTTTGTTACGGCAATACCGTTTTGCCTTGAAGGGGCGGATTCTAGAGTTTCCAGCGGGCACCATCGAGCCTAACGAAGACCCAGCAGAAACGATTCGGCGCGAAATTGAGGAAGAAACTGGCTATCGCGCTGGTGCTTGGCGGAAGCTAGGAGAATTTTCCTTGGCTCCCGGCTACTCAGATGAGATTATCTACGCTTTTCTGGCCCAAGATTTAGAAAAGTTAGAAACGCCACCTGCCCAGGATGTCGATGAAGACATTGAACTGGTCTTGATGACTCCTAAGGAATTGGAGCAGGCGATTTTGGCGGGACAACCTGTAGACGCCAAATCTATTTCCAGCTTCTTCTTAGCTCGCCCTTTTCTAGCCTAGAAATTGTCAGAGCTTAGGCTAAATCTGGCAGAGTTCAGTACAGTAGTACTGAAACACTTCCTTGCAGTTGCAGTAAGCCCGGATGTCTGATCTTATTTTGTTTTGGCACCGTCGTGATTTGCGAATCACAGACAATATTGGGTTGGCTCAAGCACGTCAGCAAAGCCCCAAAGTAGTGGGTGTGTTCTGCCTCGACCCCCTTATTTTGGAGCGCAATGATGTTGCTCCTGCCAGAGTCACTTACATGATCGGCAGCTTGCGAGAACTACAAGCAAGTTATGCCCAGGCAGGAAGTGAATTGTTGATTCTCCGGGCTGATCCTCGGACGGGCATTCCTGCTTTGGCGGCGGCACTCAATGCTCAGGCTGTGTTTTGGAATTGGGATATAGAACCCTACGCTCGCCAACGCGATCGCGCCGTTCTAGAAGCGCTGCACGAAAAAGGTATTAAAGCGAGCAACTTCTGGGACCAACTTCTGCATGCGCCGGAGGACATTCGTTCGGGTTCGGGCAACCCTTACACGGTCTACACACCCTTCTGGAGAAATTGGAGTAGTCGCCTCAAGGCTGAACCCGTAGAACGTTTCCAAGGGGCAGTGGGTTTAACGTCAGAGGAAAAAGCAGCGTCTCAACAGGTCGGTGCGATCGCGCTTCCCACCGCTAAAGATTTAGGCTTTGTCTGGGAGAACGAACTGGTTTTGACGCCAGGGGAAACAGCAGCTCAAGAACGACTGGAAGGATTTTGCGATCGCGCTTTGTCTGACTACGCCGAGCAGCGCAACTTCCCATCTGAAGACGGCACCTCGCAACTCAGCGCCGCACTAAAGTTTGGGGTGCTGGGGGTGCGCCATGTGTGGGCAGCCACTACAGCAGTGATGGAGCAAGTTCGCAGCGACGAAGCCAGAGACGGGGTGCAAACTTGGCGGCAAGAACTGGCATGGCGCGAGTTTTACCAGCATGTTCTGTACTTCTTCCCAGCGCTAGCTGATGGCCCTTATCGCCAACCCCTCAAAGATTTTCCTTGGCAAAACAACGACGACCACTTGCAAGCTTGGTGCGAAGGCAGAACTGGCTACCCGATTGTGGATGCAGCCATACGGCAGATGAACGAGACAGGCTGGATGCACAACCGTTGCCGCATGATTGTGGCTAGCTTCTTAGTCAAAGACTTGATCATCAATTGGCAGGAAGGCGAGAAGTACTTCATGCAAAAGCTGTTTGATGGCGATCTCTCGGCCAACAATGGCGGCTGGCAGTGGAGTGCTTCCAGTGGTATGGACCCCAAACCGCTGCGAATTTTTAACCCTGCCAGCCAAGCTAAAAAATTTGACCCGGATGCAGCCTACATCCGCCATTGGCTTCCAGAACTACGAAGTGTGGATACGGAAGATTTGCTCAGCGGCAAGATTTTGCCTTTAGAGCGCGATCGCTGTGGCTATCCCGCCCCCATTGTCGACCACAACAAACAACAAAGCTTATTCAAGCAACTCTATCAGCAGCAAAAAGCTGGACTCGGAGTCGAAGCTTAGGCGTATAAAGCTTTAATCCATTCCCATTCTCGCGCCAAGCCTTCTGCCAAAGAGACTTGAGGTTGATAGCCTAGCAGTTTTTGGGCTTTAGAGACATCAGCGGCTGTATGGCGAGCATCTCCCATCGCCGCTCCAATGTGATCGCGTTTGATGGGCTGACCCACCACTCGCTCCATTGTGTCGAGCACTTCGGCCAACACAACACGACTGCCCCCACCAATATTGAAGACTTCGCCAATAGCTTCAGGCACACTACCTGCTGCTAAATTAGCGGCGATCGCATCAGCGACAAACGTGAAGTCGCGAGTTTGCTGGCCATCTCCGTAGACGGGAATCGCTTGGTCTTCCAAAACGGCCTTAAAGAACTTGTGAAAGGCCATATCCGGGCGTTGGCGAGGGCCATAAACCGTGAAGTAGCGCAAAGCGGTAACGGGCACCTCAAAGTTCTGATGATATAACCAACACAAACGCTCCGCCGCTAGCTTTGTAATGCCATAAGGGGAAACAGGTTGCGGGCAAATCGATTCGTAGGTGGGTAAAGTTTCGGCGTTGCCATACACAGATGAAGTGGAGGCAAAAACGAGTCGCTTCAGTTGCTTAGCGTCTTTTGCGGCTTCCAATAAAACTTGCGTGGCATTGATATTCCGCTCGGTGTAACTGCGAAAACCTTCGCCCCAACTAGCTCGGACCCCTGCCTGAGCCGCTTGGTGATAAACCACATCTACCCCATCCAGCAAGGCAGGCCAGTCTAAAGTTTGAATATCTCCTTCTACCAACCGAAAAGCAGAGTGGCTCTCGAAGGAAACAATATTTTTACGCTTCAGTGCAGGATCGTAATAATCATTGAACTGATCAACACCGATAACCTCATGTCCTTGGTTAAGCAGTGCCTCAGCTAAGTGAGAGCCAATAAATCCAGCAGCTCCTGTGACAATATGAATAGCCATATCTTTTAGGGGGTCTCAACAAATGACTTAACTTTCAACTATATCCAGACTCTATCTGGCATTTTATTCAGCCAACTCTAGCTCTATCCTGCGGCTAGCTTTTTAACTTTGTTGGTCAGCTTACGCCAGAAATTAGACTTTTGAGGAGTAGGTGCAGGTTGCTCTGGCTTTGGCTCATGCAAATAGCGGTAATGCTCCCAAATTTCCCAATAAGGACAACCGGGTTGGATGCGAATTCCTGCCCAGTGTAAGTATTGCAGGGGTCGATTTACTTTTGAGTCGATCAGGCGATGGTCTTGAACAATGAAGTGAGGGCTACCTGCCCAGTTACCAGGGCCTTTCGGCTCTTGCTGGACAATATTGAGGCGACGCTGCACTCGCTTCAAAATCATGTAGTTAATAATGGGCTGATCGGAAGTCTTCTGAGAAAAGTCAAAATATTCCGGATGAGCAGCACACTCTGCAAAGTTGTTGTATAGATCTTCCTCGGAAAAGAAGCCCTTTTTAGCGCCCCAAAAGCCTCCGTTAAACATGCCTTTTAGGTCTGTTTCACTAAAGACTTGGTCTTCAATCACTTTTTGAGAAAATACATTTTTGATTCCACCCGCATGCTGATAATCACAACAGATGAAATCATAATTAGCTAAATAATTCAGGTTGTCACTGATTTTCTCAAAAACAACAATATCGGTATCGATATACAGAAATTCCTCAAAAGGTCCAAACCAGCAAGCCTGTTTGCGAAATTGATTGGGTCTAGCAAAAAACTTTTCCCCAAAGGTTTGTTGGAGTTTGCTAGATAAGCGATCGATGAATTGCAAATCCTCGTAGAGCGTGACGCCATAATCGCTGTTCAGCTTTGCTGCCACTGCCTGATATTGATCGTCGTAGGGGATCATGACGATCGGTATCTCTGGATCATGCAGTCGGATGCTATTGAGCAAGGCGATCGCCTGACTCGTAACCTTGTCGTTCGCAACGATGTAAATGCCACGCTTCATCACTTTTTCCTCAACGAGCTAGTCCAAGTTTCTTCATGACCCGCTTTGTCAAACTCGGCGGCGCGTTGTAAAGCTTTGGTTTGCCTCTAAATTGAGGTTGATTTTCTGGTTCCTGCAAATATCGATAATGCAAGAAAATATCACGATAGGGAAAGTCTATATTTTCTCCATTACAAACTCGGTCGAAAAACTTAGAAGACAAGCCAATGTAATGTAGATAAGTTAGCTGGGCATTCTTGTCATACAAAACATGATTCTGGTCGACAAAGTGGCTAGAGGTGATTGCGTTGCCAGAAATCTGGTCTTTTGGTAAATTCAATGCCAAGTTGTGAATAGGAATCTGCGATCGCATCACCAGATAATTCAATACAGATTGGTTAGGAGCAGACATATAGAGAATTTCTGATTCGCCCGCTTGCAATTGAGACACTAACCAAGCTCGTTGATCTTGATCTAATAATCCTCGCTTGGATGCATACATTCCAGCACAGAAAATTTCGGAGCGAATTCTGGATTCTGGAAAAACTTCGTTGAGTTTAGGCGATCGCAAATTATAAATATGATCAGGGCTCTTATACTGAAAATCGTAAACTACAAAATCATGAGTATCTAAAGCCCCAAAAACGTTTTGCAAGGAATTCATCACTAGCACATCAGCATCTAAGTAGATGAATCTGTCAAAAGGCGCTTCTGGATCAAAAGCACAATATCGTCGATTCATTCCCAGACGGTATACCCCTGAAATGCCCTGCTTTTGCCAAGTTTGAAGTGCAGTTGGATGAGCTGACCAAATATTTCTTGAAAAGTCTTCCCAACGAGAAAACAGATGAGGATCCTCTAGAAGCGTGACATTCTTTCTAGAGGCGATTTCTGCCCGCACTCGCTCAACTCGCTCATCATAAGCAATGATACAAACTGGTATCTCACTACCAACATTAGCTTCAATGCTATTTAAAAGAGCAACTAACTGGTTATACACCACGTCGTTAGCAAGGGTATAGATACCATCTACCATTGAACTCTCCACTCACGCTGGCTTGATTGTAATGCAGGGGCACTCATGTATCTTCCGCGATTTACGGTGAAATCCGTTAATCTACAGATCAAAATTCTGGTTGCTAACGAGCACGAGTCCTCTAAACCCTACTAACAAGAGCCTGAAATTGCAAACTGTCTAAGATGAATCACCCGTATTTTCAAGGATTCTTCTCAAAAACTTTAAGCGACTTTATAGTTTCTTTGCAGTGTGTCCTTTAGGCTGTTGGTTGGGCTTTCAGCTTCTAACTCAGATGGATATGCCCCTATTAAAATCAAGGACAGAAGCACGGCTTTTAGCAGATCCGCCGCTCTAGTCGTTCTCAAATTCCATGTAAGTTAAGGAAAGGAAAGATTAATGGCATCTCCTACTTGCTCATTATCCATATTGGCTGCGCGGACTGATGTTCCCTTCATGATGCACACCATTCCTCATTTAGTCAGGACTTGCAACTTTCCTTTCACTCAGCGCCTACTCGCCATTGATACGGCTCCCCTCTCCGGTGATAAAGTGGGTCGCCCCGGAATTGGTAGCCAGGAGGAGGTCCGAGCCAATTGTGATCAATTACTCAAGTCAGGGGTAGTTGATACGGTATCCGATATTGATTACTCGGAAGCCTACCATAACCGAGTGTATGCCAAACATTTTGGCCGTCGCATCCGCCAAACCCATAACTATAAGGGATATCCCATTCTAGGTACCCTATTCAAGATTGAGGAAGCTAAAACTGACTACGTCCTCCATTTTGATAGTGACATGATGCTTTACCAAGCTCCGGGCTATAGCTGGATCGAGGAAGGCATGGAACTGATACAAAAACATCCTGAGATTATGGCCATTCGCCCGCTAGCAGGTCCACCGACAATGGATGGCAGCTTGTATCAGCAGGTGCCCTATGAGCGCGATCCCAATGGTTTTTATCGCTTCAAATTCTTCAGTAGCCGAGCTTACTTAATTAATGTCCAGCGTTTTGAGGAATTGCTACCATTACCTATTCTGTGGCGATCGTACAGAAATCAAGTTCTCAACCAGTTACCCAACACTGTTAAAACAACTCTCAATTATTTCACTGGCAAAAATGCTCTAGACTCCTGGGAAATTATGGTTTCCAAGAGAATTGAGAACGACAAATATGTGCGAGCTGTCATTGACTCTCCCAAGGCTTGGACTGTTCATCCGAAGGATCGGGGTCCAGAATTTATTGCAGCTCTACCTCAGCTAATTGAAAAGATTGAAGCAGGTTGGTACCCGCCAGAGCAAGCAGGGCACTACGACTTACAATTCAAGGCTTGGCTTTCATAGAAGAACTGTGTAGCTGTTACAGCAAAATTATTTCTATCTTTAGCAGGCATTCTGATTTTAAGGAAGCTACTATGCTCCTTTAAGGAGCCAACTCTAAATGGGAGGTTGAATTGTGCAACAAGGTATTTACGTAGTAGCAAACAATAATGTCTACGATCAGTTGGTTGCTTTGCTTAATAGTGTTGAAGCCAACTACAGTCGAGACATACCGATTTGTGTAATTCCTTATAACAACGATATCGACTTAATTAAAAAAGAGATTACCAAGAGAAAAAATGTCTCTTTATTTGAGAATCAAGCAATTATTGAGAAGTGGGAAAGATTTGTGACAAGAGTACAAGCCTTGTACTATGACTATCCCAGCGAGTTAGGAAGCAAGAAAAAGAAAGCTCAAAAAGTTCAACACAGTAGAAAATATTGTGCGTTTGATGGGGAGTTCGATAAATTTATTTTTATCGATTGCGATACGTTAGTTTTTCGTCCCCTCAATCACATCTTTCAAAAGCTGGATGACTACGATTTCATAGTGCATGATTTTCAAAGAAAGACTTCTAGCAACAAAAACACGATTGATAGTTTTATAGAAGTTTTCCAAGATTCATATGGATCGACAGATGTCCTCTCACGCTACTTTCACTGTAGTGGTTTCTGGGGGGCGAAGCGAGGTGCGATCACAGAGCTTGACCTAGAAGTGTTTCTTCAGGATTTGGCATCTGGTGAAATCAGAATTTTTGGAGACAAGCTGAGTGAGCAACGTCTGCTTAATTATATGACTTTAAAAAAGCTATTTAAGCCTTACAATTTAACGTTTGATGGTGATTCAGAATATTGCACAGGAGTATGTGTTACCTCCAAACATTTTGAGGAAAAGCAACATATTTTGTACGACAAAGGCAAAAGACTAACCTACTTGCATTATATGGGGGTTAGTAATGAGCTTTTTGGTCAACTCTGTGAATGGCAAAAAAGTAAAATTCCGTTCAAGAATGCACTCTTGCCGATTACAGACAAGCTGTTTGATCGCAAGATTAGCAGTATTCCATACAAGGATGTATTTGTACATTACAGATTTCTTTATGAGGCATGAGGAAGTGAAGCTAAAAAAGAACAGGTCATTGGCGTAAAAAACTACAATGACCTGCTCTCTCAAAAAGCTATTCTTATCGGCAAACAGGATGATTTAGTAATAGTGCACAGAAGCCTTTAGCTATTACAGGCTTACACCTTAGCTTCTTCTTCAAGAGACTCTAAGGTTTGCAGTAGTTTAACGGCTGAATAGTAAGCCTCTTCAGTCAGTTCACTCGCTTCTTCTGAGTTTTCTGCCATTCCATCAACAACCAGCTTTAGAGAACCAATCATGGAATTCAGGCGGCTGCGAATTTCGTAAGAGGTTTTAGAGACAGCAGTATGTTTGCTGAGTTTAAGCGCTTCTTGCGTGTCTTCCGAAAACTGCATCAAGCATAGGCGCGCATAATAGCCACCTTGCTTCAAAAGTTCCTCATGGGAGCCCAGCTCTACAACAGAGCCTTTGTCCATCACTGCAATTTGGTCAGCCTTCTGCACCGTAGAGAGACGATGAGCGATGACAATCGTGGTGCGATCGCGGCTTAATTCATCAATCGCCTGTTGCACCAGTCGTTCAGAGACTGTATCTAAAGCACTGGTAGCTTCGTCTAGTACCAAGATTTCTGGATTGCGTAGCAGAGCCCGAGCAATCGCGAGCCGTTGGCGCTGGCCTCCAGAGAGCAAAATGCCGCGATCGCCAAGAGGCGTATCAAAGCCTTGAGGTAGCTGCAAAATAAACTCGTGAGCATTAGATCGCTTGGCCGCCTCAATGACATCCTCGTCAGTGGCATCTGCTTTGCCGTAGGCAATATTGTTGCGAACTGAATCGTTAAATAAGAAGGTGTCTTGACTGACGATTCCCATTGACTGTCGGAGCGATCGGAGGTTGAACTCTCGCAAATCTTGGTCGTCTAGTGTAATGCGGCCTTCGGTGGGATCGTAGAACCGAGGTAGCAAATCGACAAGCGTTGACTTACCTGCACCTGAGGCTCCTACCAAGGCTAAGGTAGTTCCTCTGGGAACCCAGAGATCTACATTTTTGAGTACCAAGCTGCTGCGGCTTGGATAGCCAAATGATACATTCTCAAACCGAATCCCTTTCTCCAGTTTGCTGTAGAGTAACGAGCCATTCTTCATGAATGGTTTGTTGTCACGACGCAGAAAATCACTCACACTTTCAACACTCGCCGAAGCATTTGCAAATCCATTGCGAGCGCCGTTTAATTGACCAACAACGGGGAGTAATCGAAAGAGGATAAAGAGATAGGTCAGTAATACAGCGGAGACCGCTTCTAGCTGTTGAAAGAAGAAGGTTCGACCTAGAAATAGAATGGTTAAAACAGCGATGATGCCAGACATTTCATTGACGGGTGCGATCGCTGAGGAGTTAGCCTGAGATTGGAATTCGGCTTTCTCTCGGACTAAAATTAAGTCTTCTAATTGTTTGTATTCTTTTTCTTCATTACCAGCAGCTTTAATCAGTCGAATCCCTGTCAAGATATCTATGAGGCGACTCGTGTAAATACGGGCAATTTCAGTTAACGTACGACCAAACTCTTTAGATCGGCGAATCCAAAATTGATTAACTAAAATAACTAGTGAAAGCAGGAACGTAGAAGCTAGGGTCAGCTCCCAAGATATTGATAATAGAATACCAACAAATACTAAGATCGTAGTAGTTGTTGAAATAAGCTGAAAGATAATTTGAACTGAGCGAGCAGTTCGGCTAACCTCGTTACCAATTCGGTTAGTAATGTCCCCAACCTTAATTTGGCTATAGAAATCCAGATCGACTTCTAAGAGAATTCTTAGCCCTTCTTTCCTCAAATCATTAACTAACAATCTAGCTAAATGACCTGAGGATAGAGAATTGATGTATCCAATTACATTCTTGAGACCAATCGCAAATAGAATTGCTCCCAACATTAAAATCAGACGATATTGTTCAGGTGCACCACTGAACATGCCCATAATTTTTTGAATTACGGGTGGTCCGCCCTGCAGAACTACATCTTGACCTAGAAAACTCAAGACTACAGGCACAATTAGAGTCGTGCTAACACCATTAAACAGGGCTCCAGAAAAACCCAATACTATGGTGATGACATTCCAAAGTGGGTATCGGAGAGCGTACTTTATCAGTAGTTGATTGGGAGACATTCAGTGTTTCTTGTTTGTTTCCTGTTAAGGGTTTCTAACTAGTAGCAAATAAACTTAGTGTTTTTAATAACTAAAGTTACTATTATTGCATTAAACGTCGTTCTAAAGTTTTTTACAATATATTTTTATTATCGAAACCTCCCAGCTTTTGACCCTCATTGGTTTATGAGATTTAGTTTATTCCGCTATATGTTAGTCAATCTATTTCAGCGATTAGATACGTTCTAGGTACTGCTTTACGTAGTCTTTAAGGCTTTGTAAATATTAAGTAAAGTTAAATGAACACCAGCGGTTTGTCCTTGAACGGGGTAAATGCATTGGCATCAAAGCGGTAGAGACTGGCAGGGCGTCCTGCTCCCCGTGACACTTTGATGCCAGTGTCATGGAGAAAGCCAAGCTTGAGTAAACGAGAGCGAAAATTGGAGTAGTCTGAAAAATTTTCCCCTAGAACGGTTGTGTAGAGTTGATAGAGGTCGTTGAGTGTAAATACGTCTGGTAACACCTCGAAGGCTACTGGGCTGTATTCCAATTTGTTGCGCAGTCGTTGATATCCGTATTTCAGAATTTGGTTGTGATCGAAGGCTAGTTGGGGCGCTTGCTCGAGAGGGTACCAAGCGATGCCACTCACCCCATTGGCGATCAGTTCAGCGTCTTCAAACCGTACTAGGGCAAAGTAGCTGACGGAGAGATAACGCACTCCATAACTGTCAGGTGATTCTCTAGGATCGCGGCCTGGTTCTCCAAAGGTATAGAGCTGTTCTAGATAAAGGTTCTTGACCCGAATTTTTTCGGCCAGAATTCGATAGGCAGCGTCCTCTAAAGATTCTCCTTGCCGCACTAAGGTTCCTGGCAAGCACCATTGGCCAAGGAAAGGTTCTTCCTGGCGCATCACTAATAAAGCTAGGAGCCGATTCTGAGCTGTGTCCACTGAAAAAATGACGTTGTCTACTCCAACTTTGAAGTCCGCCAATGCTGGTTGGGTTACCGGATCTGCACTCTTTTTGGGGCGGTTTCCTGCCATGCGTACAATTGCTCTTGATGAATATAAGCTTCAACGGTTGGGGATAATGCTTCTGCGTGGCCTGCTTCCCGATAGGCGGTGGAAGAAATGGCAGGTCCAGTCAAATTAGCGATCGCAATTTTGGCACCAAGCTGCCTCAACTCCGCCAAATCATTATCCTTTAGAGGGTAACCTGGGCGAGGAATAACCAACAGCTTGACTTGTTGTAGTAGGTCTTCTACTCGGTACCAAGTGGGCAATTGGGCGACTAAATCCGCACCGATTGTAAAGGTGAGGTGGGCATCAGGCCATTGCTGCTGCGCCTGTTCAACGGTGATTAGGGCACGAGAACTGCTGAGTTCTGGATGCAAGCTGATATTGTGTCGTGGTGGTTCAATATCTTGAATCAAGAGCTGGAGCATAGCGCTTCGATGCTCTAGAGGCGTTTGATGAGATTTGAAAGGATTATTAGAAGCCCAAACGGCCACATAGTCGAACTGTTGAGATAACCAACCCAAGATGGCTTGATGTCCGGCGGTGGGTGGATCAGCACTGGTGCCAAAGAGCGCAATGTTCGGCATAGGTTAAGTTGCCAACGGGATAGGTGAGCTGTAAGAACAGGCAAGTTGATGGAGAGAATCTAATCGTTTCGTGACGGTCGGGCGTGGCGGGTTTGATTCGTTAGCTCTAGGAGAGAAGCGGAAATTTCTAGAGGTGGGGGTGATGGGCATTGGAGGCGACGTAACTCGGCGGGTAAACTCGCGACAGAGACGCTGGTGCGCTCTGCGATCGCCTCTAAGGTTTCGGTTGATTGCAAGCGCTCCCCTTGTTTAAAGACGGGTTGTAACAACGGTTGTTCATGATTAGGCATTTCTGTGATCAACCCTAAGCGATCGCTGTGGATTTGTCCGTGTTCAAAGCAGCGAAAAATTTGCTTGCGTCCAGGATAAGTTAACTTACCGCTAGCCTCTTTCATAACTGGCCGACCATCCAGTTCGACGAGCTTATAAACTCCGTTGACAGGCTCTCCGGTGACTAAGCGGGTACCTAAACCGTAGCCATCAATGCAAGCACCTGCGCCTCGTAATTCTGCAATTTTCCACTCATCTAGATCTCCACTGGCAAAAATGGGTACACCCGGAAGCCGCGATCGCACTTGTTGGGAAAGTATAGCCAAATCTCCAGAGTCAATCCGTACCCCTTCCAACGTCAGGGTGCCAGCTTCGACTTGCTGAGCAAGTTGATCGGCAGCGGCGATCGTGTTGTAAGTGTCAATCAACAAAGGAGCCCCCGGAAAGTAGCGGTGAAAGGCCGTAAACGCTTCCATTTCGCTTCCTTGGAGGGTTGCTAAAGCCATGACTAAGGAGTGAGCCATCGTCCCAGCGGGTTGACGACCGAGCTGGAGGGCCGCGAGCACATTAGAAGTAGCATCTAGCCCAGCACCTAAAGCGGCTCTTGCCGCCCAGAGTGCTGCCTGAGGGCTAAAAGCCCGACGAGTACCAAATTCTAATAGCACCGCTTGTGGACCCGCCGCATCTCGCATCCGGGCGGCGCGAGTGGCAATGAGTGTTTGGTAATTCAGCACATTTAAGAGATAGGTTTCCACAATTTGGGCTTGCCACAAGGGAGCTTCTACTCTTAAAAGCGGTTCATTGGCAAAGACAACGGTCCCTTCTGAGACAGCCCAGACATCTCCGGTAAAGCGGGCAGTTTCTAGCAAGGTCCAGAAGCGATCGGGAGCGTGGCTAAAAATCCCACTGGTTTGTAAGGCTGCAATTTGTGCTGGACTAAATTGGAGCTTTTCTAAGTACTCCAATGCTTGCGCCAAACCCATCGCCACCAAATAGCCAAAATTTTCTGGCAAGCGTCGCACAGTGAGCTCAAAACTAGCCCGACGTCGCTCAATGCTTTCTCCGACATAGCAAGCCGACATAGTGAGCTGGTAAAGATCGGTCAGCAAACTATAATCTTCTGGCTGTAGCGTTAGTTCTAAATGGGTCACATTTTCTCCTAGACCAACAAAATTCTCACGTTTGATTTTTGCGAAGGCAGCAACTCTACAACCAACCCTCTAGGTTGCCTCAACTCAGCAATTCAGCCATTTTTCTCAACACCTTTCCACAATGAGTTGCTAATTGGCGTGTCAGTTAGTGCATTCAAGGTGCTTCTAACACGACTATTCTTGTCGTCCCAGAGCCTTTGTTCTAATTATAGTCAAATTTACCAAAATTAGATAAAGCTTCTGCTAAGGTTTCACTGATTTTGTCAAAATTGCATGATAGGAGCAGTCTGCAAGCAGTGAGGTGAAGCTCCTGCCTACTAGCCAACAGGCTATCCGTACTAGGAATGCTCTAGAGATTTAACCCACCAATTTATAGTGATTTTTTGCAAAACTAGGTGCTTGACTTAGCTTAAAAACAATAAGAGTTTAGCTGCTGCGCTTAGCGCCCAGGTTTGACGAATTAGTAATTGTGTCTATGAAAAAGCTCAAAAATCTCAGGGCGATCGCTCTGGCTTGTACCCAAAGAAGTTCTCACTAGCTGTTTAAAGGTAAAGCAGTATCAAGAAGAGTAAATGATGCTCCAATTAAGCTAAAGAATTATACAAATTTCAACTCGTTCTGGAAGAGTTGAAGATAATAAAAGTATCAGGTTACACAGCTTAGTTTAGGTCGAGTCACTACTCACTAATCTTGAGAGAAACCTTATGAAATTACGTGCCGTCTTCAATGATTTGATTCAGTTTATTTTTGGTGCGGTGAATCGAATCTTTAGCCCTACTGACGATGAGTATCCTGCAACGGGTGTCCAGCCTTTTGAAGGAGATGTGAGATCCAGTCGGTCTCATGATTGGTAGTTAATCGGGCGCTTAGCGGTTCTGCACTATCTAAGGGGCTAAATGCAACCTTAGTTAGTGCAATCCTAAGTTGCTTGAGGACTGTTGTTAGTTATCCGAATTGGCTCGTGGTTTTACTCGTAAATATCTTTGACTCGGTGAAGTATTCCTTTATTTTTCGCCGAGTTTAATCATGAGTATCCAGATTTAATCTGCCAAACTTTTTGCTGTTTTGTTGCGATCGCTAACTTAGTTAATTAGCTTATCTAAAATAGTTAGTCCGCTAAGATTTCTTGAGTGCAGTTGCCGTTGGAATCCCACTGTAGTTCTGCTATTAGCAGAGCGCTGACCCCGATTACAACTCCAGTCAGCAAAAATTGCCAAGCTGCAAAGTAAGGCAGGATGAGGATGCCGAGCAAATGAATGAGCGCAACTAAAATGAAGGCTCGCGATCGCATCCGCCAACCTGTCCCCAAATAACCCACTGCGTTTAATCCCAGCCATAGGGGGCAAAGCTGCAACAACATATCGCCCCAACCCCAAAAAATGCTGAGGTCAGTAATCACTACACCACCGAGCATTAACCAAGCCCACCAGCGCAACACCCACTTGAAATGCTCAAATCGGCTCCAGGGTTCTGTTAATAGATGCATACCCAGAGTGCCGAATACCGTTAAGGCGGACCACCAAATAGCTTGCAAACTCCAACTGATAGGTAGAAATTGAGCTGTTGCAAAGATGGCGATCGAAATGACTCCCCAAAGCAGACACGCTTGATCGATGCGCGTATAAAAAGTGGAAATGATGGTTTTATCACCTACCTGCCAATGAATTCGCCATAAACCAGGCAAGTCCTCAATGGCAAATGCAGATTCTTTAGAGCGCAATAAAGGGATATCAAAATTAAAAAAATCTAGGTTAATTGGGCTAACTAAATTCATTGACTTCAATAAGGTGATTGATAAAAGGCGATTGAAAATAAAATGATGTCGTTCCTTGAGTCGGAACGCTACAATCATCTCTCCTCATGTATCGCCTTTAATCTATCGACAGAAGCGGTTTAACTGATCCGAGAGTCTGTCAACAGAAGTAGCTGAAGTCGTTAGCTTTTACTTTAGATTAATGACTGTAATCTCTAGATCTAGCTTGGCATAGAACTAAAGACTGATAGTTTATGCTGAATGAAAGATTAAAACTGTATCTGTTTTTACGCTTAAATCTGGTTCAGGCTTGACTTTTTAAAGATATCAAACAGGTGCTTATTTTTTGATAGAAACTTAACAAATGATTTGAAGCACCAATTATCAAAGTGGCTAAATATACCTAAATAATTAGCTCAGTCAAAGAATTTTGCTTAATAAAAAACTTAATGCTCCACTGGCAATGGGGACTGTTAAGTTATCGATTCCGAACTTGGAAAAAGCTTCTAAGCCAGCGGCAACTATGGCAACGGCCAAAGGAATGCACCAAGTTTGCCAAGTGTTGCCTTGGACTCCAAACAAAATGGCGCTGCTGACCACGTAGCTCACGCCTGCCATCGTCAATGAGCCTTCCCAGCTTTTTTGCATATCCCAAAGCTGGTAAGGGTGGCGACCAAAACGGCGACCAATTAAAGCTGCTAGCCCATCTCCCCAAGTCATCACCAAGATGCCAAGAGCGGCGTATTGAGGCTGGTGTATAGGCCAGAACCAAGCAATCAACACCCCAATGCTAATGGCATAAAAAAAGGTGCCCCAACTTTTACGACCCACGCTGTTCATGCTTGCCAAAATCGGGACGTAATAGGAAGTAAAGGCGATCGCGCTAGCCAAAACAGAAGCCGTGATGCCCATCCAGGCGGGAATCTGGAGCCACCAAGCTAGCAAAATGACATTGCCCACGCCGATATGGACGACTTTCCGAACGATCTCTGCGTCAGTCTCTGTATAACGACCTAGCCACTCTGCCAAGAGCACGACACAACTGAGCCAGATGCCCACAACAGTTAACTGGACCCAAAAGCTGGGTGGAGAAACAAGGCTGAAGACTTCAGTTAGCAAAGCGAGAACACAGGGTAGAGGTGCTTTCTCACTTTATTAGATCTTGATTAGATCTTGGCTTGGATCTAATTGCTACGGCCCGGAGTGCGATCGCCAGTTGCGCCCTTAGCCACGGCTCCAGCTTCCGTTCTGTATACTGAGCTTTAAGTTTCCTTGATTTTTTACATAACAGGTCAGTCTCCTTCAATCCAGAATTTTTGAAGGCATTTTTAAGTAACGGAAGAGAGTATGAAAGTCGCGATCGCAGGTGCCACAGGTTTTGTCGGCAGTCGTCTAGTCGAGCGTTTACAGGCGGAAGGCCATCAAATTGTCGCTTTCAGCCGTAGCCGTGAGCGAGCCGAACAGTTGTTTCCTCGCACCGTTTTCTCAAATGTAGAAGTTGTTCCCTACACTCCTACTACTCCGGGCGCTTGGCAGCAGGCAGTGGCAGGTTGTGATGGCGTGGTGAATTTGGCTGGGGAAGCGATCGCAGACGGCAGATGGACTGAATCCCGCAAACAAGAGATTTTGAGCAGCCGCCAACTTAGCACCCAAAACATCGTGGCAGCGATCAACCAAGCCAACCCGAAACCAACCGTGTTAGTCAACGCTTCGGCAGTGGGCTATTACGGCACGAGTGAAACCGCTACCTTTGACGAAACCAGTGCGGCTGGCAAAGATTTCTTGGCGCAAGTTTGCCAAACCTGGGAAGCGGAAGCCCAAAAAGTTAAGGATAGCGGCACCCGCTTGGTGATTGTGCGGACTGGGATTGTTTTGGGGATGGGAGGCGCACTAGCCAAAATGCTACCTCCGTTCAAGCTGTTTGCAGGCGGGCCGATTGGTAGTGGTCGGCAATGGTTTTCTTGGATTCACCGCGAAGACTTGGTCAGCCTAATTCTGCAAGCACTGACCCAAACCAATATGCAAGGGGTGTATAACGGCACTGCTCCCAACCCAGTCCGTATGGCTGAGTTTTGCCATGTATTAGGCGAGGTGCTGAACCGTCCTTCCTGGTTGCCAGTCCCGGATTTTGCCTTGGAAGCTTTGCTGGGAGATGGAGCCAAGGTTGTCCTAGAAGGTCAGCAGGTTCTACCAAAGCACACCCTCGCCGATGGTTTGCAATATCAATATCCCACGGTGAAACAAGCGCTCTCAGAAATTTTGGCGGCTGGCTAGAACGAGAATTGGCAATGGGGATAGGCGTAGTGATGAAGGACGGCGATCGCACCTCACCTCACTGCCCCTATCTTCAAGCAACCCTGTAGTATGTGAAATGGAGCCTGCTCTCTACACAAATGACGCTTGCTCTGAAGCTGCCTGACCCAGTTTAATGAGTTCTCTGCTCGCGATCGCACCTAGAGTTTTATGACCGCCACCACTGACTTTCTCGGCCATCTCAACCCCTCTCAAAGACAAGCCGTGGAACATTTCTGCGGGCCGCTTTTGGTGGTAGCGGGAGCAGGATCAGGCAAGACTCGCGCCCTGACCTACCGGATTGCCAATCTGGTGCTGACCCACCGAGTAGACCCAGAAAGCATCCTGGCCGTGACTTTTACCAACAAAGCCGCCAAGGAAATGAAAGAGCGGATTGAGCGCTTGTTTGCCGAGCGGCAAGCCCTGGATGAATTTAGCAAGCCCTTTCATTTGCTCGCACCTTACGAACAGAAGCAACTGCGATCGCGGGTCTACAAAAACATCACCAAAGAATTGTGGATTGGCACCTTCCATGCGTTGTGTTGCCGCATTTTGCGGTTTGACGTAGATAAGTATCAAGACAGTAATGGTCGTCAGTGGACGAAGAACTTCTCGATCTTTGATGAATCGGACGCCCAGAGCTTAGTCAAAGATATTGTCCAAAACAAGTTGAACTTGGATGACAAAAAGTTCGATCCGCGATCGGTGCGCTACGCCATTAGCAACGCCAAAAATGAAGGCTTGTCGCCGCAGGAATTGGAGCAACAGCAGCCCAACTTTAGAGGTCGGGTGATTGCTAATGTCTATAGCTGCTATCAAGATGCCCTAGCCGCCAACAACGCCCTAGACTTTGACGACCTGATTTTGCTGCCCGTGCAACTCTTTAAGCAGAATGAGCAGGTGCTAGCTTACTGGCACAAGCGGTTTCGCCACATTTTGGTGGATGAGTACCAAGACACCAACCGCACCCAGTACGATTTAGTGCGATTACTTGTAACGAACGGCGCAGAGTCACGCGACTTTAAGAGCTGGGATTACCGCTCGATTTTTGTCGTGGGGGATGCGGATCAGTCGATCTATTCTTTCCGCAAAGCTGACTTCAAAATCTTGATGGGCTTTCAGGATGACTTCGGCGATCGCCTCCCCGACGACGACACTCGGACGATGGTGAAGCTGGAGGAGAATTACCGCTCCACCGAAAACATTCTCCAAGCCGCGAACGAACTGATTGAGAACAACACGGAGCGGATCGACAAAGTCCTGAAGCCGACTCGCGGTAGTGGCGAAACCATTTTCTGTCACCGCTCTGATGATGAAACGGCTGAAGCCGAGTTTGCGGTTCACCAAATCCGCACCCTAGAACGCCAGAACCCCGAACTTAATTGGGGCTGTTTTGCCATTCTCTACCGCACCAATGCCCAATCCCGCGCCTTTGAGGAATCGTTAGTGCGTTGGGGAGTGCCCTATAAAGTCGTGGGTGGTCTCAAGTTCTACGATCGCAGAGAAATTAAAGATGTCTTGGCTTACTTGAGAGCGATCGCCAATCCCGCCGACACCGTTAGTTTGCTGCGCGTGATCAACACCCCCCGGCGTGGCGTGGGCAAAACCACGATCGACTCGCTAACTAATGCGGCGCAACAACTGGGTGTACCGCTCTGGGAAATCTTGCAAGACGACACTTCGGTTAAAACTTTGGCGGGGCGCTCTGCAAAAGGCGTACTCAACTTTGCCAACATCATCCAAACTTGGCGAGAAAAACTAGAAACCATCCCTGCCACAGAAATTGTCCAAGGGGTACTCGAAGACTCTGGCTATATCCAAGACTTGCAGAACCAGGGCACAGATGAAGCTCTCGATCGCGTGCAAAACGTCCAAGAGCTTTACAACGCGGTGCGGCAATTTGAGGAAGACAACGAAGACAAAAGCTTGTCAGGTTTCCTAGCCAACGCCTCTCTTGCCTCTGACTTGGATGACCTAAAAGAAGATGACGCCCGCGTTTCCCTAATGACGCTGCATTCCTCAAAGGGACTAGAGTTTCCGGTCGTGTTTCTGGTGGGTTTAGAGCAAGGCTTGTTCCCCAACTTCCGATCGCTCGAAGACCCGACTGCTTTAGAAGAGGAACGGCGGCTTTGCTACGTCGGCATCACTCGTGCCCAAGAGCGGTTGTTCATCAGCCACGCGCGGGAACGTCGCCTCTATGGTTCACGCGAACCTGCTAGCCCCTCGCTATTTCTAGCTGAGTTGCCTAGAGAATTGCTTACCAGCAACGTTGCTACGGCCATCCCCACACGGATGACTCAGGGAATTGCTGCGGCTAAACGCGAAGGCGTTGCTGTCGGCTCCGCTCGGCCCAATAGCCATGAAGATGACTGGACTGTGGGCGATCGCATTGTGCATAAAGCTTTCGGCGTGGGCCAAGTCACACACATCTTTGGCAAAGGGGACAAAATCTGCCTCGCCATTAAGTTTCCAGGTTTAGGCCAGAAAATTATTGACCCAAAGGTCACAGTGTTGCAGCGCGTAGAATAATTCAATTCAATCGGAGGCACCTAAATAGGATGGCAAAGCATACGCAAGCTCATATGGCCAAGACCCTGGAGAAGAACAGAGCCGAGGCTTGGAAGGATATGACGAAGCGCCAGATGGAATACTACATGGGCGCTAAGCTCTTGGAGATTGGAGTGAACCCAAAGTCAGCTATTTACCGCTGGTCTATGGAGGACAAGGGGAATAGCGAGGAGTGGACCTATAGCGCCTATTGGGGTGACTCGAAGGAGAAGCTGGAACAGCAGGAAGCTCAAGGTGGCTAAATAGGTTGAGTCTTTGGCTTGGTTGGTGCTGCATACCGTTAGATTTTGCAGAACCGAGCCTTCGGGGGCGCTTGCCCCCAAGCCCGTGCTGAGAGACGGTTGCATCCCTCAGACTCCCTCCAAAAGGGGCACAATGTTTGGTGCATTAGGTTGATTTGTATTAGTGATGGGGTTGTTGTACTCTTAAAAAGACCGATCGGTTCTTTTTGAGGACTGCTGTATGGCTAAGGCTGACGAAACTAGAGCCAAGATCCTGCAAGAGGCGGCGACTCTGTTTAATCAGCAGGGCTACGCGGGTTCGTCGATGTCGGACATTATGCAGGCGACAGGGTTACAAAAAGGAGGGATTTACAACCATTTCACGAGTAAGCAGGCTCTAGCTTTAGAGGCTTTTGACTTTGCTTTTCAGAGATGCCAAGAACGGCTTCGCATTGCTCTAGCGACAAAGCAGCATGCTATAGAACGGCTGCAAGCGATTTTGGGTGTCTTTTACAGTTTTATCGAAGACCCGCCGATCGCGGGAGGTTGCCCAATTCTCAATACGGCGATCGAGAGTGATGATGCCAATCCTGCGTTGCGCGATCGCGCTCAAGCAGCGATGAATACCTTACGCAATTCGATTCGACGCACTGTGGAGCGGGGAATTGCCAGGGGTGAAATTCGGCCTACGGTTGAGGCGGATACCGTAGCAACGGTGATGATTTCTACCTTGGAAGGAGCCCTAATGATGAGCAAGCTCTATGACGATCCGGTGCATTTGGAGCGAGCGATCGCGCATCTAAATGATTACCTTTGCGATCGCTTGCCACCACCATCAATTTAGCGGATGAAACGAAGGGTTATTTTTTTGAAGTTCTACAGACCGATCGGTCGGAATTCGTCCTTCTCGGAGTTTTTAATGCTGAAGTTCTACTATGCTCCCCTCTCACCTAATGCGCGTCGAGTCTGGTTGACGCTGTTAGAAAAACAGATTCCATTTGAACCTGTGCTGATGCAGTTGAATGGAGACCAATTCCAACCGGAGTTTGCCGCGATTAATCCTTTTCATCACATTCCTGTAGTCGTAGATGAAGGGGTGAGAGTTTTGGAATCTTTGGCAATTCTGGATTACCTAGAAGCTAAATACCCTCAATCTGCTCTGATGCCAACTGATCCGCAGGCGATCGCCACAGTACGGATGGCCCAGATGGTGACGACGAACGAATTGGGGCCAGCAGTGTTTGGATTGGTGGTGCAGCCCGAAAACTCAAAGCAGCTCGAACGAATTCAACTTCAAGTGGCGCAGGGGTTGGGTTTTCTTAACGAGTTGTTGGGCGATCGCCCTTACTTTGGCAGCGACCAATTGACTTTAGGCGATGTTGTCGCAGGAGTTGTGGTGTCTCTGTTGCCTTATGTGCAAGTTGACTTAGTAGATTACCCAGCCCTAAAAGCTTGGTCGGAGCGCTTGATGGCACGAGAGGCTTGGCAAAAAACACAACCCAACCCACAGCAGTTTGAGGAATTTAGGCGGCGAGTCAAGATCATTGCCAAACAACGGTTGCGCCAATATTCGCAGGGTAGACGACGGGATAAAGCGATCGCCCCTGGTTCTTAGTTCTAGTTGCTACGAGCTGGACCACGGCTGAGGATACCGCTGAGTGACCTGCCTTAGGAAAGAGGGACGCCCGCTTGGATTTATCTACGCTGTGATCAGAATGGGGAAAATAAATGAGTTATTTACTAATCATTGTGCTGCTCGCTTGGGGCGCGGTTTATCTGTTTGCTAGACAGGCAGGTAAGAGTGACGCTCCTAAATAACCTGATCGAGCGGTTGGCTGAATCGTGATGTGAAAGCAATGATCAGAAAAGTCGGATTGTGGCTGCTCTGGATTGGCTTTATTGCCTATGCTGTGTTCCTAGCTCCCCCCTGGCAGCCTGACGTAGGCCGCTTACAAAACTTCTTGGCGGGAAACTGGACAGATCTGAACGCTTGGGTCGTGGCAGTGTTCAGTCTGATTGGCATGTGGGTGATGATCTATAGCTGCCTCATATTTGCCGATGGCCGTATGCAAAAGCTTCCTGCTTGGCCGTTTGTCCTAGGTTCTCTGGGCACCGGAGTATTGGGTTTAATTCCTTATTTGGCGTTACGAGAGCCGAACCAACATTTTTCGGGGCCTAAAGATGGCTGGCTCAATTTTTGGGATTCACGCCGCACTGGTTGGTTGATCAGCACAAGCACGATCGCCTTTATCGCCTATGGCATTCTATTGGGTGATTGGGGTGGGTTTGTGCAGGAGTTTCAAACCAGCCGCTTCATTCACCTAATGAGTTTGGCGTTTTGCCTTTTCGGTCTGTTGTGGCCGACCTTGCTAGGAGACGACATGGCCCGTCGAGGTTTAAAAGAACCAGGCTTGTTTTGGACTGTGGCTTTAATTCCGCTATTTGGGCCACTGGCTTACCTTTGCTTCCGCCCGCCGCTACCAAACGATTAAAAGTTAGATAATAGATAAAAGTCTAAGCTCGACTGATTCTGGCTTTGGGTCTGCCCGCTTTTATGCCTAAAGAGAGATCTTTAATAATTCTTTGAAAACTCCTGATAATATTTCGGGCTCTCGTGATTTTGGCTGGGAATTACTAATTAAAGCTGTTTTATCAAGGTAGGCGAGTTGTGAGCCAAGCTAATGCTGGTCCGAAATCCTGTGCTTGCTACAACCTCTCGCCCTGTGGTGCAGCAGAGGCTGGCAGATTGTTTCTGTGGCTGCCTGTACCGCACACCCTAAAAAAAATCGTGCCTTACTTGCAGACAGCAAACTTCAGCTGCGATCTGATGCCAGAGCGGCATGGCCTGAGTATTGCTTGTGCACCTGGACAAACCCAGGAGTTAGCCAAAAATATCGGCGAGTTGCTGACTCCGCGAGAGTTGGAATCTACTCAAGTGTTGTTTGTTCGAGGTAATATCCAGCCCCGAATTCATGACTTTAGCGATATTACCTCGTTGCAACGCTTCATCAAGTTCACCCAATCTGATTGGCTGGTAGAGATGCTGGCGGCTAAACGCTTCACTAGCTTTTTTCAGCCGATTGTTCACATGGCAGACACCTCTCGGATTTATGCTCACGAAGCGCTATTGCGGGGGTTTGACGAGCAGGATCGTTTGATTATGCCAGGTGCCATTTTGGATTTGGCTACAGAAGCGGGACTGCTGCCCCAAGTGGATCGACTGGCTCGTTTAAGCGCGATCGCTGCTGCCAGTCGGCATCAAATCTCCAGCCACATCTTTATCAATTTTTCCCCCACGGCGTTGTATGACCCAGTTTCCTGCCTACGGAGTACCGTAGATGCCATTGATGAGGCAGGCATTCCCCATGAGCATGTGGTGTTTGAAGTAATTGAGTCCGATCGCCCTCAGGATTTGGATCATCTCAAATCAATTTTGAAATACTACCGAGATGCAGGGTTTCTGATCGCGCTGGATGATTTAGGCTCTGGCTACTCTAGCCTTAATTTATTGCATCAATTACGTCCAGACTTCCTCAAATTGGATATGGGCCTGGTTCGAGATGTGCATCAAGACCCCTATAAAGGTCTAATCACAGAAAAGATTTTGGAAATTACGCAGCAGTTAAATATTCAGACCGTGGCTGAAGGCATTGAGTGCATTGGGGAGCTGGACTGGCTGCGGCAGCGCGGTGCCACTTTTGCCCAAGGATACTTGATTGCCAAACCAGGGGCTTTGCCCGCCGCTACGACGCCTTGCTTAACTGCGATCGCGCCACCGACTTTAAATCAACTTAGTGACAACCTGCCGGACGCAAGTAGTCAGGCTCAGCAGGTAGGCAGCCAACCGCTAGCAAACTACGACTTACAGGCGCAAATTGACCAGCAAAGTGAGTCGGAGCGAATTGTGGCTGCTGTAACTCAGCGCATTCGGCAATCTCTAGACTTAAATGAAATTCTGCAAACCACAGCGGCAGAAGTTCGACAGCTGTTTCAGGTAGATCGGGTTGTCCTTTACCGCTTTGCGTCCGACTGGAGTGGGGTTGTGGTGGTAGAGTCTGTAGCCGAGGGATGGCTACCTATATTGGGGCTGAATGTCATAGATACTTGCTTCCAATCCAATCACGCTTGTGAATATAAGCAAGGACGAACTAAAGCAATTGAAGATATTCACGCCGCAGAGCTGACTCCATGCCATGTGGAGCTACTACAGCAGTTGCAAATTCGGGCTAATTTAGTGGTGCCAATTTTGCAGCAGGAGAAGCTGTGGGGGCTAATGATCGCCCATCAGTGTAGCGGTCCTAGAAGCTGGAAAGCTTCTGAGATGAATCTATTCAGCCAGTTGGCGGGTCAAGCCGCGATCGCGATTCAGCAGTCGGAACTTTATCAACAACTGCAACAAGCCAACCAGGAGCTACAGCGCCTCGCGTCCTCAGATGGCTTGACTCAAGTGGCAAATCGTCGCTGCTTTGATGAGTATTTAGCTCAGGAATGGCAGCGATTAGCGCGTGAGCAAGCTACTTTGTCTTTGATTCTGTGCGATGTAGATTGCTTCAAGTTGTATAACGACACCTACGGGCACTTAGCTGGGGATGATGCTTTAAGACAAGTTGCCCAAGCGATCGCCCAAGCTGTAAAGCGACCTGCGGATCTAGTGGCTCGTTACGGGGGTGAAGAATTTGCCATCATCCTACCGAATACGGATGCGGTGGGTGCTGCCGCAGTCGCGACCGAAATCCAGGCCAAGATCAAAACTTTGCAACTGCTGCACATTAGTTCTCAAGTTACTGGATTCGTAACGCTTAGCCTCGGTGTCGCCACAACAATTCCCCAGGGCCAGTCTTCTGCTGCAACTTTAATTGCAGCCGCGGATCAAGGTCTTTACCGAGCTAAAGCTCAAGGCCGCAATCGCTTATTTCAAATAAATTACGAAGAAGCTAATATCAAAGCCACAATAGAGAATTAACTAAAGCACTCACCTATCAAATCGGATTGCCTTCAGAAAGTATGACTGAATTCCGCTCTGACTTAGCCGGAATTAAAACGAGTATCCGCCAGCAAGCAGAAACCACTCAACAACAAGCTGCCACAGCCGATTGCTGGCTAGTATTGTGGAACAACCTTTAAATAAGGCTCGCTAATTTGATAGAGAATCAATGATTAATCAATAAGAACTTTAAGTATATTCAGTCGCTAAAGAAGATGACTAAATAGGAGCATTAGAGATCAAGAGAGTATAGAAGCTTACCTGCCGAGATGCATCATTTTTCTAAGCGTGTCATACATCGCAATCATTGTTTCTTGCTTGACTTCTTGAAGTTTAGTTCCAAGTTCGGATTCAACCCTCTCTTGAACTGCTGTTAGGATCTCTTGTTTGTCTAGCCCACTCCACCACACGATTAGTCTCAAACCACGTTGAGTGATAGTCCAGGTATTCGGTTCAGCAAGGGCTATTAGACGAAGCTGCTCTAAATCCTCACAAGTATTATGAACTTCTTGACTACTTAAATTTAAGGCTAGTTCTATATCTTTCTCGTGGCAAGAAGAAACAGATTTTTCTAGAGCACTTTGTATAACTGTAAAGACAAGTATTTCTCTGTCTGATATTTCTAGCAGAGTTCGCAAAAGAGATGATTTTTCGGCGAGACTGTTTTGGGATTGAGTAGCAGAATTCACCAAAACGCTCGCAAGCGCCTTCCGTTTCAAGTCTGAAGCTGTTTTCAAAGCGTTATCCCAAATACGAGCTACTATTTCTTTAAACTCATCAGAATCTAGCAAAGATTGTTTAATGGTTTTCTGCTCAAGGGCCTCTATCTTTTGCTCGACTTCACTGATAAATTTCTTTTGCTGCTCAGATTGCCATGCACTCAAAATAACAGTACCAGCGGCTCCTATGGGAGCTGTAAGAGGAAAGAGACTTAGAATTTGTAGTATGCCTACACCTCCTATCCCACTAGCAGACCCTAGGGTTAAATGAGCTTTGTTTTTCTGCTCATTATTATCTTTATGACTCATAGCAAAATTCTAAAAATACATCTTTAAAGAGGTAAAAATAATTTAGGCGAGTGACCTGTTTTGGGCTGATAAGCTACCAATGTGTCACCTTTGCCAATATGACCGGGCATTGACCTTACTGTCGCATAAAGAACTGAACCATCTTTTTTGTGAACTTTATAGCATCCCCTGTAGGCGTCATAGGTTTCAAGAGTCACCACAAACCATTCTTTTGAATTTTCAATTTCCTGTTTTACAAACTCTTTAAATTCTCTTGCAATTCGACTTTGTTCTGCCGATTGCTTTAATTTTTCTTCAGGAGTCATCTTGTCTACTTATGTAGAGATTAAGAAATTACAATTATAGAAAATATTTTATACACCTGTAAAAGTTAAGGTTACTGTAAAGGCCATTGCAAAAACTTTCTTTATTAAGAAAATAAAAATATTTTGCAATTTAGAAGAGATGAGCTTGAACTACCTAATTCAACCCTTAACCATCGCGGATCAGCCGTTTCTATGGGAAATGCTGTTTGAGGCAGCCCACCTCAGAGACGAGGGCGAAACTAGCATTCAAGCTGCGATGCATCATCCTCTGCTAGCTCGTTACGTTGAAGGTTGGGGCCGAGAGGGAGATCTAGGGTTTGTGGCGATCGCCTCCGGTACCAACCAGAAAGTTGGAGCTGTCTGGGTCAGGCTTTGGCCAGGGACAGAAAAAGGCTTCGCTTATGTATCAGATGACGTGCCAGAGCTAGCGATCGCCGTACTACCGGACTATTGCAACCAAGGCATTGGCACTCAGCTCATCGCTCATTTACTCGAAGCGGCAAAACCGATTTACCCAGCGATTTCTCTCAGTGTCAGAGCTCATAATCCTGCTCTACGGTTGTATGAAAGGATGGGGTTTCGAGCGATCGCGGGGAGTGAAGTTCGCAATCGCGCTGGCGGTATTTCCTTGACGATGAAACTAGCGCTGTAAACGTAGACTTGCTACTTACAAAATCTGGTTGCAATTCCGCATTGCCAGCAAAGCTGTACCGTATGCCGCTTCCGTTTGGGCCGAGCGAACCACAGAGGTTTTTAGTTGGCGCTCGCGAATTTTGGTCCAGGCTGAGTTGTTTGCCCCTCCTCCGGCTGTGTAGACCTGTTTGAGCGGCGTGGCTCCTAACTTCTGCAATAGCTCATAACCTTGGGCTTCAATGCGGGCCATACTCTCTAACAAGCCGTGGAGAAATTCCACTGGGTCTTCTGGGCGTGGTTCTAGTTGGGGAGCCAGGGCAGCATCATTGATCGGAAAGCGTTCGCCAGGGTGCTGCAATGGGTAGTAATGCAACGAGCTTTCCTGTTCAGTGGGAATTTTTTCGCTAAGCGTTTCTAATTGCTCAGAACTAAAGAATTTTTGCAACACTGCTCCACCTGTGTTGGAAGCGCCACCCACAAGCCACCATTCGCCCAAACGATGGCTGTAGATACCGAATTGAGTGTCATCGATCCGAGTTTGGCTCAAAAGCTTGAGGACCAGAGTGGAACCGAGCGACGTGACAGCCTCACCGGGGATTTGGGCTCCACTGGCGAGAAAAGCAGCAATGCTGTCTGTGGTGCCTGCACAGACGAGGCAATTGGAGCGCAAGCTAAATTGGGTAGCGATCGCCGCCTTAACCGGGCCAATGGGCGTACCAGGAGCCACAACCTGAGGTAGCAAGGGTGACATGGGCAAACTCTCTAACCAAGCTGGGTAGCATAGCTGCTCGGCGTCGTAGCCCAGCTTGAGACTATTGTGATAATCGCTGATCCCTAATTTGCCGTGGAGTAGAAAACTCAACCAGTCAGCCTGGTGCAAGAAATAGCGCACTTGAGCAAACTGCGGTTGCTGAGTCCACCACAACAACTTAGCCAAACTAGAGGTGGCACTGATGACGCTGTGATTCGCAGGGGCGATCGCTTGTAACATCTCCAAAACTGTTGCTCCACGAGCATCGTTATAGAGGATCGGTTCATCAATGGGTCGTCCGGCGCTGTTGCAGATCAGCACAGTCGAAGAGGTGCCATCGATCGCGATCGCTCGGATAGATTGGCGCAGGTCTAGGGGGATTTTTTCGATCAGGGCAAATAAAGCCGTTTGCCAACTGGTGACCCAATCCTTTGAAGCCGTGGCGACATAGGGATAACTGGCTTGCGCCTGCACGGTTCCCTCGGCGTCAATTGCGATCGCGCGTGCGCCTGAAGTGCCAAAATCTAGGCCAAGGTAAAGGTTCATTTGGTTAAAAAGGTATTAAATCTATCTACTGACGTTAGACGTTTGGTTTTATACTCACTACAATTCATTCTTAATAAGAAACGGCAAAAACTCTTTAGGAGTTTCACATGAAATACACATTTGAAGTCCTAGGTGTCTCACCCATTTTACATTTCTTCAATCATCAACAAGAAATTATACAAAAGCTGCCAGAACCTGGTGTGGAATATGTTGGTTCCTACCGTTGCACCCTTGATTCTTTTATTCAATCCATCGAGACAGTACCTCCCCAACGCGGTTGGGATTTAGATCAAGTGGTAGAAACTGTCGTTAATTTTTGGATGAATAATTCTGAAAAGATTCAACTCTGGAAACACCGCTTAGAAGATGCTGGCAGCGAGAACTTAATTGTGGCTAGGATTGCAGATCTCAAAGCTTTAAGAACCACGTTCGAATCTCTAATTAGTGATTAAAACAACAGGCTATTTTTAGCTATTCCTAATAAATTGTCAGTCGGCAATCCTAGGGTTTAGTGAAAACTGTCAGCATCACAGGACCCAGTAGATAATAATGGCCTTGGCAAATTAGCCCTGTCTGTTGCCCTAGCTGTTCGCGGGCTTTCTGGCTATAAAGCCGAATTTCTCCTGGCGAGATCAGTAGAGCTTGGGTATCTGACCAAGGCTGCCACGTCAAGTCAACCAAGTAGAAGCAACCCGCTGGTTTTAAGACTCGGCTGACTTCAGCAAAAACTTGCTCTGGCTGACGGTAGTGCAAAAAGCTAAGTGTGTTAAACACGGCATCAAACTGTACCTCGCCAAAAGGTAGCTGCTCGGCATCACCTTGAACATAGGTGAGCCGAGACGATTGAGGCTGGCGTTTTTGGGCTTGCCCCAGCATTTCGGCAGAGAGATCCAATCCTGTCCCTTGTAAGCTGGGAAATTGCTCTGCTAAACGATAAAGTAATCGCCCAGTACCGCAACCCAGATCTAGCACCTGAGCGCGATCGCCTAGCTGAGTAAATTCCAGCAAGCGCTGATGAATGGCTTGGTAAAACACTGAGGGAAAGAGCCAGTCATAACTGGGTGCCCAGCGATCGAACAGTTGTTTCTTGTCCAAAGATTTTTCGTTCCCAAAGATAAAGAGACATGGTTCCAGAACAGCGAGCAAAGCCTTCCTTTATTCTCGCGATCGCTGGCAGAAGGTGTGGGGATCAGAACCCTACTCAAGGTATAGGTAGCCAAGGTGGAGTTCCTTCCCGCCGAAGGAATCTCTCTGAAGGTGAACTGAGGTAACTTGGTAGGCGTTGAATGAGCTAAGACTTCGCCGCATTGGATGCATGAGGTGTCAAGGCAAATCTTACTCAGCCAGCTTGAATTTTTACATACGGGGATATGACCATGAGTGAAGAACAAGAATATAGAAGCGGTAATCCTGAAGACGCTGAACCTGGCAAAGGTGCAGGAGGGGATCAGTTTGGCGTGCAGATGGCGCAAAACCCAGCTGTGAACCCAGCTGATGAAGAAATTCCCTCCAACGTAGATGTGGCCCGCAATATCAAGAACTTGGATGCTGCGGTGGAGCAGGAAGAAAATACTGACCTGAAGACAACCGATGGTTATGTGATCGATGAGTCTGGTCGGATCGACAACTTCGCGATCGAACCTCCTATGTACGTGCAAGAATAAACTCCGTCTAGCAGTGCCCCCAGAGCCGAACTTAAAGCAGCCGAATCCAGAGAAGCCGAACCCCGATGAGCCAACAGTTGACAGACACCGCACTTCCAAAATTGGGGTTGGTCTGCATTACCTCTACAAATCAAGTGCGCTATCGTGCTTTGACCCGGAAGCGGTTATTACAGCTAGAACTCAGTGAACAGGAACGAGTTTTGCGAGCGCTGTATGCCGACAATCTACAGCGCCTCAACCTCGCGATCGATTTCTGTCTAGAACAAGGGATTCGGCTCTATCGGCTAACTTCAGCTTTATTTCCGTTTGCCGATGAGCCAATCGGTGAAGGAATTTTGCTGGAGTTTCAAGACACGCTCCGAGCCACGGGCGATCGCGCCCAGACGGCGAGCATTCGCCTCGTCATCCATCCCGATCAGTTTGTGGTGCTTAGCTCTGATAAACCAGAGGTAATCGAGAATAGTATCAAAATCCTACGGGCTCAGGCGCAAATCTTTGACTTGCTCGGTTTGCCGCGATCGCCTTGGGCGATGATGGAAATCCACGGCGGCAAAGGCGATCGCGCGGAACGGTTGATTCAGGTGATTCGCAATCTACCCGATGGGATTCGTTGCCGTTTGGCTCTGGAAAATGACGAGTATGCTTACAGCGCGGCAGAAATCTTAGCGGTCTGCCAGGCGGCTGAAGTGCCAATGGTGTTTGATGCTCACCATCATGTCATTCACGAAAAACTGGAAAGCTACGAGCACCCTAGTGTAGCGGAAATGGTGCTAGCCGCTCGTAGCACTTGGCCTTTTCCAGAATGGCAACTAGTGCATATTTCTAATGGTTGTGATGCTTTTGGCGACCCCCACCACAGCAATCTCATTACAGTCATGCCTAGTTCTTACCGGGAAGTGCCTTGGATTGAGGTGGAAGCAAAATTGAAGGAGCAGGCGATCGCGAAACTCCGGGAAGAGTGGTTAGCTCCCGCGATCGCCTCAATGTCAGCCTAATCAACCAAATCTCGATTTTTGCTCAACCCCTCTTCATACCAAAGAGGGGTTGATAGATCAGGAGCTAAGTTAGGTTATTGAGCTGTAACGGTAGATTCAGCTTTGACGTAATCAGGTAAAGAATTACGCAAGCGATCGCCGTAGAGCGCCAGCGCATTACCGCCTAACAATAATGCCAGATGCTCGCGATCGTACTCAGTGGCTGTGGCTGCATCCTTAACGCAATCCTTGAGGACGCCATCCCAATGGCCGTAGTCACCAGAGAAGCAAGGAATGTGCTTGCCTGCTTCACCCATTGCCTGAGGCATGTAGGAGGGGCCTGGGTCATCCGACTCATAGGACGCAAAGATCTGACCCCGTTTGAAGTAGTCCATCGGGTCGCGGTGGCGCAGATCGTAGTGCTCATACAGGCTCGCGTCATCGATCTTGGCAGGGTCATGCTCAGCACTCCACAGCAAGTCGAACAGATTTTTTGCCTGGTTGAGCAAGTTAACGTTTTGCACACCCCGCTCTTGGATCATTAGCTTGGTGAAGTCCATGAGGGAGGGGCGATATGGGTTCTTAGGATCGAAGTCACGAATTCGCTTCTCCCAGTGCTCATGGAAAGCATGGGCGAGGTCAGGAATCCAGCCGCAACCTCCTTCGAGGAAACCAACCCGTAGGGTGGGGAATTGCTCAAATGCCCCATCGAAGACCATGCGCGCCATTGCCATTTGCTGCTGGTTGCGCTGCACGAAGATGTGGCTCAGGACAAAGGTCTCCATGTGGTCAGCGATGCCGCCCACCATGTAAGAACCAGGGCCACCGTGGATGCCCAAAGCAATATCCAAATCCACAGCAGTTTGTAGGAGGGGGCGGAAGTCTGGATGGCTGATGTTCTTGCAGGTGCGGATTTCGGGGAAGGCGTCTGGTGCTTTGGGATGAGGAATGGGCAGGTTGGGAGCCACCGCTATACCGACCATGCCGAGTTCATTGATGCAGCGCTTCATCTCTGCGATCGCAGCGTCCACATCTTGAAGTGGCAGAACCCCAATGGGCTTGAGGCGGTTGTCATAACCACGGCAGTCATCTGCCATGTAGGTGTTGTAAGCGCGGCAGAGGGCGATCGCAAAATCTTTATCTAAAATGCTGGAAAAAATCAGATTGAGCGTGCCGTAGATAACTTGGACATCTACACCTTCGCGGTCCATGTGCTCAATGCGGACCCGATTGAACATGGCACCGAGAGTCGTCTCAGGATGGAGGTTGCGGAAGCCACCTTTGCCTAAGCCTTGGGGCTGGGGGAACATCCGCACATAATCGTTTTTGCCAGTCGCAGGATTAAAGTCAATCAGCTTCGCGCGCTGATCACCCAAACTATCAATCACTAGACCAATGCGATCGCGATACTGTGGCTCTATATAATCCCGCAGCAGCAGCGGATTTTCGAGCTTATGGGCATCCGCATCGATTACCAGTAAACCTTGATACATGAACGCTCCTCAGTGGATAGCCTGTAAAGTGGAGACAAACCAGCCAGCAAGCCTGGAAACAGTTGCCGACGTTGGCTCCAACAAACTTTGAATCAAAGAAATTATTGAGTTTGTGTACAAGTGTAAACGCTAAGCCGTCTTGCGCTGTAAGTAAGCCAGAATTTGGCGCAGACCAAACCAATTCTCAAAGGACCAAGTGAAGGAACTGAGAATAGTGACGCCAGGGTACTTGACGAAAGCAGGCTGATTTTTTTCAAAGACAGCATGGCCGCCTAGGGCAAACACTTGGGTGAATACTAGGCAAACTAAGGTCAGCCGCCAATCGTAAAATAGCAAGATTACCGCTGCGATCGCCAAAATATTGGTGAGATGGTGCAGAGCCTGGTTAATGGGGTTTTGATGACTGGCAACAAAGTGGGCTTTCGATTCTTGCAACAACTGTCGAAATTCGCTCAAGGTGGAATCCTCACAGACTAAGAATTCATGCCAGGGATCGGAAACTATTGTTTAAGCAATAAGCAACTGTTTAAGCAACATAGCACTAGGCTTCTGGCTTAGGCGAGGGCGATCGCCAGTTTTTGGCAAAAATCACCCGGTTGGACTGCTTCTAAGCTAGCGTTACCACCAACGGAGTTGCAGATAACTCCGTTCTGGTTGGTTCAGTTCTTGCTCGCTCAGCCACTCCACAGGTTTGTAAGTGCCAAAAATATGGTCCCACCAATCTACAGCTAGGCCGAAGTTGTGGTCCCACATGCCGTATTTATGATGTACGTAATGCACAGGCATCTTCATCCAGAAGCACTTAGTGGGGTTTTCGTGCTGGAGCTGATGGGCATAAGCTGAGAACGCCGCATAGGCGATCCCACCTAGCAGCCACCCGCTACCCGCAGGGATCGAGACAAAAAACATCAAGCCCAGCACAATAAACGTGCCTCTGACGTAGTCACGGAATTCCCACAAAACGCCTTGGCCTTCGTTACGCCGATGGTGGTCGCGATGGCGCTCGCCCACCCGAGGGGACGCATGCATTAGGCGGTGCATCCAGTACTCCACCAAGCTGGCCAGAATAAAAGCGATGATGAAACAGGCAATGCCGATGGCGATCGGCTCTAAGGTCAGCATGAACTCTCCTTCCTCACACGGTGCCCGCAAGAACCAATAACGACTATTTTGACATCCTCTTCGTGGCTCAGGAGCTACTAAAGGAGGTTTGTGGCACTGATTTCTAGAGAGTGAGGGTCTAACGAGGCGATCGCTCAGCATAGAATTTGGAGCTTTTTCGCGGTTTGAGAACCATTTAGCGCTACTGGTGTCTATTTGAACTCCGGTGGTAAATCGGCTTTAATCGAAATCCAATGCATCTGTGCGGATGAGCGTGAGGGGAAGGGGAATGTCGATCTTGTTACCGATTCTGGCGACTGTGAGTCGTCAAGTGAAAAATAGCTTTGTCAAAAAAACTCGGCGCACTTTAGCGGTGCAAGAGCAGTTCCTGAAAGAGTTGCTGGTTGCCTATCAAGACACTGCCTTGGGGCGAGAGTATGGTTTGGGCGACATCAAAACCATTGACCAATTCCGCGATCGCGTCCCAGTTTTACCCTACAGCAGCTATGAGCTTTATACCGAGCGCATTGCTCAAGGTGAGCAAAACGTCTTAACCCCCGATCCGGTGGTCTATCTCAACCTCACCAGCGGTTCGACGGGGCAAAAAAAACTAATTCCCGTCACCAAGCGATTTCAAAACTCTCTGCGGCAGGCGAATCTCACCAGCATTGGGTTTTTGAGTGACGCCTTACGCGATCGCGGCTCCCAGTTTGGCAAACTGCTTGCTACCAACTCGGTACAGCTTTTGGGTCGCACTCCGGGCGGTATTGAGTATGGGCCTGCCAGCGTTGGCGTACTGCGGATGGGCAAATTCCTCTACGAACAACTTTTTGCGCATCCCTACGAAACGTTGCTGCCCGACGACAGCTTGACGCGGCACTATCTCTGCCTACTGTTTGCGCTGTGCCAGCCTGAGATGCGAGGTTTAGGAGCTAACTTTCCCATGCTGGTGTTGCGGATCTGCAATTATTTGGAGCAATATGCTGAGGAGTTGATACACGATTTAGACCAGGGCACGATCGCGCCTTGGTTGAAATTAGCGCCGGACGTGCGTACGAAACTAGAGCGACAATGGTCAGCCAATCCAAGCCGAGCGGCCCAACTCCGCGAGGTCTGGAAGTCGGAAGGGCGGCTGATCCCAAGGCTCGTTTGGCCGCAGCTTTCCTATGTGGCAACTGCGCGGGGCGGCACTTCGGACTTCTACTTTGAGCGCTTTCCTCAGTACTTTGGCGACACCCCAGGTTATGGCGCGGTCTATGCCTCTGCCGAAGGCACGTTTAGCATCTATCCGGAACTGGGCCAAGACGGCAGCATTCTGGCGATCGAGAGTGGGTTTTTTGAATTTATCCCGGAAGATCAATGGGAGGCTGAACAGCCCCAAACCCTACTAGCGCCGGAAGTGCGAGTGGGCGATCGCTACCGCATCTTGATGACCAACTACAGCGGTTTCTATCGCTACGACATTGGTGATGTGGTCGAAGTGACAGGCTTTTACGAGCAATCGCCATTGATTGTTTTCCGCCATCGTCGAGGGGGGCTGCTCTCCTCTACCACCGAAAAAACCACCGAATTCCATGTGACTCAAGTGATGCAATCGCTGCAACAAGAGTTTGGCCTGCCCCTAGAAGATTTTTGTGTCACTTTGGCTGAAGATGTGATTCCAGCCCACTATCTAGTAAACATTGAGCTGCTGCCTGGTCAAGCACTCGATAATCCGTCAGCTTTCTTACATCGGTTCGACCAAAAACTGAAGGAAATTCACACTTCCTACGAAGTTAAGCGACGAGATGCTGTGCCCGCACCGCGACTTCGGATTCTGGCTTCAGGCAGCTTTGCGATCGTCCGCCAACGGCAGCTTAAGAAAGGGGTGCCAGATTCTCAGCTCAAGTTTCCTCACATCAGTGAGGACCGCAGTTTCTTGGCAGGGTTAACCGTGGACCAGGAAATTCGACTGCCGGAAGTGGCGAATCGAGAATCTTACTAGTGAGAGCTGGTGTCCCAGAGAGCAGTTGCCAAACCGCCAGCAGCCACCAAAGCTGTAGAGTTATTAAAGATCCGGAGTGGGTACTCTCAAAGGGTGAAATGATTAGTCATATCCCCCTTTAAGCTGTGGCTAGAGCTTATAGCAGGCACTAACGTAAGGGGCGATCGCTTAAATCGATAGCTTCTAGACTCTCACTGTTCATTCTTCATGCTTGACGCTTTCCACTCTCTATCTGAATTCTCTCGGACTCACTGCATCGCCATTTGTGCGTTTTTGGTGCCAGCTAACTTACTCGCCACCGTGCTGACTCTGGGACTCACGGCTTTGCGTCGTCCAACGGTGCAAATTCAACGAGCCGTGGGTTTAGCCAGTTGCTTCGCCCTAGTAATGGTGCTACATGTCTTAACCTGGTTGGCCGTTGGTATCGTGATGCCTCCCACCTATATTCTGTTTTGGTTGGCTAGCACTTGCCTGTTGATTAATATCTGGGCGATCGCGTATCCTGCCAGCCTTAATCGCATTCTGGATGTGCTGCTCGTTTGGTTCAAGCGGAGACAGCCAGAACTTCACCAACCCGAATAGCTACCTCTTGAGCAGGCTTCTAGGCAGCATCTTCAGCTTGGGCCAAGGCTCGCTTAGCGACTCGCGTCGTGTAAATCGCAGTGGCTACTGTGGCCAACAGTCCACTAAGTTGCAGCAACAGATTTTGCGGCGAACCCTCTCGACCCATCATCCTGAAGCCAAAAGAGCCGAGGTAAACGTAGAAGGCGATTACGGGCAACATCCCGATCCAAGTAAAGATGAAATAGTCTCTAAATTTGACCTTGGTACAACTGAAGCCGTAGTTAAGCACACTCGAAGGCAGCACTGGCGAGAGGCGAGTCAATAGGATGATTTTCCAGCCCTTACGAGCGATCGCTTTGTCAATCTCGAGAAACTTGGGATTTTTGGCGAGCCATTTCTTTATCTGTTTGCGAGCAATGGTTTTACCCACGACATAACAAGCCGTCGCCCCCAAAATATCTGCGATTGAGGCGTAAAGTACTCCTTTGCTAAACCCGAACAAAGTACCGGAGCCGAGCATCAGCAAGGCATTAGGTAACCCCGCCAGGGTCATGAGGACATAAACAGCAATAAACATCGGAATAGACCACGGTCCTAAAGTCCGCAGCCAGCTCCTCAAATTGATAAACCAGCCCTTAAGAAAGAGCACGCTAATTAAAGTAATTACAGCGATCGTAGCCACGAATAACCAAAACCTTTTACGCCGCAACAATCGCATAATCGTATCCAGAGACCTCGGTGATTTGAAAGCCTTAGGATACGAGACCCTGACCATCGCTCGCATCTCACTACGGGTATGGAACTAGTAGTGGTTACCACTACTTGTTGCCCGCCCAGGCTACCAAGATAGTCGAGCGATCGCGCCAGCAATTTGATTGAGTCGGTTAAGCGATCGCAGCAACGGCAGACAACAAACCGTGAAACAATTTCATGCCATCGGTGTTACCTAAGATGGGTTCAGCGGCTCGCTCTGGGTGGGGCATCATGCCTAAAACGTTGCCCCGATGATTACAAATGCCAGCGATGTTGTTGAGGGAGCCGTTGGGGTTGCTGCCATTTTCAGCCTCTCCTGCCGCTGTGCAGTAACGGAACAGCACCTGACCATTGGCTTCAAGCTCAGCCAAGGTGTCGGGGTCAGCGTAATAACTACCTTCACCATGGGCAATCGGTAGGGTAATCACTTCTCCTGCCTGATATTCCTGCGTCCAAGGCAAATCATTTCGCTCCACCTTAACGGGGACGCGATCGCAGACAAAGTGTAAGTCACGGTTACGGACCAAAGCTCCAGGCAGCAGTCCTGCTTCCGTCAACACCTGGAAGCCATTGCAAATGCCCAGAACTAGCTTGCCCTGCTCAGCATGCTTGATCGTAGCTTGCATGACAGGAGAGAAACGAGCGATCGCCCCGCAGCGGAGGTAATCGCCGTAGCTAAAACCACCGGGAACTACTACCACATCTAAATCGGAAATGTCGCTTTCCTCATGCCAAACCATGCGCGTTGGCTGCTGAAGTAAGCCTTCGGTAACGGTGGCAACGTCGCGATCGCAATTCGAGCCAGGAAATACAACAACGCCAAACTTCATGCGGTTACCCCTGAGTTGAGGGTGGCTGATTCGGTGAGTTCGAAGCGATAGTTCTCAATCACCGGGTTCGCTAAAAGTTGATCGCACACTCGATCCAACTGCTGTCGAGCTGCGGTTTCATCTGCTGCTGTCAGGGTCAGTTCCACATATTTGCCGATTCGAACTTGCTCCACATTGTCGTAGCCCATATGTTGCAATCCAGATTGCACTGCCGTCCCGGCTGGATCTAGTACGGAGGGACGGAGGGTAACATAGATTCGAGCCTGATACTTTCGAGTCACAGCAGCGCCTTAACTAAAAGAGTGAATAGACGGTTTGTACACCACAGCCTTCCTATTCTAAGGCTGCGATTTACCATTTGTGCAGTCTATATGGTTTAGCTTGAAGGAAAGGACAAACTGCGTCCCTACCCAACATAACGCTTGAGAATTGTTTGTATATGAAAGCTCAACGCACCCGCAGCCAGGAGCGTATTTTAGCCCTATTGAAGACCCTAAATCGAGCCGTTTCTGCCCAAGATCTCTACGTGGAATTGCGGAGTCAAAGTCAGAGCATGGGGCTTGCTACGGTCTATCGCTCCCTAGACGCTTTGAAATTAGAGGGTGTGGTACAGGTACGCACGTTAGCCAGTGGTGAATCGTTGTACAGCTGTTTGCAGCAAGATAAGCACCACCTCACTTGCTTACAATGTGGTGCCTCAATTCCCATTCATGAATGTCCGGTACACGAGCTAGAGACGCAGCTCCAGCGATCGCATCAGTTCAAGATCTACTACCATACCCTGGAGTTTTTTGGCCTCTGCGATCCCTGCCAAGCGGCTCAAAGTGCTAACGGGGTGGTTAGTTAGCTTCGCTTCGCAAGTAGTGCTTTAAGCAGTGTTTTGTCCAACGATCGCAGAGGTGCTACTTGAGCTTATGAAAGCCCTAGATTAGCAGCAGGATCAAGCTTGGAGTTGTGGTTGTTAGCGTGAGTGCTGTCATCCCCCACGATCGATCGCATCCCTTCTAAAGTGGCAGGAATACTGCGCGGGTCCATAAACATTACCTTGCTGCTGCCGCTGCTGCCAATGGTGGTGCCCATTTCTAGATAGTGTTGCGCTAGTAAAAATTGCAGCGCTTCGTGAGCATCGGGGTCAGTTTTAAGGGTTTTGGCCACAATCTGAAGTGCTTCGGCAGTGGCTTGAGCCTTGAGCACTTGCTGTTGCCGCTCTGCTTGCGCTCTGAGGATAATGCTTTTTTGTTGAGCTTCCGCTTCCAAGATGACTGCTTTTTGTCTGGCTTCCGCATCCAACACTTGAGCTTCTGCTTTACCTCTGGCAGAGTTGACGGCTGATTCTCTTTCGCCTTCTGATGTCAGGATAGAGGCGCGTTTCCGTCGCTCTGCGGACATTTGCAATTCCATCGATTCCTGGACGGCTTTGGAGGGTACGATGTCGCGTAGCTCAACACGGGTGACTTTTACCCCCCAAGGGTCGGTGGCGATGTCTAGCTCCCGGAGCAGCAGCTCACTAATTTGCGATCGCGCCGTGAAGGTGTCATCGAGTTCTAGCTTGCCCATTTCGGCCCGAATCTGGGTCAGCACCATGTTTACCATTGCCGACTTGAGGTTCTCCACCTTGTACCAGGCCCGCTCCATGTCGATAATGCGCCAGTAGACTACGGCGTCCACAGTGATGGATACGTTGTCACGGGTAATGCATTGTTGGGGAGGAATGTCTAAAACCTTTTCGCGGATGGTTTCTTTGAACACCACGCGATCCAAACCAGGAAAGACGAAATTTGGCCCTGGTTTGAGTTTTTTGCCGTTGTAGCGTCCCAGGGTTTCAACGAGCGCTTCATTCCCTTGGCTCAGAATTCTGACGCCAGAAAGCCCCACACCGCCTAGGGCGAGAACGAGCATTAAGATAAATTGATTCATTGTGGATTCTCCTGAAGCTTGAAAAAGCAAATCAACCGAATGCAGATTCGGCTCTAGTGATGCAGTAAATTTTCTGGCATGACCAGCAGAGTCGTGCCTTTACGACCGACTACACAGACTTTTTGCTGAGGCGCGATCGCCAGCGTTTCATCATCACACTGGGCCTGCCAGGAATTGCCTTCGTAGAGCACCCGACCCGTTTTTCCTGGCAAAATCTCGGTTAAAGTTTCTGCCTCTGTGGCATCTGCGATCGCTGAGGCCTTCTGCTTGGGTACCCAACGTTGCACCAAAACTACCAGCGCTACCGAAATGACCATCCAGAGGATAATTTGCCAACTAAGCTGCGGCAAAACCAATGAAATCAGGGCAACGATAAACGCACTCACACCCATCATTGAGGCGACAAATGCAGTCGGCAGCAATAGCTCTACTAAACAAAATCCGACTCCTGCCAGCAACCAAATCACTGTAGGACCGAAAGGCATACCCATATCCTGTGCAGCGCGATAAAGATAGATTCAATTGCACTGATCCCAATTCCAGCTTGGTTGCCGCGATCGCAAATGTCTGGTAGCCCCTAACCCTGCTATGATTGCTGTCTTGTAACTTCAACCTCGGATTCCACCGCATTAATTGTGCTGGTTGGGGTTGAGTGGGGCTGGCGAAACCCGCTCCACTCAACCCTGAAAATCTAATTTGGTGAAGTACTAGGCTTAGATAATGATGGGGTAGGCTGGTGGGATTAGTGTTATCACAACCAATCTATCCCAACCTTTTAGGCCTCTAGCCCTTTGATCCACTTAGCTTTAGGGTGTGCGAACGCATGAGCAATTCTGAGCTAAAAATTTCTTGCCCTAACCTAGCCTGTGCTAATCCACAGAATTCTCTAGGCCAGAAGCTTTGTGCCCATTGTGAAACACCGCTCATCTATCGCTACCTCTGGGCCAGTGGCAGCAGCGCGACTCAGCGATCGCCACAGGAATTGGTTCTAGGCAGATACTACGTTTTGACTCCACAGATTTGGCTAGACACCCAACCTGGATTGCTGCCGCACCTCCCTCCTGCCTGGCCAGATGAGTTGCTCGCTTATCTGCATCTCTATCCTCAACGGTTGCATGTGCCAGAGTTGTACGGGTTCGCTTCCAGCCGAGAAGAAACAACTCAGTGGGATATTGCACTGCTGGACAACGCCGCCATCGACTCAGGCGGGACCTTACACCCCTCAATGGCCGAAGTCTGGCCGCAAACCACCTCCCTGCGCCAAGTCTATTGGCTGTGGCAATTGCTGCAACTGTGGCAACCGCTAGCTGAGCAAGGCGTGGCCTCCAGCTTAATGATTCCAGAGAACCTGCGAGTAGAAGGTTGGCGCGTCCGACTGCGCGAGTTGTATGCTGACCAACCTGAATCAGATGCCCAACCGCGATCGCTCCTCAGCCGCAAGTTGCCTCAGCCTCCCACCCTAGAAGAATTTGGCGAATTTCTCTTTGCCTGGGCTTCCGAAGCTCAAGTGGTCGTGGCTCAACCGCTGCAAACCGTCTTGCACCCGTTACGCACAGCGGAAGCCTCGCTTGCCAGTGTGGTCACGCAACTCAACCAGTTATTGCTAGAACAATCTTCTCAATTGCCGCTCCAGCTCAAGCTACTCGGCGAGTCGGATACAGGCAAGCAGCGATCGCTGAATGAAGATGCTTACTTCCCTACAGTGCCCGACTTGCGAGAAGGCCAAGCCCGTCCCAAAGAGAAATTAGTGCCCCACCTGGCGATCGTTTGTGATGGCATTGGTGGCCACGAAGGCGGGGAAGTTGCAAGTCAGTTGGCAGTGCGATCGCTCAAGCTCCAAATTCGTGCCTTTTTAACAGAAGTAGAAGAACAGGAAGAACTGCTGTCACCAGAGCTGATTATGGAACAGCTAGAAGCAGCCATTCGCGTCGTGAATAACTTGATTTGCGCTCAAAACGATACTCAAGGGCGAGAATCGCGACAGCGCATGGGCACAACCCTAGTCATGGCGCTTCAGTTGCCGCAGCGAGTCAAACTGACTACAGGTGCAACTGCTGATAATGCCCATGAGCTATACATCGCCAATGTCGGAGATAGCCGTGCTTACTGGATCACCCCTCACTACTGCCATCTGTTGACCTTGGATGATGACGTAGCCACCAGAGAAGTTCGGTTGGGCCGTAGTTTACATCGCGAAGCGCTACACAGACCTGATGCAGGCGGATTAACACAAGCCCTAGGCACCAGAGATGCCGAATTTCTTCGACCCACTGTGCAGCGCTTCATTGTCGAGGAAGATGGGTTGCTTTTGCTCTGCTCCGATGGCCTCAGTGATAACGGCTTGATTGAGCGAGCTTGGCTTGATTACGCCGAACCTGTGCTGCGAGGTAAATTGTCTCTGTCAGCCGCAGTTCAAGCCTTGATCGATTTAGCCAACCAACACAACGGCTACGACAACACCTCTGTTGTGTTGATGCACTGTCGAGTCTCCTCCGACTTCCAGCTCAACTGGTTTGACCCCAAACGAGCGACCAATGCAACGAGTGGTTGGCCCGCAGATATGTCCGAAGCCTCCAAAGCGTTGCTCTATGGCGAATCAGGTGAAGCCGAAACCCCTGCCACTGCTGTTCCGGTCAGTACAGTAACTCGCAAACGCAACCGCTTTGTCGTCGTCCTCAGCTTATTAATCTTGTTAGCTGGTGGCGGTACCGCTGGTTTAATTGCTTGGTCACAACTCAACCCGCAAGGCTTCCAGCAATTGCGTCAACGTCTACCCAACCCCCTCAACCAAGCTTTACCCCCCGGTTCCCCGACTAATTGATAGGAAAGTGCCACTCTATGTGAAGATAAAAAGGTTGTCTGCAAGCGCTACTTATGGTTGAGCGCTGCATTGGTTCAGGTTGTTGAAGAGGAAACACGAGGATTATGAAAGTTGGCGATCGCGTTCGCGTCAAAGAATCCGTCATTGTGTACCATCATCCTGACCATCGCAATCAAGCATTTGATATCAAAGGTCAGGAAGGCGAAGTAGTAGCTGTCGTCAAGGAGTGGCAGGGCCGACCCGTCAGTGCCAACCTACCCATCCAAGTCAAATTTGACAAAAAATTTCGCGCTCACTTGCAAGAAGTAGAACTAGAAGTAACCGCATAGTTCTGTTCCCAGGAGGAAGCCTCCTACGCCAGCTCAAGCTCAGAGATAAAACTCATCACTTTACTAACCCCTGATTGATTTCTCATTGCTAGAAACATCAGGGGTCTTTGCTTTTTACCTTCTCCACCAAAAAATTTTACGAAAACCTTCTGGAGGGAGGCTGGGGGACGCAACTCTCTCAGCGGGGGTTTGGGGGCAGGTGCCCTCAAGCTCTCGGTTCTAACAGGAGGCTGGATACTAGCGATCGCGCCGACTAAACCAGCCAAAAATATTCACATCTCCCCGCATCTTCTCAAACTCGCGGCGGTGAGCAGCAGCCGTTTGTTCGTACCATTCGTAATACTCCTCCAACGCCTCTCGATGTTGTGCTTCCCGATAAAACTCATGGGTGGCTTGATAGACCGCAAAGAATTCAGTGTCCGGTGGAGGAGCTGGGACGACCCAATGTAAAGGCTGAGACATCTAAATAACTAACTCTAGAAGTTTTAATTTACTTTGAATAAATAATTTGTTAACTTTATCTGAAATTTCTGATAGAGATAAAACCATACTTTTATAGTTTACCTATCCCAGTCCTAGACGACAGGCTCGCTGAGAAAAGCGCTCGTTTGCCAAGCCCTCCTCCAATACGCATATTGGCAGACAAAGTTTCAAACTAACTATCTTAGGACTGAGTAATTACCTGGCTGAAATTAACAAAATGGTAGTCAAAGGTTAACAAAAATTCGATAAGATTTTCCATTCTGATAATTCTTTGAGTTGTAACGAAGCGATATGAAAATCCAGACACCCGTCAGAGCAGCGACCTTGGGAGAATATGCTCATCAAGCCATTCAGCAGCACTTCAAAAAATCTGTAAAGCCCGAAGCAGCAGTCCTGCAAGACTCAGAACCAGAGCATTTACATCAAATGCGAGTTGGCATGCGCCGTCTCCGGACTGCCCTACAAGTGTTTGGCCCTGCCTTAGATTTACCCAAGGCAGCTAATATTCCTCAAATTAGTAAAATCGCCAAGAAATTAGGAGCAGTACGAGATTTAGATGTTCTGCAACCAGAGTTAAAAAATCGTTACTATCCCTCACTTAAAAAAGCAGAGCAAAAAGAGTTAGATGCCGTTTTTAGAAAACTACAAAAGCAGCGATCGCACCACTTCGCTGAACTAGAAAAAACCTTACATCGCGGCCACTACCAAAAGTTCAAGAAAGCCTTTTCCCGTTGGGTTAAACACCCCGAGTATCAAGCGATCGCTGAGCAACCTATTCTCAAAGTGCTGCCTGATTTATTACTGCCGCTAATCAGTCAACTGCTGCTGCATCCCGGTTGGCTAGTCGGAGCGAATCTAGCTCAAAATCAATCCTCATCAAAGTTAGATACCAAAGTCATTCAAGCGTTATTGGCAGACCAAGAAACGCAACTGCATGACCTGCGTAAGCAGCTGAAGCGAGTACGCTATCAAACCGAATTCTTCACCGACTTCTATGATCCTGCTTATGCCGCTCAAGTCGAAGACTTTAAGAATATTCAGGAAGTGCTAGGGCAGATTCAAGATTATTCAGTGTTGAGCGAGTTTTTGAGTGCTGAGTTAGAGTCAGACTTAGCCACAGCGCTACCCACTTTGGATGAGCAAATTCAACAACGAAAACTGCAACTGTGGCAAAGTTGGCAACCCATTCAGCAACGCTACCTCGCTCCTGAATTCCGCAATACGCTGCGGCTGCAAGTAATGTGTCCTGTAGTATCCGACCTCAGTTCTACTTCAGAAGTGGTCGTGACTGTAGGGACTAATGGGAGAGGGTAGTTAATTTGTCACTTACAGCCAACCGCGTAGCCGATAAATTGCTAATCCTAAATACTCCTTCAGGACGCGAGAAGATTGTTGAAGCCGATCAGCATCAGGGATGAGATTGAGCAAGAGCGCTTCTGGGCTGCTCTGTAGCTCTTGTATTTCTAGCTCAGTGACCAAGAAGTCAGTGGGTGCAGGAATTGCTTCAATGCCTTGGCGCTGGAAAATGAGTCGCGATCGCGGCATGTGCATGGCCGAAGTGACGAGCAAAACTCGCTTAATCTGGTGCGATTCTAGAATTTGCTTCACATTAACGGCATTCTCATAGGTATTCAGCGATCGCGGGTCTTGCAGAATCGCTGACTCAGGGACGCCCCAACTCTTCACTAATGCCGCCATATCCGCTGATTCCGGAGATCCCCCACCCCGCCAGTTAATCCGACCGCCACTCAGAATCAAAAGTGGCGCTTTCCCCTCGCGATACAGTTGCGCCCCATAGACCACGCGATCGCCTGCTTCACTCAAGTCTACGCCAGGTCTGGGTTTGGCAACAGACTTAGTCGCACCCCCTAGCACCACAATCGCATCTGCTTGAGGCAATTCTGCCGCTGGTAAATTTTGCCACTCCAGCGATCGCACTAACTGATTGGCAACCCAACCATTGCCTCCCAACAGGAGGACGGTGAGGGCCAGAGCGATCGCACCAGCCGCAATTCGAGGCCGCTTCCAAAACGTCAACAAGGCCACCACCAACAGCAAGCAACTCAGCCCTAACGGGTACAAGAATAAAGGCAGCAACTTTGACAGAAACAAAAACATAGGCGATCGATTGAATTGAATCAGGGCGAAGCTTTTAGACAAGCGACCTTGTAACCCTCCAAAGCACCTCGCCGAGGGCTTCGCCCCTACGAGCGAGGCTCTGATTCTGCAGGAGTTAGTTGTATGGGATTGAAATTGGACGGCTCCAGTTCGCGGCCATTGTCCTCTGGAACAGGCTGGAAGCTAATATCTAAAAGACTTTTGATCGAACTGGCAATGGGGACAGCAATCAGGAGACCCAGTAAGCCACCAACTTTCGTGCCAATGACCAAGACAGCAATCACCCAAATGGGGCTTAGACCTGTGAAGCTCCCGATTAATCTTGGCGCGATCGCTTGGTCAATCACTTGATCGACCACCACAGCCACTCCTAACGTTCTGGCACCCAACCAAAAATCATGCGAAGCCACCAAGAGGCCCACCAGCACAAAACTTAGGACATCGCCAAAGGGAATCAAGGTCATAACGCCGATCCCAAGGCCGAATAGCAAGCCAAATTTCAGCCGCAGCGCTAAAAAAGCCAGAGTCATAGCAGTGCCGACGAGGGCCGCAAGCGTAACCTGACCGAGAAAATAGTTTTGAAAGTTTTGTTGGAGCGATCGCTGAATGGGCACCCCAAACCGACTCGGCAAGCGACGAAACAAACCGTTCCAGAGGCGATCGCCATCTAGCAATAAGTAAAACGTCAGCACAGCCGTCAGTAGTACGTCGGAGACGCTGTTGACGGTGTCCAAAGCTAAGGTAAGCAATTCTTCGGCTAGGGCTTGTACCTCATCTGGGAAGCGATCGGTCAACTGAGTGGCCAAATGACTGAAGTCGATGGGCAAATTGCGAGTCTCTAGCCATTGGTTCAAGCGCTCCAGTTTAGTACTGCCTGAATTAATCCAACTCGGCAAAACTCTGATCACTTCGCTCAGTTGCTCTAGCACAATGGGAATCAGCGTCACCCCCACCCCAATCACTACAAGGAGCGCCACGAAGAACGTTAAGAAAACGGCTCGATTGCGTTTCATGCCGCGTTGATGCAAAAAACGCACGGGGTAGTTTAAGACGAAAGCTAGCAAAACACCGAGGCCAACTACGGTCACTAGTGGCTCAAAATACTCAAATACCTGAAGGGCAACCCAAGCATTAAGCACAATTAGCGGAAAAGGCAAGCCCCAGGCTAACCATCGCTGTACTTTATTGGGGGAGTTAGTCATGAGCTTGATTTTACCTTTTGCCAAACGGCCACTTTAATCTGGGGAGACGCCTGCGATGAGTGCCAGTGGCTCGTTGCCATTTTTCAGCGCGGGTCAGGACTCGTTCTGCTTTAGGCTGATTCGCTTGGTTGCCTGCCGCATCTGAAGTTGTCGCAGGTTGAGGATCAGCTTTAGCATTCCACCAATCTGTGATCAAGCTAGTGGCAAATCCCCCCATTGAGGCGAGAAGGACACTAAAGACGGCGGAGTAACCCAGGATGAAAAAGCAGAGCAGAAAGAATAAAGACCACTTCAGTCCTACTGCAAATCCGCCTGAAAACCTAGAAGACTTGGCCACCGTCTTTTTCTCCTATCCCTATAGGGATTGCAGAGTCTGCGTGAGCAAGGATGTTAAGTCTTTCGTGGTGTCCAGGGTGGTCACGAAAGCTTGCTCATCCGCCGTAAAGGGGGCCATCTGCTGTTGAGCGAGTAAATCTGCCGTGGCATCCGCGATGTCGTTGCTGCGTTGCTGCAAGCGATCGTGCAACACAGCTTCTGGAGCCGTGCAATAAAGAATTTGCAGCGGTAATTGATGAGCTTGAGCTTGAGCGATCGCCTCAGCCCGTAAAGCTTGGCGATCGTACTTAGCATCCAGAATCACCGGGAAACCTTGCGCGGCTAAGGTCGTGCCAAGTTTGAGTAGGCGATCGTAGGTTTTCTGGGTCATCTCTGGCGTATAAAGATCAGCGCCACCCCGTTGCTGGAGGGGAATGCCGCCCAAATGTTTCCGCACCGCATCAGAGCGAATGTGAATACCGCCAATCTCACCTGCCACTTGGCGCGCCGTAGTACTCTTGCCAGAGCCAGACAACCCAGACATCAAAATCAATCGCCCCTGCTGCGGTTGGGTATACTGCCAAGCTAAACGGTAATAGCGGGCGGCGGTTTCAGCAGCAGCTTGCTTCTCGGCTTCCGGGACTGCCGGATCACCCAGCAAGAACGAAGTAACCTTGGCCCGGACATAAGATTGCCGACTGAGATAGAAAGGTAGAACTTGCAACCCTTCCCAGTCTCCCGTTTGCTCTACATAAGCGTTTAAGAAAACATTGCTTAAGTCGGTGCGATCGCGGGCATCAAGGTCCATGACGATGTAAGCGACATCGAACATGACATCAACAAAGCGAAACGGCTCGTTGAACTCAATGCAGTCGAACAGCAAAATCTTGTCTTGCCACAGGCAAATATTCCGCAAATGCACGTCCCCGTGACACTCACGAATCCAGCCGTTCTGAATACGACTGTCGAACAGAGTTTTCTGTTCTGCAAACAAGCGATCGGTGTAGCTGCGAGTTTCGTCGAGCTGCTGCTGAGTTTGCGGCCCGCCTACATAGCCTTGGGTTTGGTCGTAGTTTTCATCGATCGCCACTCGGATCTGGTCTACCTCACCAAAGCTGCGGATATAGTCGCTACTAGCTGCTTTAGCATGAAAACTTGCGAGTTCTTGGGCTAACTCTACCAAACGGGTTGCGGTTAACTCTCCGCGATCGAACAAGTTCGTGAATAGCGTTTCTTGGGGAAACTGCCGCATCTTGATCACGTACTCGACCGGAGCGCCGGAGCCACCTAGGGTATAGCGATCGCCACTCTGCGTCAAGGGCAGAATCTCGATATACAGCTCTGCCGCACCGCGTTGATTGAGACGCAGCTCTTCTTCGCAGAAGTGATGGCGTTTTTCCAGCGTATCGAAATCTAAAAAGCCAAAGTTAACGGGTTTTTTGGCTTTATAAGCATAATCACCTGTCAGCAGTACATAGGAAACGTGAGTCTGAATTAGCTGGATCGGCTCTACGACAGGATGGGGATAAAATCCTGGCTCCAGCATCTGTTGAATAAAAGGGGGAAGAGAAGTGTCTGTCATACTCTCTAATATCCAGTAAATTCAGCCCAAAACAACCTGCCCAATCAAAAAGCTCCCACAAAAAAGCCAGGTGTAACCCTGGCTCTTATAACTCTGTTTGGCTCGAAACTTGTATTTCAGACTTATGTGGCGGCAGCTGATTCCGTAGTTGTTGCTTCCTCTTGCTCTGCTGCGGCAGTGCTTCTAGGTCCGATGACGATCATGACTACCTGGGCTGGATCTTCTAGCGCAACGGCACCATCAGGCAATTTTAGATCGCTGATATGTACCATATCGCCCACATGAAGCTCGGAAATATCCACTTCAATAAAGTCAGGGATACTTCCAGGAGGGCATTGGATCTGCACTTCCGTCAAAACTGTATCCAGAGAACCTTGCTCCAGCTTGACTCCTGGGGCTTCACCCGTGGGATGGATAGGTACCTGAACGTGAATGCTAGATTGCGACTCAATCGCAAAGAAGCTGAGGTGATAAATTGACGGCTTCCAAGCGTGAGTTTGAACTTCGCGGAGCAACGTCTTGCCACTCCACCCTAAGCTGGGAATGCTCAGTTGCACCAATGTATTGTTCAGAGTGGCTTTATCAACTAAGCTTTCCGCTACTTTGGCATCCAAGGTTAAGGAAATTGACTCTGCCCCTTTATGTCCATACAAAACAGCAGGAGTCTTGCCAGCACGTCGTAGCGCTCCCGGCTTAGTTCCAGACTCCCGTTTTTGACACTCCAGGTTCAGTAGCATAAAAAAAACTGTGCTCCGCTATGGCCCTTCAGGCTAACGCAGAGCACAGTAACTTAAATCCTGCTAACGGTAGGTGTATAGGTGCCCATAAAGTGCAGTCATCCTAGAAAGCGTTTGTTCTAGACCTCAGCAGCAACAGCCGCACCGTTAGCGTAGAGCAAAGCTCGCTTCGGTCCGTGAATGGGGTCTTCCACAATGATGGTTTGGTCGCGACTCGCCCCTAGAGATACGATCGCGATCGGCACTTCCATCAACTCAGCTAAGAATTTCAGGTAGTCTAAGGCTTGCTTCGGCAGATCTTCTAAAGAGCGGCAATCAGCCGTTGATTGCTTCCAACCAGGGAGGCTCTTGTAGATGGGTTTGCAGTGAGCAAAGCGACGAGCACTACTGGGGAAGTCTTCGCAGCGTTGACCTTCAATCTCGTAGGCGACGCAAACTTTAATTTCGTCCAACTCATCCAGCACGTCTAGCTTAGTAATGGCCAAGCAGTCTAAGCCGTTGATGCGAACGGCGTAGCGACCAATCACGGCATCAAACCAGCCACAACGCCGCTTCCGACCCGTGGTGGTGCCAAATTCTGCACCGCGATCGCAGAGCAACTCACCCACCTCTCCATCGAGTTCAGTGGGGAAAGGGCCTTCACCGACACGAGTTGTATAAGCTTTCGCCACCCCAATCACGCGATCGATCATGGTAGGGCCAACGCCAGCGCCGACACAAGCGCCACCCGCTACCGGATTAGAGGAGGTGACGTAAGGATAGGTACCGTGGTCTAGATCCAGGAGTGTGCCTTGGGCACCTTCAAACAAGATATTGCGACGGCGTTGAATGGCATCGTAGATCTTGAGTGAGCAATCGACGACATGAGGCCGCAACCGCTCAGCATATTCTAGATACTCAGCAATCACTGCTTCTGGATCGAGCGGTGGCAAGTTATACAGCTTTTCTAAAATGACGTTCTTGTAGTTGATCGCCCAATTGAGCTGCTTCCGGAGGGATTCTGCATTCATCAAATCCATCACCCGGATGCCCGTCCGCTCGGACTTATCAGCATAGGTGGGACCAATTCCACGCCCGGTGGTGCCAATTTTGTGACTGCCGCGCCGCTCTTCCGATGCTTGATCAATCAAGCGATGGTAAGGCATTGTTACATGGGCAGTTTCGGAGATCAGCAGGTTTTTAGTTGAAACATTCAACTTATCGAGCTGATCCAACTCCTCAATTAAGATTTTGGGATCGATAACCGTACCCGATCCAATAATGCATTCTGTGTCGGGATAAAGAATGCCAGAAGGGATCAGATGCAGCTTAAAAGTTTTGTCCTTAACCACCACGGTGTGCCCAGCATTGACACCCCCTTGGTAACGTACAACAACATCTGCTGATTTGCTGAGCAGGTCGGTAATCTTACCTTTTCCTTCGTCGCCCCACTGGGCCCCAATTACAACTACGTTAGCCAAGGGTTTTTCTAGTGCTAGACTTCACACAAATTACGATTATCGGCAACCAACGTAACAAGTGTCAACCTCAAGATAGAAGTTGAAAAATCTGTTGGCAGCCATTTTAGAAACCCTCCGGTCTTCCATAGATTTGTCTATAGTTGAAGAAGGATTTACACAATTTAATGGCAGCTGCTGACTGGGACCAGAGGGGTGCAGTTAGCTGATTTAATCTAACTGTGCTCTTTTTCCTGAGACAGGCAGGCGATTGTCAACTTATTTTTTGAATGAGGTTGCCGTGTCTTTATATGCTGAGCTACACCGTCACTTAGGCGGTTCAGTTGTCCCTCGGGTACTCTGGCGCTACTTTCATCGCAGTCAGTCGGATTTAGCTCAACGCTTTCCAGAGTACCCAGAGTTTGAGGAATTCTACACTCGGCCTCGTAAAACCCTAGATGAGTATCTAGAATTACATACGCTGGTAGAAAATGTCCAGAGTGCCAAGACATTACCTTACTTTATCTACCGCTTGATTCGGGGCGCTTATATCTTTGAGAATCTTGCGTATTTAGAGTTGCGCTATACCCCTTATTTGCGGACGCCAGACCATTTGCCCCAAACTGAGCGGATCGACCAGATGGCTCAAATTGTCGAGATTGTGGGGCAGGCTAGTCAGCTGAGTGAATACCCGATCGTGACGAGCCAGATCTTGTGTATGCACTCCCGCTTACCGTATGCCGTAAACCGAGCCATCGTGGAATTATCGGCTCAAAATCGCACCTATGTTTGTGGCATTGATTTAGCTGGGGGCGATGCCTATTATGCGGAGCGGCTTGATGAGTTTACGGAGTTGTATGCCTACGCGCGATCGCTGGGACTCAACACTACTGGGCATGTGTACGAAACTACAGATGGTAGTTATCCAGAACTACTGCCTTATTTGATGCGGATTGGTCACGGAATTCAGATTCCGCTGCGATATCCAGAACTTTTGCCAGAGTTAGCTCAGCAAAATCAATGCTTGGAAGTCTGTCCGACCACGTATCTCAAGACGGGCACTCTAGAGGATATTCGCCAACTCAAACTAGTATTCGATCGCTGCTTTGAAGCAGGGGTAGATATTGCCATCTGCACAGATAATGCAGGGTTGCACAATGTTCGCTTGCCGTTCGAGTACGAAAATCTGTTGACCTATGACGTGATTGGCTTCAAGGAACTTCAAGCTTGCCAAGATGCAGCTTTCAAGCACGCCTTTGCTTGGCCCCATCGACAGCGTCCAGCTTCCATCTTGACTGAGGTGCTACGGGAAGACGAGAAGGTTTCTGAGCCTGCTCAAAGCGTCGTCAACTGAAGACTGCCAACTTGGGTTAAACCTGAGAAATCAAAATCGCCTTAGATCCAAAGCCAACTCGGATCTAAGGCGATTTTATAGTGAGAATGAAATGATGCCAAAAATTGCGCTCGCGCGACGTTAACTAACGGAAGATCTTAAAATCTGCTACGAAAGTTACGATGCCAACTGGGTCTGCTGAAGCTAAAAAATTAAGCGCCTCGGTTGAGAGCCGTTTCGACTTGGGTCAACTCCTGCTGCAAGCGGTCTCTAAGCTTTTGTGGTAGCGGGCGATTGGGGTAAGAGCTATAGTGCCCTGCCAGAGCATTCAAAGCAGTTCTCATAGTCGTAAAAGAACTCAGCTTGGTTACAGAGTCATCCCGGCGATACCGTGAGGCGAAGTCATTAATTTTCTGGCGAGCTTCTGTTTGAAGAGAGACACGATTGGGAGCGTCTTGAGGCAATTCAATGGTTTCTCGCAAACTGTTAACGAGCGTAAGAGTATCTTGCCGATAGTTGCCGCTGAGCTGGTCGCCACTGCATCCTGCCAGACCAACCGTAACCACTAGAATCAGAGCTAGCAAACGTGACAGATAGCGTTTCATAATGTATTACCGAAAAAGAACAGGATTAAATCAGAAAATTAACGTTAATCCTATCTTGTATCGGTACTAGGGGATCACCTTCCTAAGAGATAGGTATTGAGAGTAAAGACGAAATTGCTCTCAAAAAAAATAATCCAGACAAAGAAGATTGCTGGATGCAGTTAAATGCAAATATTTAATCTCGTTAGGGCTGAAGCTTGGCGCTAGCAATGATTAACAATTATCCGAAGCGACCGCTCACGTATTCTTGCGTAATCTGCTGTTGTGGACTTTGGAAAATGATTTCGGTGCGATCGTATTCAACTAGATAACCACTGCGTCCGCCTTTCTCGTTTTCCTCAACGTTGAAAAAAGCAGTGCGATCGGAGGCCCGAGACGCTTGCTGCATATTGTGCGTCACAATTACGATCGTATATTGCTGCTTCAACTCCTGCATTAAATCTTCGATGCGGAGGGTTGAGATGGGGTCTAAGGCTGAAGCAGGTTCATCCATCAAAATAATATCCGGTTGCACCGCGATCGCACGGGCAATACACAACCGTTGTTGTTGCCCACCCGATAAAGCTAAGCCGCTCTCTCGCAGTTTGTCTTTAACTTCGCCCCAAAGCGCGGCCTGTTTGAGAGATTGCTCAACCAATTCATCCATATCCCCTTTATAGCCAACGAGCCGAGGACCAAAGGCGACGTTGTCGTAAATTGATTTGGGGAAAGGATTCGGCTTCTGAAATACCATGCCAATTCGGCGTCTAACTTCGACCGGATCGACTTCAGAGGCATAGAGGTCTTGAGCGTGGTAGTAAACTCTACCATCGGCCTTAAATCCCTTAATCAAGTCGTTGAGACGGTTGAAGCAGCGCAGCAAGGTGCTCTTACCACAGCCAGAAGGGCCAATAAGAGCTGTAATTTGATTTTTGGCAATATCCAAGGAAATATTGCGGAGGGCGCGGAAGCTGCCGTAATAAACGTTCAGGTTTTCTGCACGTAAAACGGTATCCGTCTGACTGGCAATGGGACTATGAGTATGCATAAAGTTAACCCGAATGGATTAGTTCGCCTCTAATTAGTTGAAATGATTCAGAATGTTTCTATTCAAATGCAAGCTAGCAACTTACCTCGCACTGTCAGGCGTTGCCACCAAATGTAGTTATCCAATTAAGTCATAAACTTGAAACCCAAATTTCCGGGTATAGCCAACTCTTAAAGCAGGCGATCGCAAACATTCCTGAGGACGCACAGATATCTTACATTCTATTCAACCTTTCTTTTCGTGTGGCTGAGTAAAATTCATCAATCTGGGGTTAAGCCTTACGTCGAGTCAGCCAACGAGCCAAGATGCTAGTGACTAGTACCAAAGCCACGAGGACTAGGGAGCCTGCCCAAGCTAGCTCTTGCTGATTCTTGTAAGGCGTAATGGCATAGTTGAAGATTAGAACAGATAGGGTGGGAGTTGGTTGCATCACACCCCGCGCCCAATACTGACTAAATAAGGCGGTGAAAATTAGAGGTGCGGTTTCCCCGGCAGCTCTGGCCACCGACAACATCACCCCAGTCAAAATTGCTGGGATCGCAGCAGGTAAGACGACACGGGCCACAGTTTGAAATTCAGTGGCTCCTAACCCCACGGCAGCCTGACGAATTTCATTCGGCACTGATTCTAGTGCCTCAGCCGCAGTTCTAACCACGATTGGCAACATCAGAACGGCAAGAGCGACACCTCCAGCAAGGGCAGAGAAAGTACCTGTAGTCAGCACCACGACACTGTAGGCAAAAACCCCAACGACAATTGAAGGGACACCACTGAGGACGTTGTTAAAGAAGTCAACCCAAGAAGCGAGGGTGGTATCTCTAGCAAATTCTGAGAGAAAGATTGCGCCTAAAATCCCAGCAGGGATGCTAATGGCGGCTCCAATGCCGACAGTAAGTAAGGTACCCAGAATGGCATTGCCAAATCCGCCGCCTTTGACGAGTGGTGGAGGTGGCAATTGGGTGAATAAATCTAAGCTCAGTCGATCGGCTCCATTGAGAATGACATAGGTCAACACTGCCACCAAAGGCAATAAGGCGATCGCGGCCGCAATAAACACCAACCCAGTCATGGCGGCGGAGAACAAAGTCCGAGGTGAGGTCCGAGACCGCATCAAGCTGCGCGGCGAAAAGGGAGGCGGTGAAGGAATGGGGAAATCAGCCATATAAGCGACTAGTTGCTAGATCTCGATTTTGACTAAATCTTTAAGTGAGCCAATTCAGCCTCAATACTAAAGGCTCTGCCTCATTGAGCGGACCAAGAGTTCAGCCAGAATATTGACTACCAGCGTTAAGGCAAACAAAATTAAGGCGGTGTACATCAGTGACGAAATTTGCAGCCCTGATGCCTCAGCAAATTGATTCGCCAAGAGTGAGGCGATCGTGGTGGCTGGAGAGAAGATTGATGGGCTGACCGTGTTGGCGTTGCCAATCACCATCGTGACCGCCATTGTTTCACCCAAAGCCCGACCCAATCCCAGCATCGTCGCCCCAACAATGCCAGAGAAAGCGGAAGGCAGCATGACTTTGAAGATGGTTTCCCAGCGAGTCGCGCCCAAACCATAGGAAGCTTGCCGCAACTCAGAAGGCACCGCCACTAAAGCATCACGGGAAATAGCTGCAATGATCGGCAGAGTCATAATAGCCAGGATGACTCCTGCGATGTACATCCCTGGTCCGCGTGGAGGGGTGCTAAAGAAGGGAACCCAGCCCAAGTGCTGGTGCAGCCAAAGAGCTAGTTTGCCGACCAAAGGAATGAGGACAAAAATGCCCCATAAGCCATAAACAACACTGGGAATTGCTGCGAGCAACTCAATGAGAAATACCAAAGGCTGCTGGATGCGGGGTGGCAAAAAATCCTCGCTGAGGAACAGAGCCACGCCTACACCGATGGGTAACGATAGCAACAGAGCAATAAAGGAGCTGACTAAAGTTCCGTAGATCGATGGCCAAGCTCCGTACTGATCTTCAACCGGATTCCAGGCGCTAGAGGTCAGAAAACCCAAGCCAAATTGCTGGATTGCAGGCCAGGACTGGTTGGCGACCTGCCAGGCGATCGCCAATAGCGTTAAACCAATTGCCACTGCAAAGAAGCCAGTGAGCCACTTAAAGCCAATATTCACATACCGGGAGATTGGAGACCGTTGATGAATTGTCTCCTGAGAATCTCTGACCAGCAAAGTCATGATTTCCTCTACTAATTAAAGACGTTCCGTAGGTACTGAAGAGCTACCTACGGAAACTAAATAGCACCAAATAGCTTATTGTGCCGGAGTTGCGGCGGCAACCTTAATGGTATCAAGAGTTGCGACAACTCGGTTGGCCAGCTCATCGGGTAAAGGCACATAGCCTAACTCCTGAGCATACTGGTCGCCATTAGAGAGTGCCCACTTGACCATGTTTTTCAACGCATCTGCTTTGGCTGGATCGTCGTACTGGCTGTAAACCAGCAACCAGGTCAAACCATTAATGGGATAAGCGTCTTTAGCTTCTGGGTCAGGAATCACCAAAGAAAAGTCTTCTGGAACGGTCACGCCAGCAAATGCTTTTGCAGATGCTTCAGGGCTAGGTGCAATAAATTCACCCCCCTTATTTTGTAGCGTAGCTGATTTGAGGTTGTTCTCTTTGGCGTAGGAGTACTCGGTATAGCCAACTGCACCGGGAGTTTGCTGAACCTGAGCGGTGACACCTTCGTTGCCTTTAGCACCGACAAAACCAGCGGGCCACTGTACAGCTTTAGAGGCACCCGCAGTCCAATTGGGGCAAGCTGCTTTCAGGTGAGTCGTAAAGATAAAGGTGGTACCGCTACCATCAGAGCGGTGAACAAAGGTGATGGGGTTGCTGGGTAGATTTACACCAGGGTTGTCTTGAACAATCTTGGGATCATTCCAGGTTTTAATGTCACCTTGCACAATGCCGCAGTAGGCTTCGCGCGATAGCTTGAGGTTGTCAACGCCATCTAGATTGTAGGCAAAGACAACAGCACCACCTGTCATAGGAATTTGAATGGCTTGGCCCCGCTTAGCCGGAAATCCTTGCCGCTCATCTTCTTTGAGGGGTGCGTCTGAGGCTCCGAAATCTACTGTTTCGGCCAAAAACTGCTTAACGCCAGCACCACTACCAACCGACTGGTAGCTGATTTCAACAGTGGGGTTTTGCTTCTTGTACTCAGAGAACCAGCGCTGATACAAGGGAGCGGGGAAGCTAGCGCCAGCGCCACTTAAAGCAATAGTTTGACCACCACCTGCATTGCTGTTGGCGGCAGTATTGCCAGCGGGTGCGGGGCTGCTACCTTGAGGACCGCTGGGGGGAGTTTGTTGGCAGGAAGCCAAACCGACCGTCAGGGCGATCGCAGAAGTCAGAAAAGCTCGATGAGCAAAGTTAAAGTGAAGCGCCATTGTCAGGTTCGGAGTAATTTTGCTGGACTGCTTATTTAGCAAACGAGAAAAGAATACAACTAAAGCGTAAAGATAAGGTTAACAAGGGGATTGAAATCTCTAGAAGCTTGCGATGGAACTAAAAATCAGCTTTTGTTTTTTGGCATGGCTGGTGACAGTTAGAGAGTTGTTAGATCTGTGGCTTTTGAATTTATAACTCAGCGAAGGAGTGTGCCAGCCTAAATGAATTTGCTCTTTAAAGATTTCTCTAAAGGGATAAATTGAATTTCGCAACTCAGTGTTCTGGCACAAAAATTCCTAAATTGGTGAATTGGTTGATATTGAAGTAGATGTGTTGAAATAAAACCAGAAGAATCAAATCCTGGTCGAATAAATTCATTTCAGTTTAACAACGACGTAGATAGAGAATTCTTTGATTAATTTTGATGGATTTGGATCTGATTTAAGGTTAGCGGAAAGCTAGGAAATGCGATCGCTTTGGCGTGAATTATTTCTTATTCCTAGATCTATAAAAGAGCTACAAATGGTTGCTTGATTGGTGCTGGATAAACTTAAGAAATCACCTTGCCCTTGCACAATGTTGCTAGCACAACGTCCCTACAGAAGCTTTGACTGTCAAATTAAGCCTAAAAACATAGAATTGGCCTGTGGTGCTTGTAGCAAAACAGCGTTCGTTCCTTGCTCCGCCGAAGAACCAGTCTGTCTAGCTGCCACAAGACGTAGTAAAGCCAGTTAAACTAATAAATCTTGGTAATGCTATTTACCTGGCGAACAGAAATCTTTAAGAAATATTTGTTAACTGACTCAGATTGAGGCGTCTAGTTGAGAGATTGTTAAGCTCAAAGTCGTTACTATAGGCAGCACGATTGAGCTGAAGCTGACGATACATACCCAGTCAAAACTGTCTTCCGCATCCCACTCGCACCTCTTATGCGAACTAGTGAACAAATTCAAGCAGAAATAGAAGAACGGTTAGGTTTTTTTCCACCTTTCTTTGCCGCTGCTCACTCAACCCCTGAGATCCTGGAGACGCTTTGGCAGCACACTTTGTCTGCCTATCTGAATAATCCTTTGCCGACTTTAATTAAAGAAAAACTTTCAGCTTATCTGTCACGTTACTGTGCCGTCCCGTATTGCCTGATTTGCCACAGTTGCAGCTTGCAGCCTTTAGGCATGTCAGCCTTGAATATCCTTCAGTTATTAGAGTCTCCGCCTCCCACAGAAGCAAGGATTCAGTTTCACATTAGTGTTCTAGAAGCCCAGCCTGCGACTTTAACAACTTGGCCTGATTCGGGCTCATTGTTGGAAGAGAGCATTTTTAGCAGTGCAGTTTATATATTCCTCAGCTTGGATGCTTCTAAGGCTTGCTACAACCAAATGCAGCGAGTGTTGGGAACTCAGTACTACAACCACTTGAGTGCGTTTTTGGCTTATTTGAAGCTGTGCCATGTTTGGGTAGAAGCGCATCCCGAAGTGACGTATGAGCTTGATCAGCGGGCGCAAAAATATTTAGCTGCACTTTTGCAGGACGCTCCTCGCCTGAATCGGTTTTTTCGGCAGTATCGCCAACAGATTACGACCGAAACTCAAAATCATGAGCAGCAGCTTTTGATCGAGATTACTCAGCGGCAGCGCATTGAGGCGGTGTTACAGGAAACGAATCAGGTGTTGCAGGCCTTGATCCATGCGGCACCCTCAGCCATTATTGCCTTGGACCAAAGGGGAAAGGTAAAGCTTTGGAATGCCGCTGCGGCAGCTATGTTTGGCTGGAAAGGCGCAGATGTGGTAGGTCAACCACTGCCGATTGTGTCCGATGCTGGACAAGCAGAATTTCAACAGCTTTATCAAGATATCTGCCGAGGAAAAACGGTCACCGGGTTACAGGTGCGCCGTCAACGACAAGATCATTCACAGATAGACCTGAGCCTCTCTGCGGGACCGTTTTATGACGTTGAGGGGCAGCTCAATGGGACGATCGCGGTGATTTCAGATGTGACTGAGCAAAAGCGATCGCAGGAGTTGCTAGAACGCCTCAGTCATCAGAACCACTTGATTCTCAACTCAGCGGGAGAAGGGATCTATGGCTTAGATCTGCAAGGTCACGTTACTTTTGTGAATCCTGCTGCTTCCAGAATGGTCGGTTGGGAAGTAGAAGAGTTGATTGGTCAGCCGATGCATGCCACGATTCATCACTCTAAGCTAGATGGCACACCTCATCTAGAGAGTGACTGCCCCATTTATGCCGCTTTCAAGGATGGGATGGTGCGACAAGGCATAGAAGATATCTTTTGGTGTAAGAATGGCACTTCATTTCCGGTGGAGTACACCTCCATGCCCATTCGTGAGCATGAAGTATTGGTGGGTGCGGTAGTTACGTTCAAGGACATCACCGAACGCAAACGGGCGGAAGCCCAACTTCAACAACAAACAGAACGCGATCGCCTGCTTGCTGATATGGCTTTGCGAATTCGGCGATCGCTGAATCTGAATGATATTTTGCAGACTGCTGTGGCTGAGACACGAAATCTCCTGCAAATTGAGCGAGCCGCCATTTACCGAATTATTCCGGATCAACCTGGGCAATTTATTGTGGAATCCGTGGCTCCAGGCTGTCTATCCGTTCTGGGGATCGAGCTGCATGATCCTTGTTTTGATGTGGATTACAGTCACCAATATCAACAGGGACGAATTTCTGTCGTTGATGATATTTACCAGACAAGCTATCTATCTTGTTACTTAGAATTTTTAGAACGCATCCAGATTCGAGCTAACCTCCTAGTGCCGATCGTGTCCAACGATCAGCTTTGGGGGCTGCTCTGCGCTCATCAGTGCTCTGCTCCCCGACACTGGGAACCGTTTGAGATTGACTCCCTGCAAAGGCTGGTAACTCAGCTCGCGATCGCCATTCAACAATCGGAACTTTACGAACAGGTGCAACGCTTAAATGCTCGCTTAGAGCAGCAAGTGGTGGAACGCACAGTGCAACTGCAGCAAGCCTTAGATTTTGAAGCCACGCTGAAACGGATCACCGATAAGGTCCGCGATAGCTTGGATGAAGACTACATTTTGAGCACAGCTGTCAAGGAATTAGCGCAAGGCCTAGGGGTGCCCTGTTGTGATACCGGACTCTACAATGCCGACCACACAATCTCTACTATCAGTCATGATTACAGCCCTGGCCCCTCAGCCGTGGGCCAAGTCATTCAGATGGCTGATCGACCAGAAGTGTACTATCAGCTTATACAAGGTCAGCATCTTCAGTTCTGTATCTACGAGGGTTTAACGCTACGTCCGATCCAAGTTGCAGCGACCTTGCTGGCTTGCCCGATTCTGGATGACCAAGGAGTCCTAGGAGATCTCTGGCTCTTTCGATCCAGTGGTTCAGTCTTTAATGAGCTGGAAATTCGCTTAGTGCAACAAGTGGCTAACCAGTGCGCGATCGCCATTCGCCAAGCCCGCTTATATCAAAGATCTCGAACCCAGGTCGCCGAACTGGAAATGCTGAATCGGCTGAAGGATGACTTCCTCAGTACCGTGTCTCATGAGCTTCGCACTCCCATCTCCAACATGAAAATGGCGATTCACATGCTGCGGATGGCTCCCAGCGCCGAGCGGCAAGAACGCTACTTACAAATTTTGCAAACTGAATGTGCCCGTGAAGCTGAGCTGATCAACGATCTGCTAGATTTACAACGTCTGGAAGCTGCGTCTTATCCCCTTTTTGTGGTGGAGTCAATCGATTTGCAGCATTGGCTGCCCGAACTTCTAGAGCCATTTCAGACGCGATCGCAGCAGCATCATCAAGTTTTGCGCCTAGAGTTCTTGTCTCACCCACCCACTTTAATCTCGGACCGAGCCAGCTTAAGCCGAATCATTGCCGAGTTGCTCAACAACGCCTGTAAATACACGCCGTCCAAAGGCCAAATTGTTGTACAGGTTAACCACCAGCCCCAGCCCAAAAACTTGTCAACAGGGATCAATACCAGCGTTACTTTGGCAGTTCGCAACCAGGTAGAAATCCCAGCCGCCGAGCTACCCCGGATTTTTGAAAAATTCTATCGCGTGCCGAATGCTGATCCTTGGAAACAGGGGGGGACAGGTTTAGGCTTAGCTTTAGTACAGCGACTGGCGGAGCGCTTGAAAGGAACGATCCGAGTCGATAGTGGTGGGGGATGGACTACGTTTTTGCTAGAGTTGCCAACCCAGCCTAGCCAGGAAGCGCTTGGCAATATTGAAGGCACTTAAATTTCTTCAGAAGCTTCAGGACTAGTGCTTTTACCGTGGTGGGCTTTGCGCTCCTGTAGCTTCAAGAGAATCTCGGCGTGAACTTCACGAGTAATCGGATAAAAATATGCTAACCCTAACCCCAGCAGCAAAAAAGCTAAGGGGAGAGGACCAACTAAGCAGCGAATGGCAAATAAAGCCGACTCAGGTTGTTGCGGTGCCTCCTGTCCTGCAACGGTGGCAATAAAACCAGAGCCATCCAAAACCTTACCGACCATAAACAAGCCGAAAGCTAAACCGATTTTTTGCAGCAGCACCATAAAGCCGTAGAAGATGCCTTCCCGCCGTTGCCCAGTCTGCAACTCATCGAGCTCAATCACATCTGGCATCATTGACCAAGGAATCAGATAGGCTGTTGAGACGCCAAACCCAGCGAGAAAAGCCAGCACAAACATTAGTGCTGTTTGCCCCGGTTGCAGGAAAAAAAGTGCAACTTCAGCAATGATCCATAAGCTCATGCCCATGAAATAGACCGCCTTCTTGCCTAGATGCTTACTCACTCTGCTCCAGACAAACAGCATGATCAGGGCAGTCACTTGAATGACCAGCACGACCTGAGTGAATGTTTCCTGAGAAAGGCGCATCCAGTGGACGACAAAGTAGGGAATAACCGCGACTGTATTTTGCACGGCGATCCAAGAGCAAAGGTAGATGCCAACTACAAACAGAAAAGGGCGATTGCGAAAGACAATGCCCAGTTGTTCTAAGTAGGGCAGCGGCTCTGTCCCGTCGCTACTAGCTTGGCGCGCGCGCTCAGTAACTGCGACTCGTTTTCGGGTACCCCAAACACACCAATAGAGTGGTAGCACCGATAAAACGGTGCAAACCCCTGCAAGCACGAGATATTGCTGAGCAGGATTTCCTTGAACCACCTTGAAGATGGCCAATGCCAACACTAGCGAGAGAATGCTGCCACCAATAGAGAAGGCAAAGCGGAAACTGTTGAGGTTGGTGCGCTCGTTATAGTCTTGGGTCAGTTCTGGTGTTAGAGCAGTATAGGGTAGGTTAACTGCTGTATAAAACGTATTGAACAGGATAGAAATGCCCACGTAATACCAGAACAACCCCCACTGGTTGGTCACAGGGTTGCTACTAAAGCGTGGGATTAGCCACTGTAAAAAAAAGAAGATCCCAAAAGGGATGGCTCCAAAAATCATCCAAGGATGCCGACGCCCCCAACGGCTTTTAGTGCGATCGCTCAGTGTCCCTACGACTGGGTCGTTAACCGCATCCCAAACTTTGCCAATCATCAAGATATTGGCAGCCAACCCTGCTCCTAACCCTGCCACACTGGTAAAGAAGTACAACAAAAATACACCTAGTAAATTTGCTGTAATGGCAGGCCCTAAATCTCCCGCTCCATAGGCTAGCTTGGTACTCAAGCTCAGCTTTTCTTCTGCGGGAGTCGCAGCATCGGCAAAGGGAGACGGATCGTTCATAACAGTTGGCACCGACGAGAAAGAGCAACCTTGGTATGGAATAAAACAAGCTAACTATCCGAGCACCAAGGGTTTATCAAAACTATCAGAAACTATCAGATTTTCTGCGCTTTGGCACGATAAGTTAACGGTAAAACTAGACCTTTAGTTTTACGGGTGGGTCGCTCTAGGGCTTGACTGAAGCTCAGCGTCCAAGTTTGGGTCGGTGAAGCTTGATAAATCCACTGAGCGTGAGGACAAATGCGAGATTGCCGAGTGACTATAGTAGACGCTATCTCAGGAGTCTTAAGCGCTTTAGTGTTTAGTACCTTTTGAGTGAATTCCAAATCGAGCATTAAGTAACCTGCGGTTCGCCATTGCTGAGCAAACCCAAACAACATATCTCCACCCTCTCCATTCCAGAGAGCGAGTGAGGTTCCTAAATCGTCATCAAAAGTTCGGGGATTAAAGAGACAGACATTTTGCTGGGGTAAATCCGTGTAAGCTCGGCGCATTTTGCTAGCCGCATCTAAAGCAGCCAGGCGAAGATAAGGTTGGCGGAGCGATTGCCAAAGTGGTTGCAGTACTGAATTAGCAGGCTTGGCTAGCAGATCTGTTCTCCGAATTAAGTCGGCAACCAACCAACTCTCCCAGTTCAACGCTGCTTGAAAAGACTGGCGGTAATCGTGCTCCATTAGACGTTGCTGCCAAATGGGCGGTAACTGCTGCATTTTACGGAGGCTACCCGCTTGGATTTTAGTCATGATCAACGCCACGACTTGGCTGTTTAGCTCTGGGCGATCGCGCAAGCCTTGGGTCAACCTCCAACTTGCTTCCAGATTGGCGATCGCTGCCTCGGTTTGGCCGAGTCGATTCTTCTCTAGAGCATCAATGGCAAGCAGACGTTGTAGCTTCACAAAGCCAGCAAAGTTCGGGCGAACTTGAGTTGCATTGGGGTGGGACATCACTGAGGCCCACTGAGGTACTTCACCTTGTAGCCCTTGCTGACGGATGGCATCTAGGGTGTCGGCATGTGCCCGTAGATATTTTTGTAAGGACTGGGGCAGCGGCTCCACTGCATCAGTGGCATCTTCTAACTGCTTGTCTAAAAATTCTTGCAGTTCTGGCTGAATTGCTTCAAATTGCTGAATTGCTGTTGGAGTTAGGCGATCGCTTTTGGCACCCAGCAGATTGATGCCTAACTTAGCGCTTAATACCTCTAGCTGCAAAGCCGTACGATTAGGAGCAGAATCAGCAAATCGAGTTGTAAAAACTTGCCACTGTTGCTGCGATTGTTTTTCTTGCTCAGCCGCAACCCAATTCGCAACCCATAGACAGGCGATCGGCAAACTAGCAAAGCCCAAACAAAGCCATAAAAGTATCTTTTTTCGCATCTGTACTTAGCCGTGGGCGAGCAGAAATTTCTGAGAGGTCAGCTTAGGATTCCCAGTGTCACGATTGTCCGTATGCGTCCCAAATTGAATTGTGATGGTAGGGTCGTGGCAAAAGGGAGACTAGCAAGCTGGGAAATTCCTGAGTGAGATGGGGTTAAGAGTTGTATCATGCTCTTCATTCTTACTGCTTAATTGAATCAATCATGGTGGATCTTCACGTTTCTTGGGCTGAGTATTATCAAAAAATTGAAGCATTAGCTGCTCAAATTCATCAGTCAAATTGGCAATTCAATCAGATTATTTGTTTAGCTAAAGGTGGTTTGCGTGTCGGTGATATTCTGTCGCGAATTTATAATCAACCTTTAGCAATTTTGGCCACTTCATCTTATGGTGGGCTGAACAATCAAGTGCGGGGTTCGATTACCTTCTCGCGTGACTTAACCATGACAACTGCCAATTTGGGTAGCCATATCTTATTAGTAGACGACTTGGTAGATTCTGGAGTAACCCTAGAGCGCACCCTAACTTGGCTCGATCGCAAATACGGTTTTTATGTAGAAGAAGTACGAACAGCGGTGCTTTGGTATAAGGCTTGTTCCACCGTTGCGCCGGATTATTACGTAGACTACTTGCTCGACAATCCTTGGATTCATCAGCCTTTTGAAAAGTATGAGCAAATGAACCCCAGTGAACTAGTAACTCCAGCGATCGCGCCTCCGGTTAATCGTCAAGCCCAATAAATGTCAGTAAATTTCAGGAATTGGAGTTGCGAACTGTGAAGGGGCTACAAACCAGCTTGATAGACTGAAATCACAATGTCAGATAAAAAGCCGGACAAAAGGCCAGACAAAAGCGATCGCTTGGAGAAGCCAGCTGTGCCAGATCACGCAAGTCATATAAAGCGCTTAGGCGGGTACTTAGTGGAAGCTGGCTTGCTGTCACCGGGGCAGATAGATGTGGCCTTGAATGATCAAAAGCTAACTGGAATGCGCTTTGGTGACATCCTGGTGACAAGGGGCTGGGTCAAACAACAAACAATTGAGTATTTGATGCAGAAAGTGATTGTGCCAGAACGCCAGGCTTCATCACAAACACGCAAGACCCAAACTCACATTTCACCAGATCAAGTAACTAAAGCATCCCAGTCTTCACCAGGCACACCTAAAGAGAGCCGCCGCGAAGTGCCAATTACTAAACCCTTACCAGCCGTCAACAGCAGCGGTGAAGACGTCAGTTGGGTGGGGTAAATGACCCATCCTGCTTAGCCAGCCAAGGCTACTGAAAGAGCCATAACCAAATGGGCAAAGTAAACAAGAGGCCCGTAGAACCCACTGCTAGAGCCGTGACGGCTAAGTCACGATCCAAATCATAGGCTTCAGCAATCACAAGGGTGGCGAAAGCAGGCGGCATGGCCATCTGCAACACAATAACTAATTGAGCAGGACCCTGAACCCCAACCAGCCATAGCCCCAATCCCAGGAGAAATGGCACTACTAACATTTTGATGCCAAGGCTAATAGAGGCAAGGCGTAGACTGCGCCAAGAAGACAATTGGCTGAGTCGCATCCCAATCAAAATCAAGGACAGAGCTACATTGCTCCAAGCTGCTATCTGTAAACTTTGCTCTAAAAGCGGAGGTAAGGGCACTGCCCGAAACGTTAACCCTAACCCCAAACTCCAAAGGGCGGGATTTTTGCCAAGAGCTTGCGCTAGCCACCCATAAGGCTGCACCCCCATTCCATAACGAGCTGCCATAACGACTCCTAGTCCGTAAGCGCCTATCGTGGTTCCTAAGAGATCGTAGAACAATGCCCAAGCAAAGTATTTGGACCCAACCAAAGTGAGGGTGACAGGATAGCCTAAATAACCTGTATTCCCGACCATAGCAGCGAGTATGAAGCTGCCTCGCGTTGGTTTACTCGGATTAGGCTCGTTTAGATCAGGTTTGCCTAAATCAGGTTTGCTGAGATCAGGTTTGCTCAGGGCCAAAGCCTGGGGTTGGTGTTGTAACCAAAGCCAAGCCAGACCTGCTCCCAAAAAAATTGCAGCCCAGGCAGTCACAGGGGCAATCCAAATCGGTCCACTCAAACTAGCGCGCCGCAAAAACGCCACAATGCTAATTGGCACCCCGATCCAGAAGAGAAACTTTCCTAGGATGCCCATAGTCGCTGGAGGCAGCCGCTGACCTAGAGCTAGCCCCAAAAACACCCATCCCATCAGGGGTAAATAAAGTTTTAGCAGGCTGATTCCGAGGCTAGGCATAGCGGGATCAAAGCAAAAAGACTGGACTGTCGATTGATCGGCTCCGGTCTACAATTTTTAATATTGCAATCGGTTTAGTTGTTATGCTGCGACCTCAAGGCAGGAGTTGAAATTTGAATAACCCCGATCTGCCTGGAAAACCACCGCAAGTTCCTGCGTCATTGGGCGACATCCCGGAAGCAGTGCGGGAAACCCCAGAGATTCAACCTCAGCCTAAGCTGCCTCGACAATGGCTCATAGGAGCAGCAGGTGGGTTAGGAGCGATCGCGCTCTTAAGTAGTGTTTGGCTCGTCTCTCAATCTCAAAAGCCAGCCCCTTCTAGTCCAGGTGCTAATGCTACAGCCCCCTCACCCCAAACAGAGCCAACTGTCGGTCCGAATGGAGAGACTTTGTTGGGGCATTTGCCTTATCCAGAAGCACCTGCCGCAGAGCTAGAACCTCTGACAATGGATGGCAATATCAAGTTAAGGAAAGCAGCGGCAGCAGCCTTTGAGTCGATGGTAGCAGCAGCTCAAGCAGACGGTGTGGCACTCGTACCGATTTCGGGGTTTCGCTCCCTAGCAGACCAACAGCATGTCTTTTTTGATATCAAGGCAGAACGCGGGCAGGATGCGACCAAGCGAGCGGAGGTGAGTGCGCCACCGGGCTACAGCGAGCACCATACAGGCTATGCGATTGATGTTGGTGATGCTAATGCTCCAGAGACTAACTTGAGTACGAGCTTTGAAGAAACTACAGCTTTTCAGTGGCTCAAAAACAATGCTGTCCGCTATAACTTTGAGATTTCTTTTACCAAAAATAATCCTCAGAACGTGAGTTATGAGCCTTGGCATTGGCGCTTTGTAGGCGATCGCACCAGTTTAGAAACTTTTTATAAGGCGAAAAATCTAGCACCTGCTCCCAGCAGCACCAATAGCCCCCAGTAGTCTTGAGTAGTCTTGAGTCGTTCTTAACTTCATGGTTCCGTCAGCCGCATGAATCAAATCACGCTTAACTTGGTTGCTATTTCTGTGTTTACCGTGACGATGACCAGCCTCTTAGGGCCGCTCGTCCATCTCTCGCCCCTGGTGCCTGCGATCGCGGTAGTGGCGCTGATGAGCTTGGTCACGGTGGATCGCTTTGCTTGGCAAGGGACAGGTGGCACCTTGGTCGTGGATTGGTTTGCTAGGCGATCCCCGGCCCATCGCGATCGCGTGATTCATCACGAAGCAGGACATTTTCTAGTCGCTTATTTGCTCAATATTCCAATCACAGGGTATGCCTTAAGTGCTTGGGATGCTTTTAAGCAAGGCCAAGTAGGTCAAGGCGGAGTCACCTTTGACTGTCAAGAACTAGATGCGGAGTTACAACAAGGCACCCTTTCCGCCCAACTCCTAGAGCGCTACTGTACGGTTTGGATGGCGGGAGGTGTGGCAGAAACGCTGGTCTATGGCGATGCCGAGGGAGGCGCAGATGACCTGCGAAAGTTCCGTACTATTTGGGTCCAACTGCGCCGTCCACAGCGAGAAGGACAAGAAAAAGAACGATGGGCTGTTCTAAAAGCTCGAAATTTATTGCAACAGCATCAAGAAGCTTATACAGCTTTGGTAGAAGCGTTAAAACAACAATTGAATGTGGCAGAGTGCTACCACGTTTTGGAACAACATCGTCCGAACCTAAAAGCTACAGCAATCAATCCTTAGGTTCTTTGCTAGCTCGCAGCCTCAACTCTAGTTCTGGGCATGCTAAGCCAGGGTGCGTTCCTGTACAGGTACAGGTATTCGATCGCGAGCGGAGTCATGAATTTAGTCCAACCCAGTCTCTGGAACCAAGCTCAGCAAACGTTAGAAGAAGTTTGGGGTTACTCGGCATTTCGACCGTCACAAGCTGAAGTTGTGCAGAGCTTGTTAGCCCAACGAGACTCCCTGAGCATCATGCCGACCGGGGGTGGTAAGTCAATTTGTTTTCAATTGCCAGCCTTGCTGCAACCTGGGTTGACATTAGTGGTTTCTCCCTTAGTAGCGCTGATGGAGAACCAAGTACAAGAACTGCAACAACGTCGCCTGCCTGCGGCGCTGCTCCACAGCGAACTGCCGATTCGACAGCGCAAACAAACGCTGTGGGCGCTAGAACAACAAAAGCTGCGGTTGCTGTACCTCTCGCCAGAAACTTTGTTGAGTCCCGCTGTCTGGGAGAGAATATGCCAACCAAACTTGAAAATCAATAGTTTGGTACTCGATGAGGCTCATTGTCTAGCTCAGTGGGGAGACAGCTTTCGACCTGCTTACTACCGCCTCGGTGCCGTCCGTCCAGCGCTGCTCCGAACCAAGCCACCGGGCACTCGGATCGCGATCGCAGCTTTTACCGCTACGGCTGATCCCCAAGCTCAAAAAACTATTCAACACATTCTGCAACTGCGACAACCACAGGTTTTTCGCTGCAATCCCTACCGAGATAATTTGCACTTGTTGGTCAAGACCGCTTGGACTCCCAGAGGCCGCAAACAGCAGCTCTTGCAGTTTATTCAGGCGAGACCGCAGCAAGCAGGTTTAGTGTATGTCCGCACTCGGCGCGATAGTGAGAGCTTGGTCACTTGGCTACAGCAAGAAGGCTATACCACTACTGCTTACCACGCCGGGTTAAGCCCAGAGGAGCGTCGCGCCATTGAGCAAGCTTGGTTGCACGGACACACCCAATTTGTGATTTGCACCTCTGCTTTTGGCCTGGGGATCAACAAGCCAGCTTGTCGCTGGGTAATACATTTTCACGTTCCCTTCTTGCTCTCGGAATATGTGCAAGAGATTGGTCGAGCGGGACGAGACGGGGAACCCGCGATCGCCTTGACCTTGGTGAGCGAACCCACGGGATGGCTGGATTCAGGAGATAAACAACGGCGTCAGTTTTTTGCTGATAAGCTGCGATCGCAACAGCAAATTGCTAGCCAATTAATCCACAAATTTCCTCGCCAAGGCACCGTAGAAGCCGTATCACGCCAGTTTCCCGATGGAGCGATCGCCCTCTCTTTGTTGCAAGCTGCTGGGCAACTGCGTTGGCAAGATCCCTTTCATTACGCGATCGCCTCTACTAATCAAAGTTCCACCACTTTGAATCAGCTCCAGACTCAAGCGATCGCTCAAATGACGGATTACCTGCGTACTCGGCAATGTCGCTGGCAGTTTTTGTTAAGCGCTTTTGGCTTCGCCGCAGAGGCAACTAATTTTCGGTGTGGGCACTGCGATTGCTGCCAAAGTTGACTTTCATTCCGCTTCAGGGTATTAAGGCGTCTGCCATCACTGGTTCAAGTTTTGCTTTGCAAAGCGTAAAACTTTGTATTTTGTAGCAGAAGTGACTGTTACACCTCCCACTGGCTGGCTTAGCATTTGACAACTTAGAGAAAACCTCTGGGCGGGTGCCGCTGACTGTGCGCAACCCTAGTTAGACAATTCACTCTCTAGAATAGGAGTATAGAGACGTGAGTGATTGCTCACACCTAAGTTACGACACAGGGTAGAAGCGGCAGACTCTCCCTTGGCTGGCTGCTAATAATCACAAAGCGAAGAAGCATGCGTGCAGTCAGCTGAAGTGGGATTATGACAACGATCGCTACCTGGGTCGTGAAACTGTGAATACTTTTATCTCAGTTTCTGTAGTTTACCTAAAGTCAGATTTCAGTTTGGGAATCCCTCTCTAATATAGAAGGCAGAAATAGCCAGGTTTTGAACTCAGTGAGTTCTTTACTAACACTCACTAGATCAGGAGGAGAAGACGTGGTTGATGCTCAACAACCTTTGGTACAGGGAGAACGTAGCCTGGACCGCGATTGCACGACTTTATCTCGCCACGTATTACAGCAATTACACAGCTTTTCCGCCGATGCTCAAGACTTGAGCGCTATCATGGGTCGGATTGGCTTAGCGGCGAAGCTGATTGCTCGTCGTCTCAGTCGCGCTGGGTTGATGGAAAACGTCCTGGGGGTTACAGGAGACATCAATGTCCAGGGAGAGACGGTCAAGAAGATGGATGTCTATGCCAACGAGGTCTTCATCTCTGTGTTTAAGCAGAGTGGGCTGGTTTGCCGCCTCGCATCTGAGGAGATGGAGCAGCCTTACTACATTCCAGAAAACTGTCCGATTGGTCGCTACACGCTCCTTTATGACCCAATTGATGGTTCTTCCAATGTAGATATCAATATTAATGTCGGCTCCATCTTTGCCATTCGCCAACAAGAAGGGGAAGATGATGGTACCGCGAGTGACCTACTCCAGAGCGGACGAAAGCAGATTGCTGCGGGTTATGTACTCTATGGCCCTAGCACGATGTTGGTTTACTCGATGGGAACCGGAGTGCATGCGTTTACTCTTGATCCCAGCTTAGGCGAGTTTATTTTATCAAACGAAAACATTCGCATTCCTCACCACGGACCTGTTTACAGCGTCAACGAAGGTAACTTCTGGCAATGGGAAGAATCAATTCGGGACTATATCCGTTATGTGCATCGCCATGAGGGGTATACGGCTCGTTATAGCGGTGCCTTAGTCGGAGATATTCATCGCATTTTGTTCCAAGGCGGTGTTTTTCTTTATCCGGGCACAGTGAAGAAGCCAGAAGGTAAGTTACGCCTCCTGTATGAGACTGCTCCGCTCGCTTTTTTGATTGAGCAAGCCGGGGGAAGAGCCAGCGCTGGCACTCAAGACATTCTTGATGTAGTGCCTGACAAACTGCATGCTCGTAGCCCCCTAATTATTGGCAGTAAAGAAGATGTGACGCTAGTTGAATCTTTTATTCAGGAGCGCGATCGCGAACAAGACGAAAGGCTGATGGCAGCCAAACGATAACTGGCTACTCTGCAACAAAACTGAGTTGCGTTGCTGCTACCACAAGAAATTTAAGGAATTAAATAAGGATTGTTATGACCACAAACCATTTACTAGAAATCAAAGATCAAGGCCAAAGTATCTGGATGGATAACTTGGCCCGTGATTTGATTCAATCCGGTGAACTGAAGCGGTTGATTGAGGAGCAAGGGATTCGCGGACTCACTTCCAACCCAGCCATTTTTGAGAAAGCGATCATCGGCAATGCTATGTACGATGCCGATATTGAAGCAGGAGTGCGGGCTGGCAAGCCGCTCCAAGAGATCTATGAATCGTTGATCTTTGATGACATTCGGAATGCTTGCGATATCTTTCGCGCTGTGTACGACGAATCCGGTGGCCTAGATGGCTACGTAAGCATTGAAGTTCCTCCCACGATCGCTAACGATACGCAAAAGACGATCGAAGAAGCTCGCCGCTACTATCGCGAAATTGGTCGTGAAAACGTCATGATCAAGATCCCCGGTACCGCAGAAGGTCTACCCGCTGTTGAGCAGGTGATCAGCGAGGGGATCAACGTCAACGTCACGCTGCTGTTCTCGGTTGATAGCTATATCGAAACAGCTTGGGCTTACATTCGGGGTCTGGAAAAGCGAGTTGCTACGGGTGGAGACATCAGCAAACTAGCGTCAGTTGCCAGTTTCTTCCTAAGCCGCATTGACATCAAAGTGGACGAAGCGATTGATAACCAACTGAAGGCAGGGGTCGATCGCCTCGAAAAAGAAGCCAAGCTGAGAGCAGTGAAGGGTAAAGTGGCGATCGCTAATGCCAAAATCGCTTACCAAGAATACAAAAAAATCATCCAAACTGACCGTTGGAAAGCCCTGACTGAAAAGGGTGCGAATGTGCAACGTCTGTTGTGGGCGAGCACCGGAACCAAGAACCCCGACTATAGCGATGTCATGTATGTAGATGGTTTGGTGGGGCCAGATACCGTCAACACCCTACCCCCCAGCACCATTGATGCTTGTGTGGATCATTGCGATGTCGCCAGCCGCATTGAAACTGACGTAGACCATGCATATACCCTGATTGAAAACCTGAAAGATCCCGACATCAATATCGATCTCGATCAGGTCATGACTGAACTATTACACGAGGGGCTTGATAAGTTCGTTCAACCCTTCCACTCACTGATGCAGGCGTTGGAAGAGAAAATCAATCTTCTCTCTCCTGTGTAGAAAGCGCTGGCGGTTGGCTTCTAGGAGTTTTTGACGATTGGCGGTTCGCTGTGGGCAATTACCTAGAGCGATCGCCTTCTTGCTCCCTTTAATTAGGACACTCCATCAGCCTCTCGGATTATTAGGAGTTTCTCAAGCTAACAGCCAACCGCTAAGCGTTAAGCACCAACCCGCTAGGCGCTAACCGCCAATTGCTAACCACTAACTCTTAACTCATTAATTAATCACAAATTCTAATATGGTGACTTTGCTCGAAAATCCCCTGCGCGTTGGTTTGCAGCAGGAACGAATTCCTGAACCCCTGATTATGGTTATTTTTGGTGCCTCAGGGGATTTGGCGCAGCGCAAGTTAGTGCCTGCTATCTACCAGCTCAAGCGAGAACGGCGACTACCCGCTGAAATGACCATTGTGGGAGTGGCTCGTCGGCCTTGGAGTCACGACTACTTCCGCGAACAAATGCGCGAAGGGATCGATCAGTTCTCTGATGGGGTAGGCTCAGAAGACGCTTGGCAAGATTTTGCTCAAGGTTTGTATTACTTCTCTGGTGACATTGATGATCCAGACAGTTATCTCAAGCTCAAAGAATTTTTAGGGGAGCTTGATGGCAAAAGAGGCACCAGAGGCAATCGCGTCTTCTACTTAGCGGTTGCTCCCAAATTCTTTGGGGAGGCAATTCGGCAGTTGGGCACAGCCAACATGTTGACCGATCCCCAGAAAAGCCGTTTGGTGATTGAGAAGCCTTTTGGTCGGGACTTAGGCTCGGCCCAATCTCTTAACCAAGTAGTGCGCCAGGTTTGCAAAGAAGAGCAGGTCTATCGCATCGACCACTACTTGGGTAAAGAAACCGTTCAAAACCTCCTTGTGTTTCGCTTTGCCAACGCCATTTTCGAGCCACTGTGGAATCGTCAGTTTGTCGATCACGTACAGATCACCGTTGGCGAGACGGTTGGGGTTGAAGATCGGGCGGGCTACTATGAAAGCTCTGGGGCGCTGCGAGATATGGTGCAAAACCACCTGATGCAGCTGTTTTCACTCACGGCAATGGAAGCTCCCAACTCTCTTGATGCCGACAGTATCCGCACCGAAAAAGTCAAAGTGATTCAGGCGACGCATTTAGCCGACGAGCATAACCTAGAGTTTTCCGCGATTCGGGGGCAGTACACAGCCGGATGGATGAAGGGCAAGCAAGTGGCGGGTTATCGCGAAGAGCCGGGCGTTGATCCCAACTCAACCACGCCGACCTATGTCGCCATGAAGCTAGTGGTAGATAACTGGCGCTGGCAAGGAGTGCCCTTCTACCTGCGAACTGGGAAGCGTTTGCCCAAGAAGGTGACAGAGATTGCAATTCAGTTTCGGGAAGTGCCATTTTTGATTTTCCAGTCGGCCACGCAGCAAGCAAACCCCAACGTGCTGGTGCTACGAATTCAGCCGAATGAAGGAATTTCTCTGCGCTTTGATGCCAAAATGCCAGGGCCGAGCTTGCGAAGTCGCTCAGTGGATATGGATTTCCAATACGGCTCTACCTTCGGTGTTTCTAACGCTGATGCTTACAATCGCCTATTGCTGGATTGCATGATGGGGGACCAAACCCTGTTTACCCGCGCGGATGAAGTGGAAGCAGCTTGGCGAGTCGTGACTCCTGCCCTGACAGTTTGGGAATCTCCCACTGACCCCACCTCAATCCCTACTTACGAAGCGGGTACGTGGGAACCAGCCGAAGCCGAGTTGTTGCTGAACCGTGATGGCCATCGTTGGCGGAGGCCGTAGTTTTTTGGTAGCTAGCGCATCAAGAGCACTGAACTACATCTCTAACCTCAAAACGCTGATTCCTGAACCCTAACTACCCCAATAAATCCTATGGCTAAACAGTCTTCTCCTGTTGTTTCTCTACAAGCTCCCAAAGATGTTTCGCTGAGCGAAATTGACGGTGAACTTGGCAAGATTTGGCAAAGTTACAGTGCTACAGGTGATGATGGCTCCTTTCCTGTGGCAACGAGGGCTGCTACTTTTAGTTTGATCGTTTATGAACCGGAGGAAACTCAGCACTTACTTGCTGATCTCGGTTTTTATACGGGGCCGATTGATGGCATTACTGGCCCTCGTATGGAAGCAGCTCTGAGGACAGCCCAGGAAACCTATGGTTTACCTATTACAGGCAAAGCCACTTCCGAAATACTGCAAAAGTTGCAGGAAGAACTCACCAAAAAGCGTACCGTTGCTGCCAGTGACGAATCTTCCTCGGTTAGTCCTTCCTATGCCAGAGATGCTAGGGGAGCAGGGGTGGCAGATGCGATCGCCAGTCAAAACCCTTGCCGCATCATCGCTCTATTCCCAGTTTCTGGGGAAGATGAAGGGGTGACAGCTCAAGTTTCTGCTTACTGCCCTGTGCAAAAGCAAAGCCGCAGTACTTTGATTTGCTGTGAGTACATTACTCTACGAGGCACAGAAACAGCGCTAGATCGGGCCAGCAGCTTGGTTTCTTCCCTGTTGATTGGTGACCTGCCAAAGTTTCTGTGGTGGAAGGCGACACCTGAGCCTAACCAAGCCTTGTTCAGGCAATTAGCAGGTTTTTCTACCTGTGTCATCGTAGACTCCAGCACTTTCTTGGAAGCAGAAACTGGCCTGCTCAAAGTCCAAAGCCTTCTGGAACAAGGAACTCATGTTGCTGACCTGAACTGGCGACGGTTGGCCCCGTGGCAGGAACTAACTGCGGAGGCTTTTGACCCCCCGGAGCGTCGGGCTGCCTTAACAGAAGTCGATCGCGTCACAATTGACTACGAGCAAGGCAATCCGACCCAAGCTTTAATGTTCTTAGGTTGGTTAGCAAGTCGGCTCCAGTGGCATCCCGTCTCTTATGAGTACGAAGGAGGCGACTATGATTTGCGGCGAGTGCGGTTTGTCGCGGCTGATCAGCGCCCGATCGAGGCAGAATTAGCCGGAATGCCCACAGCTGACTATGGCGATGTGGGGGGTGACTTGATGGCCCTGCGTCTGACTTCGACGAATCCCAATGCCGATTGTTGTACAGTGCTTTGCTCTGAAACCTCTGGTTGTATGCGGATGGAATCGGGGGGTGGTGCCCAATCCTGCCGAATTCAGCAGGTTTCGTCTCTATTGGATCAGAAAGCAGAGAATCTGCTCAGTCAACAACTCCAAAGTTGGGGTCGGGATGCACTGTACGAAGAAAGCCTAGCTGTATCAGCTCAAATTGCTAAACTGCGGGACCACTCAGCCGAGTAAATACCTGAGTTAGTTTATTAAGGTGTTAGCAAGATCATCATGAGGTGATTTCTAGCTAGCACCTTATTTTTTATGGTTCAGTTATGGCTTTGGCGATCGCAGGTGAGAGGAGTGGGGTTGGGAAGACCACAGTGACTTTAGCGCTGTTGGCAGCGTTGCAGCGGCGAGGGTTGCAGGTGCAGTCTTTTAAGGTCGGTCCAGACTACATTGACCCGATGTTTCATACGCAGGTGACAGGTCGAGCTTGTCGCAACCTTGATCCCGTCCTCACTTCAGAAGCCTATGTTCAGCAATGTTTCGCTCGTCATGTTGCGGGGGTAGATTGTGCCTTAGTCGAAGGGGTGATGGGTCTATTTGATGGTGCAACGGGATCTGAGGACTGTGCTAGTACCGCTCATATTGCCCGTCTGCTCAACATTCCAGTTTTGCTAGTGCTAGATTGCAGCCGTTTGTCACGCTCTGTAGCAGCGATCGCCCACGGATACCGTTCGTTCGATCCACGAATTCAATTAGCGGGTGTGGTCCTGAACCGAGTTGGCAGCGATCGCCATCTAGAACTCTTGCAGTCAGCTTTAGAGCCGCTCAATTTGCCGATTTTGGGTGTATTACGTCGCCAAGCGGAGATCACGATTCCCGACCGTCACCTCGGTTTAGTTCCGACTGGAGAATTGGATCAGTTCAACTCCTTGATCGACCGACTCGCTGACTTAGGCGAAACCTGCTTTGATTGGCCCCAACTGTTGCCGTTGCTTGATGCACCGCCTCCCCAGCCTTCTGAGCCGTTAGTTGGTCAGGAGCAAAACTTGTTTCCTGGGCCTCAAGTGCGAATTGCTGTGGCCCGCGATCGTGCTTTTAACTTCTACTACGCCGACAACTTAGACTGCCTGGAACAATTAGGTGCAGAACTCGTTTCTTGGAGTCCTCTCAGCGATCCCCATTTGCCAGTAGATGTACAAGGGCTTTATTTGGGCGGTGGTTTTCCTGAAGTCTTTGCCGAGCAGTTGGCAGATAACGCTAGCGGACGAGATGGGGTACGACGGGCAATTCAAGCAGGGCTACCCACTTACGCCGAGTGTGGCGGGTTGATGTATTTATGTCAGCAGATTCAAGGGTTTGATCAGCAATCTTGGCCAATGGTTGGCATTTTGCCGACTACTGCTGTGATGGGGGGGCGTTTAACTCTGGGCTACCGACGGGCGATCGCGCAACAAAACAGTTCCTTAATCGCGGCAGGCACTACGGTTTGCGGCCACGAATTTCACCGCTCAACTCTGACTGAAACTACGCCCCAACCCTTATTTCAAACTTGGCGCTATGACCCATCGTCGCAAGAAGCACCCAGTCTAGAAGGCTGGCGATCGCAGCAAGTGCATGCCTCCTATTTACATTTGCACTGGGGGAGCCGACCCGAACTAGCCGCTCGATTTGTGCGATCCTGTACTCAGTTTCAACAACCCATCGCGAAATTTCAGTAGGAAGATGGCAAGCGGCTGTCCTCCCTGCTATTCATGTGGCGGTTGTAGAACGACAATAGTTTTTGATTTTCTACGTCTTGGGCATTAATTCTCTGATTTAGTTCGCGAATCCGGCGGGACAGCAACCGAATGATATTGAGCGCAATGCCAGGAGTCTCGTCAATGGCATCGTAAAGCTGCTGCTGCGTTAGGACCAGACACTCACAATTTTCTAGCGTGCTTACCGAAGCCGACCGTGGCTCAGCATCAAACAAAGACATTTCCCCAAAGCAAGCACCTTTCTCTAGCTGCGCCAGCTCTTGGTTGCTCAGGTGGACACGGACTCGGCCAGACACCACAATATAAAGCGATCGCCCTTCCTGCCCTTCTTTAAAGATGGTGTGCTTCGCCGGGAAAGATAGCTCATCCATAATCGAAGCTAATCTCACGAGAAAATCATCCCGTAGCTCTTTAAAGATAGGCACTCCTCGAACAAAAAGTAGGCGATCGACGCTAGTTAGCATAGAGTTTAGGGTGCAAATAAGCTCATATCAGTCCAGTTTGAAGCAGAAACGCAGCGAGAGAACGAGGATTTAAAGAACGGGTCTAAAAGTTACCGTGGTTTAGAGCGCAACGCTGGAGCGTTAAATAGTTTCTAAGCCTGCGATATCAGAGAAATTAGCAGCGGGACCCGGTGGTTTAGAGCCGTTTGGTTGAGGTCTGGAATGCTTTAAGCCCAATTCTGCCATCATCTGCTGTACTTGAGCGGCTACCAATCGGTCTGGGTCATTGGTGAGCTTGGGCAAAAGCTCCTTGAGTGCTCTCGGAGAGGCAACTTTCAAATAAGTCAGCACTGCCTCTCGCACATACCCTGTGGGGTAGCGCAGACAAGCTAAAATCTGCTCAGACGTCAGGCTCCAGCGAGCTTGGCGGGCTAAGTGAAAACAGCAAGCTAAAGGCCAGTCGGGTAGAAAGTATCGCAAATCTAATAAGTAGCGCAGGCGATCGCTGGCATTCATCGGTTCATAGGTCACCATATCAGAGAGGCTTTGCAGTTTATCTAAGTCTGGACGGCGATCGAGCACACTGAGTAGAGCCCGCTTGTTAGCAATATCTAAAGTATTGTCTAGAATTTCCAGCCCCTGAGCCACGCTCGATGGTGAGGCAGATTGTAGATTAATCGAAGCTGCCTGAATCGCTTCTAAAGGATAAAGTACCTTCATGAGCAAGAATAAGCGCTCCACGGCATCAGTTTGCACATCCGTCAAGGCCCGGCGCAGTAAATCCGCTTCTGCCCCTAAAACTTGTTCCCAGCTGAGATCGACTAAGGCAGCGTAAAGCTGACCAATAAACAGAATTTCTTGATCGATTAGGGTTTCAACCCCACTTCGTCCCAAGCGATCGGATATAGCATCAATTCCGAGTTCATGGGGCATTTTCAACAAGATTCGGAGAACATTGCGTCGGTTGGCTCCCCAAGCCGTCATCAAATGAGCCACAAGTACATCTAAGGCCTCTCGACTCGCAATCTGTCCAATGGCGCTCCAAGCTTGCATCCGGACTAGATCGGGCTTGTGAATATCTTCTGCCAGCTCTACTAACAGCGGAATCGCCTCATTGTCTAGCCTGACCAGTGCCCGCATAGCGGCTTCACGGGTGGATTTGTAATGCAAGCCCCGCAATAGAGAAGGATAATATTCTTCTAAATGAGTGGCTGCGATCGCCTCCAGTAAAGCACAACGCACTCGTAAAGATTCATCTTGAAGCAAAGTCGGGATGTAAAGCCGCAGCGCTTGCAAGTAAACAGCTTCTCCCAAAGCGCGACAGCCCATCACCCGCTCCCGCTCTTGTTTATGGGTGAGCATTTGCCGCAAGGTGTTGGTAGCCTCCGCTTTCTGTCGAGGTGTGCCCCGGCGCAACATGAGAGAGGCAGCCGTGCCTCGTACCACCGCATCCACCTCTGGGCGTAGGTAAGGCCGCAACTGACGAATATCTGGCTCTCGCTCTGTGAGCCAGATATAGCGCAACGCTACTGCCAACACTTCTGGAAACAGAGGTTGTTCAATTAGGGCTCTAACTGGGTTTACGTAAGATTCACTGGGATGCACCAACATCGCCTCTAAACTCTGCCGCTGCAAGGCTGGTGGCAAATTAGCCAACAATGGAGCTAGCGCCTCCCCTACATTTTGGAGATCGATCTGGCTGAGTAATTCAATGCAAGAACGCTTATCTGCTTCTGTACCTGGACGATTAAGTGTCTCAATTACAGCTCGCTTTAGCTCCCGCAAATCGACATCTGAAATACTCAGTTGTCCCCGTTCTGCACCTACCACCAGTAGCCCAACATAGCGGCTCCGTAGCAACCAAACTGTGCATAACCAAATCGTTGCCAGAAGAATAATTTGGGCCAAAAAGATCCAATCTTGTAGCTGTACGCCTATCTGCGTGTTCCGACAAAACCAAATAATCCCTAAAATGCTGAGTCCGGTTAAACCAGTGGCGATTGGTTCAGCCACACCTCGGACCAAAGATTGCAGCCCACTGCGGACACTTTCAGGTAACGGTTGAAAAAGCACAGGGCCAGTGCTGGTAAATAAGGTGTAGTGCAGTAACTCATCTAAAAACTTAAGAATCACTAACCCAACAAAAAGCGGCACGAGACCTGTCATCGAAAAAGAGCCTAAAGCAATAATTGCTATTGGCAAAAACATCGCGGTCGTAAACACCCCAATGCGCTCAATAACTCGGCTAGAGGCAAACCACTGCGTTGCTAGCTCAAAAATGCCAAGGACACCATTAAAGAGGCCTAAAAAGCTAGCAATCCCACCGACCAATCCTTGCCCTTCTAATTGCTGGTTCTCCAATTGGCTCAGAAATTGAAAATCTACCAGCAAGAACAAGACCTGCGCCATCATGAAGAAGGCAAACAACAAGATGACATAACGGCGTAACGGCCCTTTGAGGCGACGGGCAATCAGGTGATCAGGATGCGCTTCTTCCAGACGTCTGCGTGGAGCCTCTGGAAAAAACTGGTTGTAACTTTGGCTGAGGTAGAACAAAACCCCTGCCCCCAAAGCCATGACGAGGCAGGAAATTAGAATGACATCAGAAAGCTTGATGAACGAGAGGAGAAATGGCAGCGAAAACCCGCTAATGACATCTGCCACTAACACGCCACTACTAATTAATGGAAAAGTTCGTTTAATTTCTCGGATGTTAAAAAGTTGATTGGCGGTAATGGAGGTATTGAGGTCGTTGAGCACGTAGATAGCTTCTAGCCACAGCCGCATCAACAAAACGGTCAAACTTAGAACCGTAAGGCTGCCAATCGTGGCCCCGCCTGCTGCATCAAGGCCAAAGCGAAACAAGAGCAAGGGAACTGCCATTAATAACGCAGTTAGAACAATCACTCGACGCAACGGTAGAATTCGCTGCATCCAAGAGTAGATAAACCCTAGACTTGACCCAATACCAGCGCTAGCAATATAAATCCAGGGCAGCTTATCGGCTCCGTATTCCTTCAAGAACAGGGCGACTGTACTTGCTTCTAACCACAGCAACCCTATAGAGGTTGTGGTGTAAAAAGCAAACATCAACATGGTACGTTCGCTTTCTTCCGGGCGGAGGTTGACCCATCGCAGTAGCTTTTGGCCAAGGCTATCTTTAGCAAGCCACCGATTTTTTAGCGTCATGTAGCGTTGATTTCCTCTATCGCAGCCTGGTTGAGTTGCTTCTCATCTAAACATGATTTCTTCCGCTCGTCGCACTCAGTCTATTAATGAGTTCGGCTTACCGCAGGTTTGCAAGTGGCGACTTGAGAGTAAAAACATGCTTCGAGCTCCAAGACAGGAGCCAATGTCAATTGATGACACTTTCTGAACAGGATTCTGCACCAAATTAGCTTCCTGGGGCTACGCTGGGCTGGCTGTGTCTACTTAAACAGCAAAATTACTATAGGAGAACAGTGGTGAAGCAAATCTAAGCAGAACCTTGCTTTTTTAGCGTTCCCAACCTTGACTCTGTTTTAGTAAGTACAGGCAGCTCGAATCTTTGTATCGTTCTATCGATAAAGTGATATAACGCAAAAGAACAAGGCTGCTTTATAGTCAACCTTGTTCTTGGAAATTTTTAATATTGTTTGAGACGTTACGAAGAGATATAGATGTGTTAATCCACGTCTAGGCTCTGCGATCGCCTCTGCCTCAGCCTTATGACTGAAACCGTAATAATCGCTAAGGAAGCTGTGAGGCTTGCTGGAGACTGACTATATGGATGCTGATGACTTAGGCTTTTTTAGGCGCAAGCAACATCATCATATTGCGTCCCTCTTTTTTAGGAAATTGCTGAACTTCAGCCATTTCCTGCAAGTCTTTCGCCATCCGCATCAACAGAGTTTCAGCCAAGTCGCTATGTTGAATCTCACGGCCTCGAAACATAATTGTCGCTTTGACCTTGTCTCCTGCCTTGAGAAAACGCTCGGCCTGGTTAATGCGAACGTTGTAATCGTGTTCTTCGATTTTGTAGCGCATCTTTACTTCCTTCACATCAGAAGTATGCTGCTTCTTTTTAGCTTCTCTAGCTTTTTTCTCTTGCTCAAATTTAAATTTGCCGTAATCCATAATCCGGCAAACCGGAGGATCGGCTTTATCACTAACCAGTACGAGATCTAGTTCTTTTTCCTCTGCAATTTGCAGCGCTTCCCGAGGGGTAAGAATACCTAGTTGTGCACCATCAGTATCAATTACCCGAATCTTAGGAAATCGAATGCGCTCGTTGATTTGGGGTAAATCACGATTTTGTTTTTTCTCGATTAAAGGTGCTCTGGTTGACAACTCGGTTTTGACCTACTGCTAAAGGATAATGAGGTTGAAGAAGTGTAAATTACGGCTCAGCTTGGGTGCGCTCAATCCTCGCCCTGAGGGGGTTTGGTTTAGATGCTGCACTTGATATTTGCTATTTTACTCAGTCTGTTTAAATTTCTAGCTACTTGTTAACTTAATTTCTGAAATGGCCCTTTCTAAGTTCACTTCTGCGGGTCTAAGGTTGCTGTGATGGAGGTGGCACTCGGTATTGCTGAGCAATGTAATAGAAGAGGCGGTAGTAGTCGTCGAACTGCTGACTGGGCGATCGCGCTTGCCAGTGGTAGCGAATGTCGCCTTGTTGTAGCGATAGGGTCATTGAGCTGATTTCGGGTCCGATGTTGACGTTAAGCGCCCCAGACAAACCTTGGGCGGTAGTGAAGTTTGACTTTGATGGGGGTACAGAAGCCGCTTGCTGTTGAGATTGCTTAGTAGTAATGGGCTTAATTTGATGTCCTGCCCACCCTCGAATTTCAGCTTGAGGATTTTTAGGGTCGCGAAAAGCCTGTCCATCCTGATTGTCGGGGGGTGGCTCGGCTGTCCAACTGCTGGGATAGGGAAATTCAAAGTTATAGCGCGGGTTATGGTAAGTCTTCCATGTCCCTGCAAGTGGCATCTCAGAACTACGACAACTCGTTAGGAGAACCAAGCTAGCCAATAAACTAGCCAAGGCAGGCAACCTGACTGATCTAGGGTTAGTTCCAGAGCGATAAAGGTTCACTGTCTGATTCGTTCTCATTCGTTGAATGGACAACCCTGCTTTGTAAATAAAAGTAACAATGATGCCGTCATAACGTCTTGCCATCTTGACAGCAAATATCAGAGTCGATATTCTGACAGATACATACCCGGGTAGAACTGGAAGTTATATGCAAGAGAAGCAAAAGGTTACGTTGTATCTTTCACCGGAGCTGCATCGAAAGTTGAAAATTCGGGCAGCAGTCGATGCAGAGCCTATGTCAACAATTGTTGAACGAGCTGTTGTCTTCTACCTGGCTCACCCAGAGTTGGTAGATGAGGTGGAAGCAGCCTACGGCCAATCTCATCAGGTCTACAACTGTCCAGAGTGCACTAGCTCGGTTGTGGTCCAAAACGGAGAAATGCTTGCTCTCAAGAACCAGCCAGGTGTGTTAGATGAAGCTGGGCAATCTTTGCCAGTTCAGCAAGCTCAAAAGGTTGGCTCTAATCCTAATCAGCCGGGTGAGGAACTCGTTCCTTGTTAAGACTCTAACCTGTAGGTTAATGCTAGCAAGGGTGCCGCATTAATTTCAGGTCAGGTGAACTCGGATCTAGCAATGTCTGCACCGTCTCTAGTAGGTCGATGGTCATGCAAGAAGAGCTCAATATTTTAATTCAAGCTCAATACCCTCTTATCTATCTAGTTACCTCTGAAGAGGAACGGGCTGAGCAGGCAGTAGCTGCAATTGTTCAAGCTAGGTCACCCCAGCGTCCTCAGTTATTCATCTGGACAATGACTGAAGGGATGGTAGGGCACGAACAGTCCCGTAGTCCTGTGCAAAACAACACTGTTTCTCCAGAAGCAGCGATTGATTGGGCCATTCGGCAACCATCTGGCGTGTTCCTGTTTAAGGATTTGCACCCCTTCAAAGATTCTCCAGCAGTTACACGACGTCTCCGAGATGCGATCGCCCGATTTAAGGGAACACAAAAAACTATTATTTTGATGTCTCCCGTGCAGCAAGTTCCGATCGAGTTAGAAAAGGAAGTTGTAGTCCTCGATTTCACTCTGCCAACAATGGCTGAGTTAAATCAAGTGCTATCCAACCAACTAGACCAACTACCTCGCAACCGTCGGATTACAACCGAAGCACGAGAAAAACTCCTAAAAGCGGCTCTGGGACTTACCCGAGATGAAGCCGAAAAAGTTTATCGTAAAGCCTTAGTTACAGCGGGTCGCCTGACCGAAGCAGAAGTAGACATTGTTTTATCTGAAAAGAAGCAACTTATTCGCCGTAACGGAATCTTAGAGTACATCGAAGAAGACGAGACGATTGATTCCGTTGGCGGTTTAGAAGAACTCAAGCATTGGCTTAAGCAGCGCTCTAACGCCTTTACAGAAAGAGCCAGAGAATATGGTTTGCCTCAACCAAAAGGCATGCTGATCTTAGGAGTTCCAGGTTGCGGAAAGTCGTTGATCGCTAAAACCACTTCTAGGCTCTGGGGTTTGCCACTAATTCGTCTAGACATGGGCCGAGTTTACGACGGCTCAATGGTAGGTCGCTCTGAAGCCAACTTGCGTAATGCCTTAAAAACCGCTGAATCGATCTCTCCCGCGATTTTGTTTATCGATGAGATTGATAAAGCATTTGCAGGTAGCACTGGCTCTGCGGATTCGGATGGCGGTACCTCTAGTCGGATTTTTGGTTCATTCTTGACCTGGATGCAAGAGAAGACTTCTCCGGTGTTTGTGATGGCGACTGCTAACCGAGTGGAGCGCTTACCAGGCGAGTTTCTGAGAAAAGGGCGCTTTGATGAAATCTTCTTTGTTGATCTGCCGACTAAAGAAGAGCGCAAAGAGATTTTTAGTATTCACTTAAGCAAGCGGCGGCGTGAAATTGCTCGGTTTGATTTGGACCAGCTCGCGACTGTTTGCGATGGCTTTTCCGGGGCAGAAATTGAACAGGCGTTGATTGCAGCGATGTATGAGGCATTCGCCCAAGAACGGGAGTTTACTCAGCTCGATATTATCGCTGCGATCAAGTCAACATTGCCTCTGTCTAAGACAATGAACGAGCAGGTGACAGCCCTAAGAGACTGGGCAAGGCAGCGCGCGCGACCTGCTGCATCTTCCGTCGCAGAATATCAGCGACTGGAGTTCTAAAGGCTTTCACTCCTGCTCCCAACAGGAGGAAAGGCTAGCAAATTGTTGCTAGCAGTTTGACAAAATACCGTGCCACCATCGCGGTAAACCTCTCATCACATCAAACGTTGTCGTTTCTCTCAATCTCTCCAGGAGGAAATCCGAAATGTCTCACTTCAGCACTCTGCGCACCAAGATCACTGATGCCGAAATCCTGAAGGCTTCCTTGCGTGATTTGGGTATCTCGGTCAAGACTGAAGCTGATGTCCGTGGCTACAACGGTCAAAGAGTTCGTTCTGATATCGTTGCTGTTCTCGAAGGTGAATACGACCTAGGCTGGTCTCGCAATAGTGATGGTTCTTTCGATCTCATTGCTGACCTTTGGGGCGTTGCTAAGAAGCACAACCAAACTGAACTCATCAACTCCATTAATCAAAAGTACGCAGTTAATAAGACTCTGGCAGAAGTTAAGCGGCCTGGTCTGCAAAATGCCAACGTTAAACTAGTTCTGCAAAAGTAATTTCTCTGCGCGTTCCCAAGCTTACGGGTTAACCACTAAAACGGGTTAGCCCGTTTTTTTATGCCAATCGTGTAGACTTACGGGAGTGACTTCCAAGATAGATAGTCCCAACCCTGTTGCGATCGCCTGCTATGCCCTTGCCTTCTACTGAACAAGATCAAAAAATTCGCCAAGTGATTCGTAGCTGCGGCTTGCAAGTAGAACGGTTGGCGAAAGAGCATTTCCAAGTTTCTCAAAAAGGTCCGGATGACTACGTAACGAATGTCGATCGCGCCTTAGATCAAGAATTGACGACAGCTTTCTCAAATTTATTTCCTCACGATGGTCTGATTACGGAGGAGAATACTCAATCAAGACAAGCCTTTGGAGATCACTACTCGCAGCTTTGGCTGATTGATCCGCTAGACGGCACTGAGGATTTTATCAAAGGCAAAGCAGAGTTCGCCATTATGGTCGGACTGTTGCAGGAATACCAACCGATCGCGGGTTGGGTCTATGCGCCAATGCTGAACCAAATGTATTATGGCGGCTGCGGTTGGGGACTATTTCAAGAAAAACCAGGACAGGATAGCGAGCGGTTAGAGCCTGTAGAGCCACCGCCACCTCAATCTGGGTTTTGCCCCATGATCATCGGCACAAAAGATCAAAACAACTTTGGGGAAGCGATCGCAAAGCTAATTCCAGATGTACAGTTCTACACGCTAGGCAGTTTTGGCCTTAAGGTCATGGAAGTAATTTGTGGCCGAGCAGGGCTTTATGTTTATTTCAATGGACGGGTGAAGCTGTGGGATACGACGGGTCCTTTAGCGATCGCTAAAGCCGCAGGGTTAGTTTGTTGCGACCTAGAAGGGCAACCAATCCGCTTTACTCCAGATGCTCTTGATCCAGATACGCTAGCCCACAAGCAACCCATTTTGGTTGGCTGGCCTTCTTATATAGAGCCGCTACTTCCCAAACTGCAAAAAGCGATCGGGATGTTACGGCTCCAAAGATAGGTTTGCAGTGTTTAGTTAAAGGTCGAGAATTTCAACCTTAACCTTCGCCGCCTTCGCCACCTTCACCGCCAGGAGAGGGAGAAGGAGAGGTGGTTCCTTCTTCTCCACCTTCACCGCCCTCGCCACCTTCACCAGCACTGCCTTGAGCATCTGGGGAAGGAGAAGTGGTGGTTCCTGCCTCACCACCTGCTCCACCCGTCTGTTCAACAGGGGGAGCAGTTTCGTTTTCTGTGCCACATCCTGCTACGGGAGCGATCAAACCTAGAAGTAGTAGTAGTCCAGCCGACTTTGCACGCATTGAGTATTTCTCCTCAGTTCTTTATGTACTTTATAAATAAGTCGCTCATTCTACAAGTTTTTAAGTCTATTGCAATCTAAAGCCGCCAGAACTGATTAAGCTAGAACTCGGCCAATTTATGGCTTGTCCCTTTTTGTGATTCCTGCTGTTCGAGGTTGCTTGTAATGATGCTGACCATCCCTGATGTCCTGACATCGGAAGAACTAAATTCTGTCGTTTCTAACCTCGATGCATCTGATTTTGTCGATGGCAAAACTACAGCAGGTTGGCACGCAAAGTTGGTAAAGCAAAATACCCAACTCAAAAATGAAGCTAGTTACAGCCAAGAGCTGAAAGAGACAATCAAAAATGCTCTGAGGCGCAATCCTCTGTTTCAAATCGCTGTCCAGCCTCGATTGATTCACTCAATGCTGTTTAGCCTCTATGAATCAGGCATGTCCTACGGCAGCCATATTGATAACGCCTTGATGGGGGGGCAGGAGTTTTGGCGATCGGATGTTTCCTTAACACTATTTCTCAGTTCGCCTTCCAGCTACGGCGGCGGTGAGCTAGTGATTGAGGGAGTTGAGGGAGAAACTACATTTAAGCTAGAAGCAGGATCAGCCATCGTCTATCCTTCCTCTACCCTACATCGGGTCAATCCTGTGACTGAAGGCGTGCGATTAGTTGCTGTAGCTTGGGTACAAAGCTTAGTGCGTGACCCCCACAAACGCGAAATTTTGTTTGATCTCGATGTGGCTCGTCGAGCTTTGTTTGAAAAACAGGGCAAGACGACAGAGTTCGACTTAATTTCTAAAAGCCACGCTAATTTGCTCCGCCAGTGGGCCGATGCCTAATGCCTAACCAAATACCTAATCTCAACCATGACGGGCAGATGTAGCTCGCCCATCACGGCTCCACAACTCTCACTTAGTGTTGAACGACTAGGCAGAGGAGGAGAAGCTGAGCTTGCTAGCTTTAGCTTTCTCTAGCCACTGCACCACTTGATGACCCACACGGGATTGGTTCAGGCGATCGATCTCCCGAATTCCTGTAGGGCTGGTGACATTAACTTCAGTAAGGTAGCCACCAATCACATCAATCCCCACAAAAATCAAGCCATCTCGCCGCAGCACTGGAGCGAGTTGAGCACAAATTTCTCGTTCTCTGGGGGTAATATCCACTGACTCAACCCTGCCGCCAACTGCCATGTTGCCCCGGAATTCATTGCCTGTGGGCACGCGGTTAACGGCTCCAATTGGCTCTCCGTCTAGCAAGATAATTCGCTTGTCACCTGCTTTTGCTTCCGGTAGGTAAGTCTGAATCATGATCGGCAGTTGGCCTTGGAAGGTGCTGATTTCGATCATGGAATTCAGGTTGCGATCGCCTGGTTGCAAGAACAAGATGCCTTCCCCCGCCTTACCACCTAGCGGCTTGAGCACCGCAGCTCCTTGCTGCTCTACAAACTGGCGAATCACCTGCTTATCTTGAGTCACGATCGTAGTGGGGATCGCCTCGGTAAATTGGAGGGCATACATTTTTTCGTTAGCCGCTCGCAAACCACTAGGCGAGTTAACGACTAAGGTTCTAGCGGGGTCGATGTAGTCCAGGATATAAGTAGCGTAGAGGTAAGCCGTAGTCACCGGCGGGTCGGTTCGCATAAATACTACGTCCATCTCCTCTAGCGGGCGTAGATTGCCGAAACTCTTAGCCTGGGTGGAATCTTGCAAGGAACTCCCTAGGGAATACCAAGATTCAGCAGCCACCCAGCGGCCATCTATTAACTGAATGGGCGTCAACTTGACCCGTTCTAAAATTGCCCAGGCTTTACCATTCACCACACTCAATAAATTCGCTTGAGTTACCCATACCTCATGACCCAGTTCTTGTGCTGCTTCCATGAGGGCAACACTCGTGTCATGACAAGGATCAAGTTTTTGAATGGGGTCAATAATAAATGCGAATTTCAATGAATTACCCTCTGCAACGGTGTGGCTACTTTTGCACTAACGAAACAACTGAGTGGAAATGCGATCGCTTTTGGCGTTACACGATGTACTAGCTAACTTATAAGTAATTAGCTAGCAGTCTGCAAAAGCTGATCAAGCTTGCCTTGAGCGTTTAAGGCATGAATGTCGTCACAACCACCAACATGCTGGTCGTTAATGAAAATTTGGGGCAGAGAACGTTTGCCATTAGCACGTTGGGACATTTCAGCGCGAGCTGCTTCATCACCATCGATACTGTATTCGGTGTATTCAACTCCTTTTTTGTCTAAGAGTGCTTTAGCCCGAATACAGAAAGGGCAGGTCCGCCAAGTGTAAATTTCAACTTTAGAAGCCATAGCAACCTCAATCGTTAAGCAATGTTTCTTGATCTTAGTTTAGCCCCAGGAAGAAACCGCATAGTCCACAAGTTGAGCTAGTCGCCGACGTAAGGTTTCTAGGCCCAGGCGATCGCTGGCCGAGAGAAATACAGCTTGAGGAAATTCTTCTTGAGCGAGGGCTAAAGTATCTCCGTCCACCTGGTCAATTTTGTTGAAAGCCACTAACGCGGGTCCCGGCGTGATGGGCATCTCGGACAAAATCTTCATGACCGAACGAATTTGGTTTTGCCAAGCTGGATGGGAAAGATCCACCAAATGCAACAAAGCATCTGCCTCCGTGACTTCCTCCAAAGTGGCTCGGAACGCATCCACTAACGACGGCGGTAGCTCGTGGATAAAGCCAACCGTGTCGGTCAGCAAAATAGAGCGGGGTTCCTGAGTCACAGCATCTTGAATGATCAGGCGTCGGGTGGTAGGGTCGAGCGTCGCGAAGAGTTGGTCAGCGGTATACACTTCCGCGTTGGTCAATGTGTTTAACAACGTAGACTTACCAGCATTGGTATAACCCACGATCGCGATCGATGGAACTTCGCGATGCTGGCGTCGTTGCCGCAACCGAGAACGGTGAGCTTGTAATTGGTTGACTTCTTGCTGCAACCGAGAAATTCGCCGCTGGATGCCACGACGCTCGGTTTCTAGCTTGGTCTCACCAGGGCCTCTGGTGCCAATCCCACCGCCCAAGCGTGACATAGCTTGTCCCCGCCCGATCAGACGCGGCAGCATGTATTCCAACTGCGCCAACTCTACTTGCAGTTTCCCGGCTCTAGACTGAGCCCGTTGCGCAAAAATATCTAAAATTACTTCAGTGCGATCGACCACCCGAATGCCGATTTGAGTTTCCAAGTTACGCACTTGGGCTGGGTGTAAGTCACGATCGAAAGCAATTAGGTTTGCACCCACTGTTTGAGCGGCAAGCGCAATTTCTTGAACTTTGCCTTCACCAACCACAGTTTGTGGGTGAGGACGAGAGCGCTTTTGGGTTAGGGTTTCTACCACAGTGCCACCCGCAGTTTCCACTAGGCGAGTCAGTTCGACTAAGCCATCTTGGAAGCGCTGAGATTTTCGTTCATCGGTCATCAAGCCCACAATCAACACCTGATCGTGGTCGCGATCGACTTGTTGAGCGACGTATTCGCGCTCAAATTCTGCTTCTAAATTTTCTACTAAATCTAGAAAATCTTGAGCCGCTAAATCATCCAGGTCGGTTGGTGGTGAAACAGTCCAGTTCGCTTCTGGATGTGGGACTAGATGCGCTAAGTAAGCGTGCTTAACATAGCCTGTTGCTCCACCCCCACGCCGCTCAAATCCTGCACCTGACAAGGTAATCATTACCAAGCTATCGAGCCGCTGAATCGCCATAGCAGTCAAAGCAGCTTCGTTGGGTGGTTCAATTTTTAATTGGGTCGCTAAACAGCGAATGCCACTGAGACGTTCGGCCCCGTAACGCGGTAGTTCTAGAGGTGGAATCTGAGTTTGACGGGGCGTACCCACTCCAACCCGGATAACCTGACCGCGTCGGTTGATGTAGACACAAACAGGCTGGTTGAGATCTGTACTAATGGCAGCTAGTCGTTGGGCAAATTCAGATGTGGTGAGGCGATCGCCCGGTAGCCGTTGATGGTACAGACGTTGCAGCTGCTTAAGCTGACTAGATTTTAGACCTTGAAGATTGCCGTAGATCGTTTCTATAGACTTGCTTAACCAGAGAACTGGCCCTCAAATTCACTAGCTTCTATTCTACTAACTCTATAAAAACGTCAGCGCTTGCAGCGTTACTGCCGAAACCAACCGAAAATTCTGGAGATCCGGTTCAGCCAGTTAGCAGGTCTGCGAATTCCCAAGGCATGGTCGTAGCTAGCATAAGCTTCTTTGTAGCGGTTGAGATAACGCAGTGCTACCCCTCGAAATAACCAAGCTTCTGCATGGTGAGGCTGAATCGTTAAAGCTGTATTGCAACTAAGCAAGGCTTCTTCGTAACAATTTAAGTGAATGAAAGCCACAGCCCGAAACACTAGAGCGGCAGCATGATTAGGCTGGCTCCTTAGCGCTTGGTTAAAACTGGCGATCGCTTCATTATAGGCTCCCAAGTTGGCTTGAGCCTGTCCCCGTTGGTACCAAGCGCTCACATCATCACCTTTTCGGGCGATCGCTTGATCACAACGGGCGATCGCGTCTTCATACTCCCGCCGTTGCCGAGGGTCAATATCAGCTTGGCGGCGAACTTGAGGTCTGTTCCGTACTGAGTTGACTGGAGGAAGTGGATAAAGAGGCTGAACCTGGGATGACTGAAATGACTGGGTCATAGACATAGTCAGACAGGGAACAAATAAAGTAGCGCAGATCCCTAGAGTGCCCTGAACCAAGAAGGGACTCGCGGCTATAGCGAGCAACATTAGGTTTTCTTAATCTGAGAGTACTCGCTGTTCCGACAGATGAGCTGCCAGCTTCATCAGTTTTTACAGAAATTGGCCATTAAGCTTCGTCAAAGTACACGTTTCGCCACAATTCAACGAATAAGTTGCCCCTAAAGACGAGTTACTAGCGAAAATCCACCAGATTTTGATCGAACCATGGCAATTGACGGCTTTCGCTCTCAGTCCGTAAGATTAAATTAAAGTAAACAAGTGTAAAGATAAATAGGTGAGCGCTGTCCATTTTTAGCGTCACTCATAGCATCCACTTATTAGATTTAATCTAGCGTTGCCAATGCCATACCTTTCTCCGCGACGGCTTCTTACTTTCCTTGCTGCCTTCTGCTTAGCGTTGTCAATATGGGCGATCGCACCAGCAGCCCAAGCCTACGAAAACCCACAACTGCTGCCCAGTGAACCAACGACGGTCATTGATCTAGCAAAAAATCTTACGGGCATTCAAGAAGAATCCTTGGCCAAAGATTTAGAAACCTTTGAAGCAGAAACAGGCTGGAAACTTCGAGTTTTGACTCAATTTGATCAAACTCCAGGGCGAGCGGTGAAAGACTTTTGGGGCCTAGATGAAAAAAGCCTACTGCTAGTTGCGGATGCACGGGGCGGTAATATCCTCAACTTTAGTGTTGGGGATGCCTTTTATGAGTTGATGCCACGCACCTTCTGGATTGAACTGCAAACCCGCTATGGTAACCAATTCTTTGTGCGCGAAAATGGTGAAGACCAAGCCATCATTCAAGCCCTAGAGTCCGTCAAAGCCTGCTTACGTAAAGGTGGGTGCCAAGTGGTGCCCGGTTTGCCTCAAGAACAGTGGATTCTTACTCTAATTACTTCACTGGTTGGAGGCGTGATTTTCGGCTTTGCCGCTCATCCTCGTAAGGAAGGCCAAGTGTTTGCTTGGCAATGGGCTTTAATTTTCTCGCCTCTGTGGGGAATTTTATTTATTGCTTTTGGTGTTGGTCCGGTTGTGACGCGTACCTCAGAATGGCTACCTCTGTTTCGAAACGTGGTGGGATTTATGCTAGGAGCTTTAGTGGCTTATCTTTCACCAATGTTTACTCAGTCCTCCGCCCCTGAAAGTTAACCAGTGGTAACTTGAATGCAGGCAAAATTTCCTCAAGACTGAATTTCAATCCGCTGAGGATAGAACCAACGCGATCGCCTAAAGTGCAAGCAGTCCTATAGCAATTACGCTGTATGACTGCTTAGGAGTGTATAACTATCTCAAACCCCAAGCACGCATTTGAGGGACAAGTTAGGCATGGAGTGGCATATTACGGACGCTCAGAGTTTAGGAATCATTGACCGAGAAATGGGTGAACACACGTTTTCCCCGGCTGAATATGAAATTGTGCGTCGAGTGATTTATGCCACTGCTGATTTTGAGTACAAATCCTTGATTCGCTTTTCTGAGCAGGCACTACAAGCAGGGGCAGCAGCTTTAGCAGCCCGCAGCACTATTGTGGTAGATGTGCCGATGGTACAAGTTGGTATTACTTCAAATATCCAAAATACCTTTGCCAATCCGGTATATTGCAGCATGGATGCTTTGACTCGGCCTCAAAGAGATAAAACTCGCGCTGCTTGGGGTATTGAAACCCTGGCACGTCGCTATCCAGAAGGCATTTTCGTGATTGGTCAAGCCCAAACTGCCTTATCGGTCATTGTGGATTTAATTGAAGCAGAAGAAATTCGCCCCGCCCTAGTGGTGGGCACTCCCTCTGGATTTGTCGATATTGAAGTTGCAAAACACCGCTTACAGGATTCATTGGTGCCCCATATTCGCATCGAGGGACGTAAAGGGAGCGCTGTTGTCGCCGCTGCAATTATGAATGGCTTAGTAGATTTGGCTTGGAAAGCCTACGGTCAAGACAGCCCTGGTATGGGTTGAGTCTAGATATGGGCTCAGAGACTTACATGTCCATTGCAGCGCGGCGGCGAGGGGATTTGCGAGGCTTGGGTTGAGCGCTTAGTCGTCGGCTAACTTCCAAGAAATTATCCCGCTGCACTTGTGGGTAGTCGCTCACCCAAATATTCTGGCTAGGAATGTAAATGTCAGAAATTTTGGCAATGCGACTCAGATCTGGCAAATGCGACATCACCACCATATGAGCGACTTGGTCTGGGCGAATGGCTTTATGCTCCCGACGCAGCGGCACTTGGACGGGAATTCTAAATCCGCTCTCGTCGCCTACTTCTAAGTTCAGACGTCGTTCGCGGTTTTCTACGAGGACTAACTCTCCCCGCTTATTCACGGTTTCTTCTGTCCCAATCAGTTCTTCGCTGACGTAGGCATCTAAGACACGGCCTTGCCAAAAACCGCTATGGCGTGGTTTGCGAGCTTCTAGGTTTCGGAGGGTAGCCCAGAAAACAGGAGCCCAGAGCCAATAGAGACTGGTTGCCACTCCTAGGAAAAAGAGGATGAGCCCACCTGCGCTGCCTTCTCCAAGAACGGAGTAGGCGATGGTGACAACTACCCCTCCCACAACAGAAATGAGAAGTCGCTTTAAGAAGTCAGAGACTTTTCCCCAGTGATATTTGTACTGAGGAAAAGTGGCAACGAGCGGAACCAGTTGTTCGAATTTCTCGCGAGTCAATGGAACTAGCATTAGTACAAGTTTATATATTCTTGAGTTGGCAATAGTTTGTGGGCGATCGCTTTAATATTATGAGCCTAACATTGTGAAGTTTTTAAGGGAAGGAACTTTGGCGGCAACTCGAACCCACGACGCTTTATTTACTAGTGATAGACTTGGCTATAGGTTATTGGCTATAGACTAGCAGTTTGCCCAAAGGTACTGCTCTAGTGGTTGGCAGGTCGCTTCATTTCTTTGTATTCCTCTGTTTATGAGTTTAACTTTAAATAAGAGGAGAGTAATTCTACGGATTTGAGCACAGAAAGTTCAATCTTTACTGTCTAAAAATTGCGTAGTTGCCTCGAAGTTTTTATAGAGCAAAAGTAGCAGAATGAATTTAATTCTGAATAAGGCGTTCAGAAAGACTAAACAAGTAGGGGGCAACTAAATTTGTTTGGTTTTTCTGGTTAGGAAAGCGTCTTTACAGGTGAATTGCCTGACCCTGGGGGCTTGTAGGGTCAGGCAATTTTTTTTGGTAATTTTTCTGGGTCTAAAGGATTTTTTCTAAGCCATAGACCAGCGACTTTAGCTGAATCACTTTGCGAATTGAAAGCAAGACTCCGGGCATGTAGCAAGCGCGATCGCTCGTGTCATGCCGCAGGGTATAAATTTGCCCAGCTGCGCCAAAAATGACTTCTTGATGAGCAATTAAACCGGGTAAACGCACACTATGAATACGAATTCCTTCATCGGCTAAAGCTCCTTTGGCTCCTGGTATTTTTTCAGTTTCCTCAACCGTTGCTGGGTTAAAGCTTTTACCTAGCTCGGCTAGCATTTGCGCTGTTTGTAGCGCTGTTCCGCTTGGAGCATCTGCTTTTTGGTTGTGGTGTAGTTCAATGATTTCGACATGGTCGAAGTGCTGGGAAGCTTGGATTGCGGCCTGTTGCAGCAGCACCATACCAATTGAGAAATTAGGAATGATGAGACAACCTGTACTGGCTTTGTCAGCAAATTCGGCTAATTCTTGAATCTGCTGGGGGCTTAAGCCAGTCGTGCCGACAACGGGACGAACACCATAGGCGATCGCAGCTCTCACGTTGTCATACACACCGTCTGGGTGAGTGAAATCGACCATCACTCCTAGCTGCTTCTCTTGCCCAGCCATCGCTAGGACTGGCTCAAAGTCGTTAAGGATTGGCACTTCTAAAGGGCCGCATCCAGCCACTTCCCCTACGTCTTCACCTATGTATTTGGGATTGCGATCGACAGCCCCAATCAGGGTCAGATCAGGTGCTTGGGCGACAGCCTTGACGACTTCGCGGCCCATTTTTCCCGCAGCCCCGTTAACAACAACCGGAATGGGAAGTTGACTTGTCATGATCTAAATCGTGTCTCTGGACGGAATAAGCGCATTTTAAACGAGTGGCAGTGATTCGATTGCTTAGCTAGGCTGGGTTAGTCATGTAGAGCTGTTAGAGTTTGGTAAAAGTCTGCTTGTTAATGCTCTAGCCAATGGCTGACCTCTGTGATCTCTAAACTGGCGCATCAAATCCGTTTTACACGGCCTAGCTTAGAACGCTGGCGCAAGCTGATACCGATGGTGACTCAACCCGCTCTAGTGACGAGCGTGATTGTCACAGGTTTGGTGCTGGGGGTGCGGCAAGTGGGAGGATGGCAACTGCTGGAGTTAGCGGCTTACGATCGCCTAGTGCAACTGCAACCTGATTTGGGACCTGACCCTCGCTTACTTGTAGTTGCCATTACCGAATCAGATATTCAAGCTCAAAATAGGTGGCCAATCTCGGATCAGGCGATCGCGCAAGCCTTAGCTGAACTCCAGCGTTACCAGCCCGCTGCCATTGGTTTAGATATCCTGCGGGAAATTCCCCAGCCACCGGGGCGCACGTCCCTGCTGCAACAACTACAAGCACCGAATGTAGTCACAATCTCGACCTTGGGGGACACAGCCAACAACAAGACCAAGGCTCCGCCGGGTGTGCCAAGTGAGCGGGTGGGATTTAACGATATTGTCTTCGACTCTGACAACGTGATTCGGCGCAATTTTCTCTTCGGAGAAACTGATAACGCTGAATTTGCTTCTTTGTCGTTGCGGTTGGCATCAAAGTATTTGGCCCCCCGAGGAATTACCCCGCAACAGCCCTGGAAAAGTTACCAGGCAGTCCGCTGGGGTGAGGCTGTGTTTACGCCGTTACAACCAAATTCCGGTGGTTACAGCAACGGTGATGCTGGCGGGTATCAAGTCTTATTGAGCTATCACTCGAACCAGCGAGTGGCTCGTCAAGTGACATTGACGCAGGTATTGCAGCGTCAAGTGAATCCAGCCTGGATCAAAGACAAAATTATCTTGATCGGAACCACAGCCCCTAGTATCAAAGATTTGTTTCCTACTCCCTACAGCGCGATTGAGCAGGGCAACCCAGAAATGCCAGGAGTGCTGATTCATGCTCACATGGTCAGTCAATTTATCAGTGCGGCGTTGGGCCAGCGATCGCTAGTTTGGTTTTGGCCTGAGTGGGCTGAAGGATTGTGGATTTGGGGCTGGGCGGCGGTAGGGGCCTTGTTGGCTTGGCGAGTTCGGCATCCGGTCTACCTGGGTTTGATAGGAATTGCTGCCGTCGGTGGCTTATATCTGGTTTGCTATGGCTGGTTTACCCAGTCTGCTTGGATTCCTTTTGTACCGCCTGCGATCGCCCTACTCACGACAGCGGGTAGCTTGGTTTCTTACTTTGCTTATCAGGCGTATCAAGAGCGTAAAACGATCGCTGAACAAGTTGAAGACCAAGAAAAAACGATTGCCCTGTTGCAAACCTTGTTAAGTGGGGATCCAACCATTGCTTTAACTAGCGCTCCGACCAGTGCTGCAAGTGGTGACACCACCTTAATCCCGACCCAGAGTACCAAGCGGAGTGTCACCACCCAGGTGCCCACTAGTAGCACCAAGTCTAATGATGCAACTGAGGCCATTAATACCCGCACTTATTCAGATCAGCATGTTGCTAATGACCTTGAAGACCCAATCAGCGATCGCCCTCGCTTCCTGTTGAGTCGGCGCTACAAAATTGATCGCGTCCTGGCATCCGGGGGGTTTAGCTTGACCTATTTAGCTCAAGATACTCAGCGACCCGGTAATCCGCTGTGCGTGGTGAAGCATTTAGTGCCAGCCCGGAGTGATATGCGTTTTTTGCAAACTGCTAGACGCTTGTTCAAAACTGAAGCTGAAATTTTGGAAAAGCTAGGGAAACACGATCAAATTCCGCAACTTTTAGCTTCATTTGAAGAGAACGCTGAGTTTTACTTAGTAGAGGAATTTATAGCGGGGCACCCTCTCAGCGAGGAGTTACCTGCCGGCAAGCGGTTGTTAGAAGCTCAAGTTGTAGAGTTACTCAGGCCCATCTTAGAAGTCTTAGCATTTCTGCACGAACGTCATGTGATTCATCGGGACCTCAAGCCCAGCAATATCATGCGTCGCCAACTCGATCAACAACTAGTGCTAATTGATTTTGGAGCTGTGAAACAAATGCAGCCTCAAGACTATAGTGCTTCCCGCCAGAGCGCCCAAGAAGAAGGATTTACTGTTGCGATCGGTACTCGTGGCTATGCTCCCCCAGAGCAGCTAGCTGGATACCCTGGTCTCAGCAGCGATGTTTATGCGCTGGGAATGATCGCCATTCAAGCCCTAACCGGGTTTTTTCCCTACCAACTGTCACCGAATCCTGAAACGGGCACTGTGATTTGGCGAGAGTTTACTGAGGTCAGCGATCAATTTGCGGCGGTTTTGGATCGCATGATCTGCTACTACTTCAACGAGCGATACCAATCTGCTGGTGAGGTTTTGCGGGATCTTAAAGCGCTAGAAACTTGATACGAGTACTGGGAGTGCATTTAGCTCTAGGCTGTATGGCAAAATGAGAGACAGTCATCAAATATTCTTAAGATCTAGGTAATCCTGTGAGTCTGACTGCCCAAGCTAGCCCAAATTCAAAATCAGCTACTCGCCGCCTGGTGTTTCCCTTCACAGCCATTGTGGGTCAGGAGGAAATGAAACTGGCCCTGCTGCTGAACGTAATTGACCCTAAGATTGGCGGTGTCATGATCATGGGCGATCGCGGCACAGGTAAATCCACCACCATTCGTGCCTTGGCTGACCTGCTACCTGAAATTGAAGTAGTAGCAGACGACCCCTTCAACAGCCACCCCACCGATCCGGAGCTGATGAGCGATGCCGTCAAACAACTGGTAGAGCAGCAGGGTGGTGTTAAAGTTGCCCAGAAAAAAGTCATCATGGTTGACTTGCCCCTTGGTGCGACCGAAGACCGAGTTTGTGGCACGATCGACATCGAAAAAGCATTATCAGAAGGGGTAAAAGCATTTGAACCTGGCCTGTTAGCCAAGGCAAACCGAGGCATCCTGTATGTGGATGAAGTCAACTTGCTGGATGACCACTTGGTAGACGTACTCCTCGACTCTGCCGCCTCTGGTTGGAATACAGTTGAGCGGGAAGGTATTTCGATTCGGCACCCGGCTCGTTTCGTCTTGGTTGGTTCCGGGAACCCAGAAGAAGGTGAACTCCGACCCCAACTGCTCGACCGCTTCGGGATGCACGCGGAGATCCGCACCGTCAAAGAGCCATCTCTACGGGTGCAAATCGTCGAGCAACGCACTGAGTTTGACCAAAACCCTCAAGCTTTCCTAGAGCAGTATCAGGCGCAGCAGGATGAGCTACAAGAGCGCTTAGTGGGAGCGCAAGAACGCCTCAAATCTGTCAGCATGGACTACGATCTGCGCGTGAATATCTCTCAGGTTTGCTCTGAGTTAGATGTAGATGGGCTCCGAGGCGATATCGTGACCAATCGGGCTGCCAAAGCGATCGCAGCCTTGGAAGGTCGCACCGAAGTCACTGTCGATGACATTCGCCGAGTGGTCACGCTTTGTCTGCGTCACCGCCTCCGCAAAGACCCTCTAGAATCCATTGATTCTGGCTACAAAGTGGAAAAAGTGTTTAATCGCGTATTCGGCTTAGAAGAAGCAGAAACTGAGGCGGTGGCTGCGACTAACGGCACTGGAGCCAGAGCTCGCTAAACTAGAGGCTCGCTAAACGACAATGGAAAAACGTGTCCTAGGCTTAGACCCCGGATTGGCGATCCTAGGCTTTGGCATTATTTTGGGTAGGGACGAGGGTAACCACGCTCCTACCCTGCTTGATTTTGGGGTAATCCAAACTCCAGCTCATACAGAAATGGGCGATCGCCTCTGCACCATTTATGACGACCTGCATACGCTGCTAAACGAATGGCAACCCGATCTAGTGGCGATCGAAAAGCTGTTTTTCTACCGCATGGGCAACACGATCGCCGTTGCTCAAGCCCGTGGCGTGTTGATGTTGGTCCTAGCGCAGCACAAAGTACCTTTTGTGGAATTTACTCCAGCTCAGATCAAGCAGGCTTTAACGGGCTACGGTGGAGCCGACAAGCAAGAGGTGCAGCAAGCCGTGGCACGGGAACTTAACTTAGATGCCATCCCTAGACCCGATGATGCGGCAGACGGCCTGGCAGTGGCCTTAACGGCTTGGTTTCAGCGCTGATGACACGTCTTTATGGATTCAGAGTTGAGTGAGGTTCTGTGACCCTTCCAGAGGTAGATGTAAGCAGTTATAGAGGCGCCGTAAGGTTATGGGCGATAAAACAATGCAAATTCAAACTAATTTATTCCCTGTTGTTAAACGATCATGCAGGAAAAGCTTTTAATATCTCCTAAGCAAAAAGAAGAGTTATTCCATACCGAACTAGTCAAGCATGGAGTTCCTTTTTACAAAGCTGCAAAAGTAGCCAATATTTTAGTTTCTGCCCCCTCAGATGAGACTTTGACGGAGGAAGAGATTCAGCTAGCCAAAGATGCTTGCAGAGAGTGGCTAAAGCAGCGTAAACGTCTTGATTTGGTGCTGCGGACTGTAGAAACTGTTAACCTAAACAGGAATAAGCGCAGCAGCTGAACAGCATCAAGGTCTAAAGCGATCGCCAGCTTATTGCCAGAAGCGATCGCTGCATCACAAAAAAATCACCTTAATTTTGACTTATCTAGAATGGCTCAGGCGGGATTTGAACCTGCGACCTTGGGCTTATGAGTCCCCTGCTCTAACCACTGAGCTACTGAGCCGAGCTGCATCCATCAGTGCTGACTGATTTCGCTTTATTAAAATAGCATAAAAAAGTTAGCGATCGCTATCCTTATCTGAAAAAATCTAAAAAATTTAGGCTAGCTGTTACAGACATAAAAGCAATCGGGGAAGCCAAAGACCTCCCCGATGATCAATTTTGATTAAGTAACGCTTGAGCTAATTAGCGGCTAGCGAGGTACTTCATTGGATTGACAGCACCTTGCCCAGCAGCATGGAGCTCAAAGTGGGAGTGAGGACCTGTGCTATAGCCAGTGCTGCCCATTTCGGCAATTTGCTGACCTTGGTCAACTTGCTGGCCTGAACGCACCAGAATCCGGTTGTTGTGGGCATATAGAGTAACGCTACCGTCGGGATGCTGAATCTCGACTAAATTGCCATACCCACCCTCATTCCAACCAGCAGTGATCACAACACCAGAAGCTGCTGCTACAACAGGAGTTCCTACAGGAGCCGCAATGTCGATTCCTTTGTGCATCCGACCCCAGCGCCAACCATAACCTGAGCTTAGAACTCCCTTCGCGGGCCAAATATAACCCTTGAAGCTAGCTGCGTTTTCTGGCAGATAGCGATCGGCTGCCGCCAAAGGTGGCAAATCAGGAGACACGGTTTGTCCTACTAGAGGCTTCACCAGGGGATCATAGGAGTCTGAACCTAGGGGAGCGGCCGCAACCAACTTTTGACTAGCTTCTGGCTTGACCGTATTAGACGCTGTAGGAGCTGAAGATTGCCCAGACTGACGCTTTTGCTGTAGCGTCCGAATTTCGGCTTGTAGAGCTTCTGTGTAGCGGCTAGGGCTGAATTCTGGATTGACCTGCCGAGCCGTTACAGGGCTAGCATTAGGCTTCTGAGATGGAGCAGCGCTGATAGAAGGCACTGTCTTCAGCACATTAGCCTGAGTAGCGGTGGCTTTAGATGACCCAGTAGCTCGGTACTTCTCACGCAACTTAATAATCTCGGATTTCAAGTTGTTGATGTAAGGGCTGTTGCTTGCGTCTGGGTTAAACGAGGCTCCTGAGCTGCTTGGCTTCTCAGAAAAAGGTGCATTGCTCAGTGGAGCTGTTGCTACCTTGGTACCCTCTTGGCCTTCAGCCGCCTTCTCCGTAGCGATCGCTTGCTTGGGTACTGCTGCGATCGTGCCTCGGAATTCAGCGGATTTAGCGCCAGCAGCAGAGGTGCTAGGTAGGCTAGCTCCCACAACTGGAATGGTGGGAACAGAAACACCACTGGTCGAAGCGACTAAGGTTGGTGCCGTTCCGTTGGCGACATCAGCCGTAGTAGCGACTTGTAAAGTGCCCTCTTTGACTTGAGGAATTGTGAGCACCTGATTAACTCGGATATAGTTCGGATCGCTGATTCGGTTGGCTTGAATCAGTTCTGCTCTAGAAATGCCGTGATTCCGAGCGATCGCATCCAAGGTGTCCCCAGGGCCGACCCGATAAGCGCTTTGCTCAACCGCTGTTGGCACCTGAGGCTCACTCATGGCCTCCGGAATCACTACAGAGCTGGGAGCGGGAACTACCTGAGGCTCGATAATGACTTGAGTCTCAGCTTCTGGTTTCAAAGCTTTCGTGCCCTGAGCGGTCGCTACTACAGAGCTGGACTCATTGGTTTTGGACTCAATCACCTTAGGCTCCAGAGTCGGAGTAGGTACTTGAGCAAGTTCAGCGAGGGTGACCACTGGTTTTGCTTGTGGTACTTCGGTCGCTGCAACAACTTGAGGCTCTTGAGGTTGCGTTTTTTGAGCCACCTCTGCGGTTACCAATGGAGTTTCAGGAGATGCAGTGGCAGTTACTTGGCTTGCTGCACCATCGACATCAGACTCCTCAGCGAAAGCTGTAGCAACCTGATTGCTATTAACTAAACTTTGACCTTCCTCAGACCGTAACTCCGCCAGACTATTTTTCAGCTCATCTCGCTTTTGCTTTAAGCGATCGAGAGCAATGTCTTGCTGTTCCTTCAAAACCTCAGCTTGATCTACAGAAGCAATGCTGGGTTCGTTTACTTGTAGCTCAGCCGTGGGATCAAACGTGGGGCTTGGTTCCAACTGGGCTGAAGCAACCTCGTAAGAGGTGGAAGTAGAGGAGACAGAAGGAATCTGTAGAATCTGACCAACCTCTAGGGTGGTGCTAGGGGCGATACCATTAGCGGTAGCGATCGCGGTAGCATCAACTTGATAGAGTCGAGCAATTTGCCACAGGGTCTGGCCTGGTTGCACACTGTGCTTGATAGCAGAAGACTCTGGCACAGGCAGTGTAGCTGCTGCTGGCTCGATTTCTGGGGTAGCTGAGAGAGCTGCAACTTCGTAAGCCGGAACGGTTGCAACCGATGGTTCAACAGTCAACGGTTCTGCTGCCACAGCTCGATCGTTTTGCCGAGGCAGTAATAAACTGGACGCACCCATCGAGATTGCTAATCCAATCATGGCAGCAGAGGTGCAAGCCTTACGATTGACCTCGGTTGGCCCCTGCTTGCTTTGTTCATCAGCCACATCACTTCCTGGTGTGTGGGAAAGAACAGACTTGACCTTCTGCGGAAATGCTCGTTTCAAAGAACGACCTCCTAATGACCAGCGCTTAACTGTCCTCAATTCACTCGATCCGTCGTCAGTCAATGATGCAAATCACATTGAAAACAGACGAAGATCACTGACGGCAATTACACCTAGGCAAGATTACCCTGCTTTTTTGGTTTAGACAAGCTTACACTACTTAACAAAAAATTCAAGAGTCGATTTTTGAGTCCAGCTCAAGGGGTTTTGCTGTCTCAGAAATTGAGTTGCAGTTTCTCTTGAAGAGCTAATCAAACTGAAGTTTAACGCACTTCTCTCGTTTGCTAAATCAAGTGCAGATTTCAGATTACTCGCCCAAAAACTAGTGTTTGTCATTGCGTCAGTAACGGTTTTTTTCAGCCGTCTCAGAGCTGGGGTACAGGATTCAACTTAACTACAGACGTGACTCTACGTGAAGTTTTGGTGAACATCAACCGTGGAATCATGCACCCAGATTAAGGTAACTAAAAATTTGGGATTTAGGTTCCCAAGAGCAAACCCGTCTGTTTTGATCGCTACAGCAGTTTTCGGATGGAACAGGATAAGACCATGACAAAGTGATCAAAATTCACAGCGTAGATTGGGTGATCTCATCGAATTCTTTATAGGAATTTCTTATTGCTTCCGGATAGATTTTGTATTTTGTGCGACGAAATAATTTTATCCAACTCTAACTGCCTACCATAGAACTACTTTCTGATTTTCCATTTCTAATAGAGAGTAAAGTCATTGAATAGAGATGACTACTCAATCGCAATATAAGAATTAAGCGATCGCCTACCTGAAAATGAACTTGTCAAGGCTGCTCAGGCTTAACGCTAAGATCACCCAATTGACGGCGGGCTTCAAATAAACCAACGGCTGCACTGACGGATAGGTTAAGGCTACGAACGTGAGGCTGCCCCATAGGAATGTAGAGCACTTGGTCACACATATCTAAAACTTCTGCGGGCAGACCTTGAGTTTCACTGCCAAACAGCAGCCAATCATCGGCTTGATACTGGCATTCAATATAACTACAGCTTCCTCTAGCGCTAAAACCTAGCCAGCGGCCTCCCTTAGATCGAGAGTAAGCCTGGAAAATCTCTACAGAGCCGTGATAATGCAGCTTAACGTAGGGCCAATAGTCCAGACCTGCTCGCTTCAGATAGCGATCGGTGATTTCAAAGCCTAGAGGAGCCACTAAATGCAATTCTGTACCCGTAGCAGCGCAAGTTCTGGCGATATTGCCCGTATTTTGGGGGATTTGGGGATGAACTAAGACAACTTGGGGCATAAAGAGTAATTTGTGCTGATACCACTCGCTGAAAACACAAAAAAGTCTACCTTTTGGTAGACGAACCTATATATTTTTTTAATAGTTCCAGAAAAAACGCAAGTTGATTAAAGATCCTGATCAATCAATTCATTCATGATTCGGATCTTCGATAGTTTAATACCCCTATTTTGGCATTCAGGGCTACAAACAATTTCTTTTGGTCTTCAGCCAGAATTATTTTGCTAAAAGAAGAATTTCTAAAGCTGGCAGTCCTGGCTTTTAGAAGCTGAAATGTTCCTTGCTTAATAACTACAGTGGAAAATTAAAGGCGCTAAGTTCAGAGCTGCAATGCCTCAGGTGAATAACTACGCGGCGATAGGCTGGCATAACTCAAGTTCTAAAGCTCGCTCCTGCTCTGCCATTGCTTGAATAGCTTGACCAATGACTGTGCGGCTATCTATACCTGATTCATGCAGTTTCAGCCATTGTTGCGCTTCATTACCTTCTCGTAAGATTTTTTTCAGCGGTAGGAGAAAACAGCTAAATCCCTGCTGTTTAGCGATCGCCCATACTTCTTGATAAAGCTGCTCAATCCAATCTCTAGCCAAAATTGTTCTACCGTCTTGCCAATGCCTCAGTTCTGCATCTAGGCTGTTTCGGGATACCGCAGCTTCGTTGGCATTCGTCAGTTCAATTAAATCTTCAGCGCGAGTTGTAGCGGGTAAGGTGCTGGCTGTGAGCGGATCAAGATTGGGGTCAGCAATGAGTTGTTGCAGGCGAGCTTCTAAGAGCGCGGTAATGGCTAGCAGAGCGATCGGATCTGAAACTAAATCACAAATTCTGAGTTCCAGGCGATTGAGATTATAAGGACGGCGATCGCCATTCGGTCGAACAGAATCCCAAAGGTGCCGTACATTTTGCATCGTACCTGCTACGAGCTGAGCCTCCGTCCACTGAATGAAATGAGCATGACTCTCAAACAGAGGCACATGAGCGGGAGTTTTAGGAAAGAGTCCCCAACGAGTAGAGTGGTAACCTGTCGCCTGACCATCTAAAAAAGGAGAGGACGCACTGAGGGCTAGATATAGAGGAGCTTCTAATCGAATCAAGCGGCAAGCTTGCATCAACAGCTCTGGCTCAGCAATGCCGATGTTGATATGGATGCTGGCTGTGACGACCTTAGTGCCATAAGTGCGCTCAATATAGCCGTGGTAAGGATTGCCAGGATCGGAGCGGCAGAAGCGATCGCTCCCCCCCAAAGACAAAGTGCTACCTGGTAGCAGGGTATAGTCGCCCAACTGATTGAGATAGCGTCGTAGGGACACGCGAGGATGCACTAAGTCACAGAGTAAGCGCTCATAGCGGCACAACGGAGCAGTAGTGTACTCAACATTGCGGCTATCAGGCTCGCGCACAAACCCATCTAAGGTTGCCACAATCTTGTCGGATAATCCCACAATGTCGCCCTGGGGGGTTCCTGTGTACAGCTCTACTTCAAAACCTTTTGATAGCAGCACGGCTTTTCCTCAATGGAGCTAGGCAGTCTTCTTTATCTAGTATCAAGGAAAGCGGAGAAATGCAGCGATACCTAGCTAAAAACAGCAATTTGTACGGTAGAGCTGCTGACTATTCCGCTCTACCGCAAATTACGATTATTTTGCATCCTCGGAAGGGCTAGGACCACGCTCAAGAGCCGCAGGGTTGGTCTCTTCTTCCCCCTGGCCTTGGGCATCAAAAGGATAACCTTCTGGTTGGTCAAGGATTGCCTGAGGGTCTACTCCTGGATTACTCGCATCATCCATGACACCGTTAGCATTTGTATTCGGTTTGATCGAAGCACCTTTGTGGCTAGCATGACCGCCGGGCATATATGTTTCCTCAACTAAAACAATTTTGGTATGCCCCAGCTTAGACCTGGTCAGCGCGAGGAATCCCTATCCCAGGGCTTAAATGTAGCTAGGAAAACAAGCTAGCTGGACAAGGAATAGCGGTTCAGGAGCGATCGCCCTTTGGACAGAAGGACTGCTACTTGAACTGAGGCTCGCTCACTTATGTGTGTAGGCTCAAACTGGAAAACGTAGTATTGAAGCATAGAAGCTGGTAGGTCAGATTCCGAAGATGAGAGTCAAACGCCTAAGAATGGAATCGTTCCGTGGCATTGATGAAATGACATTGGAATTTAGTGATAGTGAACCAATAGTTTTGATTGGGGTTAATGGAGTAGGAAAGTCAAGTATCCTCGACTGTCTCTCAATTCTTCTCTCCTGGCTTACAACAAGAATTGAGTATGATCCAGACGGTAGAGGGTCATTCGCTAGGAAGCAAGATGGACATCTTGTTATTGCAAGACAGTCAGAGCTGGCCGAAGGCCACAACTTTGATGAGTTCGATGTAAAGAATGGAGAGAGGGTGAGCAGAGGTGAGGTTACACTCTCTTTTGGAATTCAAAAAGTTACTTGGGCACTTACTAAAACTCTTGTTGGACGTAGTACAGCAAATACACATGTTAGCCTTTCTGATTTAGACCGATTCACTGGTGAAAAACGTCGTCAGTGTGAAGAAGATCTAGAGGCTAGCGTACCTTTAGCTATCTACTACTCAGTTAACCGGGCAGTTCTAGAGGTTTCTCTTGAGGTGCTACAAACCAACTGGTTTGACCAAACCTCTGCATATGAAAATGCTCTTACAGGTGCACATTCTAGCTTTGGTAGTTTTTTTCAATGGTTCAGATTTATGGAGGATCTGGAAAATGAAACTCGGCGAGACGACGCGAATTATCAAAAAGATGAGTTAAAAGCAGTTAGACAAGCTATCTACTCGATACTCGGTGAGGGCTTCTCAGATCTTCGAATTCGTCGATCTCCTCTTCATATGACTGTGAAAAAGTATGGACAGGATTTGAGCATCAACCAGCTCTCTGATGGCGAAAAGTGTTTATTAGCGATGGTGGGGGATTTGGCGCGACGGTTAGCGATCGCTAATCCAGGTTTGGCAGATCCACTTCAAGGAGAAGGTGTTGTTTTAATAGACGAAATTGAGCTACACCTACATCCCGCTTGGCAACGCGAAGTGATTCCCGCTTTAACCCGAACATTTCCAAATTGCCAATTTATTGTGACCACGCATTCGCCGCAAGTTGTGAGTCAAGTTAAGCCTGAAGGGATTTACCTGCTCGAACGAACTCCTCAAGGTGTAATAGCTCGGCATCCTGAAAGCTCTTACGGAAGAGACAGCAATCGGATTCTGGAAGATGTGATGGGTGTTCCGGAGCGACCTCAAACCATTAAAGATAGTTTGCGCCGATTATTCCGGCTGATCGAAGAGGGCAACTTAGATAGCGCTCGACAATTGCAACACCAGCTTGAGCAGCAAATTGGTGACGATGAACCAGAATTTGCAAGAGCAGATGTTTTAATTCGCCGTAAAGAAATTCTTGGTCGATGAAGTATATCGAGAAAGGCGAGGAGCCAGAGAGCTTTACTGCCTGGAAAGCCCTTGAAAATGAAAACTGGAAACCTCATTGGGATGACTTTCGATCTCCTCAAAAGCCTAAAGTCCATGAGGCACTAATTCGAGACCAAGGCTATCTCTGCTGCTACTGCGGATTGCGGATTGATAAGAACAATAGCCATATTGAACATCTAAAACCTCGCGCACATTATCCACCATTGGCGCTGGACTATTCCAATCTTCTTGCTTCCTGCCCAGGAGAAGGCGATGACCAAAATCGAGACCAGTCTCAGGAACTGCGGGCACAGGCAGAACACTGTGGACCCTGGAAAAAAGATTGGTATCAGCCAGACTTGATGGTTTCACCGCTGATGGAAAACTGCGCTGATTATTTTGTCTACACAGGTTTTGGTGAAATTCTGCCAACTGATTCCCCTGCCATGAAGACTGCTGCTAGTCAGACAATTAAGCGACTGGGGTTGAATAACGCCAAACTTGAAGCATCCAGACGCAGCGCACTTCAGGCAATTTTGCCAGTTTTAGAGGGGCTGTCAACTGATGAGATCCAGAAGCTAGCACAAGCCTATAGCCAAAAAGATGCTGACGGAAAGTATGTGCGCTTCTGTGCCGCGATTATTTCTTTTTTAGAACGCTACTCCACTCCTGAAGCTTCTGCTTAGCTAACTGTTATTCCTTCCAGCTCCTCGTCAGTGAGTTCGTAGAGTTGATGGAGTTGGGCGAGTTTTTCGGGGTCTGGGTTCCAAAAACCGCGACCGTTGGCTTCGAGCATCCGGGCGACAATGTTACGGAAAGCTTCGGGATTGGCTTGGCGGAGTTTTGCGGCCATTTCTGCGTCGAGGGCGTAGGTATCGGCGGCTTGGTCATAGACCCAAGATTCGTGGAAGTCGGCAGTACCAGCCCAGCCAATTAGGGCAGTCATGCGTTGAGAGATTTCGAAAGCACCCCCAGAACCTTGTGCGGCCATTGCTTCCGCCCATTTGGGGTTGAGGAGCTTGGTGCGGTATTCCAGGCGTAGTAAATCTTCGAGACTGCGAGGGGTGCTGTCTTTCGAGAAGCTTTCCACAAAACTAGTGGTGACCTTTTTGCCTCGTTTTTGTTCGGCAGCTCGTTTCAAGCCGCCTGTGTTGGCGTAGTACTCCTGAATATCGGTGAGGCCATATTCTAAAGAGTCGATTTCTTGAACGACTCGCTCGGTGGTTTTGAGTAGCGTATCGAGAATTTCCGGGCGAGCTTGGCCTTTATCTTGGCGACCGTAGCTGAAGGTGTTGCGATCGCGCCAGGTATCCCCAAGTTCATCCCCCGATTCCCAGTTGCCATCTACTACGCGATCGTTGACTAAGGAACCAAAGTCTCCGGCTGGGTTGGAAAACAAACGGGCGGAGGCATTTTCGACACCTTGGGCTTGCAAGGCGATCGCGTGTTTGCGGATAAAGTTTTGGTCTTCGGGTTCGTCGGCTTCAGCAGCGCGACGGAACAAGTCATCGAGCAGTTCAATAATGTTGACGAAGCTATCGCGGAAAATGCCAGAGAGGTTGGCGAGCACGTCAATGCGAGGATGACCCACTTCGGCTACAGGCTTGAGTTCGTAACGGACAATTCGCCCCGTGCCTTCTTTGATGGGTTCCGCGCCAACGAGTTCTAGCAAAATACCTAAAGATTCGCCTTTGGTTTTGATGGCATCTAAGCCCCAGAGCATCACGGCCACAGTTTCGGGGTAGGCGTGGTGTTCTTGGAGGTGTTGGGCAATGATTTGTTGGGCGATCGCTCGGCCTCGTTCATAGGCAGCAGGTGAAGGCATCCGGTAGGGGTCGAGGGCGTGGATGTTGCGGCCTGTGGGCAAGACACCAGGGCCATCCCGCAGCAAGTCACCACCGGGAGCGGGAGGAATATATTCCCCGTTTAAGCCTCGCAATAAATTGGTTAGCTCATCGGAAGTTTGGGCGAGTAAGTCTCGAACTTGTACCGCTGCTTCGAGTTTGGGAGTTTTGCCGTTGAGGTCAAATTGTTGGGTCAGCGATTTGAGGTCAGCACCAGTAGCAACTTGAGCGATCGCCTGTTCTGGCAATTCTTCGCCCAAGTAAGCGTTCAAGTAGCCTTCTACGATTTCGGCATTAGGCACTGCTCCTAACGTATGCAGCCCCGTGGAGAAGAGGCGGTTTTCTAAAACTTGCAGATACTCGTACAGCTTCAGCAAGTAGCGATTGAACACCTCAGCGCTGAAGAGTTTGGCGTTTTCTGGAGTGAGGGAGATACCCAGCTTCTTTGCTTCGTCGCAAGGGCAATCCGCATCTAAACCAGTGTCGGCAATCTTCTTCAGGATCGCTTCCTTGAGCACGTAGTTTTTCGTGGGGTCTTCGCGATATTCGGCGATTAAGTCCCGTAGCGTCACCAATTCTTTGTAGAGTCCGGCGCGACCATACGGTGGCACATTATGAGAAATCAGTACGCCGTAGCCCCGCCGCTTTGCCAAAATCGACTCAGACGGATTGTTCGCTGCATATATATATAGATTGGGCAGGTTGCCCAGCAGAATATCTGACCAAGAATAGCCTGTATTGCCCAGCGGCGAACCTGGTAGCCACTCCACGGTGCCATGCATCCCGAAGTGGACGATCGCGTTAGCTTGAAAGTCGTGTTGTAACCACTGGTAGAAAGCGGCGTACTGGGGATGAGGAGTGAGGTCGCGCTCAAACATCAGACGCATGGGGTCGCCTTGGATGCCGAGTGGTGGTTGCACCCCAATCCAAATATTGCCGAGTTGAATGCCACCTAAGCAGAACTGATTGCCACAGGTTTTAATGCCGCTATCCGTCAGCGACTTCCACTGTTTCTCAATGCGGCTAGTTTTTAGGAAGCCCAACCATTTCTCTAGTTGGCGATCGCTCACCAAAGTAGTTGGAGTATCCTCCTGATCAGTAAAGACTTCATCGGCGGCTTTGACCTGACGAATTAGTTCCTCGCCATCTTCCGGCAAGTCCCCGACCGTATAACCTTGGTCTTTCAAAGCTTGCAGGAATTTCAGCAGCGATCGCGGCACATTCAACAAAGCAGCCGTTCCCACAGCTCCATATCCAGGGGGGAACCCATAGAGAATGATTGCTAGTTTGCGATCGCTAGGCGGAGTGCGTCTCAGTTCGATCCAGCGGTTCAATCGTCCGGTCAGGCGTTGGACTCGTTCGGGAATCAGATAAATATCTTCGCCGACTAAACCCCCAAGTGGCACCGGATCGATTGCACCATCAAGTTCTGGCAAGAAATACAGCACCACACTTTGCAGCCCACCAATTCCCTGCCGCGTCCAAGAATGAATATCTTGAATCAGTAAGGGAGCCGCGACGATATAGGGGACATTTTTGGCACTGAGAATCCGCTTCGCCACCTCGACTTGCCTGCCCGCTTCCATCGAGCCAGCAGGACCACCCACTAACGGGAAGCCAATTGTAGAAACGATCGCATCCACTGCTACAGCCTCTTTCGAGAGGGATAACGTTTCGGTATTGCCTTGCGATCGCTGTTCTTGCTCGTAAGCCGTCGTCATCCAATCCCGTACCGCCACATGCCCTTCTACTCCATTGATGAAAATTGGCAGCGGAATTAAACCTGCCTGCTCAAAGTGGCGAATCAATTGCGGGATGTAAGGTTGTTTGGTGACAACGTGTTTGCGGTAAAGGAGAATTCCTACAACGGGGAGAGTAGCGTTTGTAGGGGCGGGTTTTGTAGAGAAAGGATTGCTAGCCGAAGATTCGGTGCTAAACCCACCCTTACCGGAAGGGACAGATCCGCGATCGCGATACCAATCTAGATATTGCTTGGGAGACTCGAAATAACCTGCATAGTCAGGATGCAACAGCCCCATATTCGGAGTTTCGATCGGGGCAGGAATTTCACCGATCGCTAAGTCGAGATATTTTTCGGCGATCGTCCAGAACATCGACGCTACGTTCTCTGGGCCGCCTGCATTCCAGTAGCCGTAGATGATCAGCCAGTTGCGGAGGTCTTGGACTTTTTGGATCGGGACGAATTTGAGGAGTTTTGGCCCCACTTTCAAAAAGCTGAGGTAGCCTGCAAGTTTGTCTTCTTCCTTGCCGCTGCCAAATTTGTCGAGAATGAACTTGACAGGTTTGGGCATGCCTTTGGGCTTGTCGCCAATGGCGAAGTCGCCCAACTTGGTCAGGCTCATCAATTCCAGCGCTGACTCAAACACCAAGCGAATCGGAATTTGCTGCACGCGATCGCGCAACCACAACACTTGGTCATAGTCGAACAGCAAGCTGCCAAAGAAGACATCTGCTCCTTGGAGAGCGGCTGCGATCGCTTCTGATTGGGTGGTGAGGTCGCGATCGCTAAATACGCAAATCTCTAACTCTGGACAACGAGCTTGCGCCAGTTGAGCAGCTTTGCGGTATAGGTCCGCATTAAAAGACTCAAACCCAGCCATCAATACAATGCGTTGCATGCCCAAAGTTAACCAGTGAACTCCTTCCCTTGATCATAAAAGCCCTATTCAGTTTGAGGTTGATTAAGTAGAGCCGTTCTAGGGAATTCGCGATCGCTTGTGATCAATTTTTAATCGTCTGAAGTTTTATCAAAGGAGTGCAGTAGAGTTGAACGCATATTTATAGATGACAACCTTTGGATTGCCTAGCGTCCGGTGAAATTTATGACATTTAATATTGCTGCTTTAGGATTACCTGTACTCCAGAATGGGTCTGAAGGGCCAGCAGTGGGGGCTTGGCAAAGCTTTCTCAAAGGAGCCCAGTTTGCGCTCGGAGCAGTAGATGAAGACTTCGGCGGGCTAACCGATACAGCAACTCGCAACTATCAACAAAAGAATAATCTGCCTGTCACAGGAGTCGTGGACAAGGTTACTTATGCTCTAGCACTCCAGCAAGGCCTGTTATTTAAAGTGCCGAATTTCTCTGCCTCTCTACTGCTGGATTACCTCAACTTTGGCATAGCTGAGGTCAAGGATTTGCAAAAGAGCCTCAACGCGATCGCCCAACTGAATCCTCCCCTCACCGTGGATGGCGATTTTGGAGCTTTGAGCAGCAAAGGCTTAGCCCAAGTCTATAAACAAAGGGATGTCCGGTTTCGCGATGACTTGCAACAGCGGTTAGCAGCCACGACCCAGCAAAAACTGGGGACAGATCTCAATGCGGCGATCGCCTTGATTGATGACTATGCCAAAAAGTTGCGCTTTCGCTTAAGTGGTCCCCATTGGGTGAAGTTTTTCTTGGCAACTAATTCCATTGAAGATTTAGCTTCCCCGTTTCGACAGCGAGTTCAGGCCTTTGAGAAAGCCTTGCGAACAGCAGGGGCAAAAATGGAGATTACTAATACGCTGCGTCCCCCGGAGCGCGCTTACCTGATGCATTTTGCTGCCAAAATTAGCCGCTCTCAAATTCGGCCTCAAGATGTGACCACCATGTTGGGGGTAGACATTGACTGGGTGCATTACACCAATGCTGGCTCTGTGCAAGCGGCTCAGCAAATGATTGATGCCTACGGAATTGGTACTAACCCTGTAGCTTTGCGATCGCTGCATACGCAAGGCTTGGCGATCGATTGGTTCATTAGTTGGGAAGGGACACTGCAAATCAGAGACAGCAGCGGTCAACTAGTGAGTATTGCTGCTCCTCGCGATGGCGAGAATCCCGCTTTGATGAAAGTTGGAGCTTCTTATGGAGTGTATAAGCTGCTAGGCGACCCGCCGCACTGGTCGGTCAACGGCGGCTAGACCGCAGAGATAAATTAAGTCAGAAATAAATCAGCTGTTAATCCGAAACCAAAATAACTATTAAAACTTTAGTCAATCTAGCTAAAGTATGTTTCGTATGCGGATGCTTTAAATTGCTCCTATACCCTAAGATAGATGACACTGGTTTCACCAAACTGAAAGGGCACTTCAAAGGCTGCATTAAGTATGTAAAATTACGGGAATGGGTCACTTACTATAAAGTGCCCTCAATCTCAGCCATACTATTGCATCGCTCCTCTACATCCCTGACAGGCAAAGCTGAAGGCAGTAATGTCAGCTCACCTAATCTCCCCTGGAAGCGCATTAATGGAGAAGTCTTCAAGTCCTGTACAGGCATGGGAACAGCACCGCAACCAAGCGATCGCTTGCTACGGTAAAAATCAATTTCGGGAATACCTAACCCTCTCTGAGCAAAACCTGGAATTAGCTAGAACTTTGGGTGACACGCCCAAGGAAGCGATCGCTCTGAATCAAGTCGGGTTAGCGCATATTCGGTTGTGGCAACCGCAGCAAGCTTTGCAATTTCTTCAGCAAGCTTTAGTGCTGCAACGCGCCTTAGGCCAACCCCAGTTGGAAGTCCAAGGAGAGTGTTTTCCGCAAACCGTGGTTTTACCTTTGTTTGGCCAAGCGACCACGCTCAACAATATTGGCTCTGTTTATAGCCAGCTAGGAGAACCCCAACGAGCTTTAGAGTTTTTCAACCAAGCTCTTGCGATCTTTCGAGAATTGGGCGATCGCCGAGTTGAGGCAGTTACCTTAAACAGCATTGCCTTGGCTTACATTCGCTTGGGTCAGCCGAAGCAAGCTTTACTGTTATGCAACCAAATCCTACCGATCCGGCGTGAGTTGGGCGATCGCGCTGGAGAAGCAGCAACGCTGAATAATGTCGGCTTGATTTACAGTGACTTGGGTCAGCCCCGCAAAGCATTGCAATATTTCAAGCAAGCACTCCTAATTCAAAAGGAATTAGGCGATCGCACTGGAGAAGCGACAGCCCTCAACAACATTGGCTCTGTCTATAGCGATTTGGGTGAGCCTCAGCGAGCTTTGCTGATTCACAATCAAATTCTGCTGATTCGACAAGACTTGGGCGATCGCTTTGGCGAAGCTACCACACTTAATAACATTGGCTTTGCCTATCGCGATGCAGGTCAGTTACACCAAGCTTTAGATCTCTATCACCAAGCCCTGGCAATTCGGGAAACCCTAGGCGATCGTCCAGGACAAGCCACCACCCTCAACAATATTGGCTTTGCCTACCGAGACCTGAAACAACCTCAGCGATCTTTGGATTTTTACAATCGAGCCCTGATCCTCTATCGAGAATTAGAGGATCGCCCAGGCGAGATCACAACTTTGGCGAATATTGGGGCAATTTGGGCAGAATTGGAGCAGTCAGACTGGGCCAAAGACTTCTATCAAGAAGCCCAGATACTGGCAGAAAAAATTGGCAATCTTTTCTTACTCGATTGGATTCAGGTGCTCAGAGCAGCCAATCCCTAACCAGACTCAGCAGAGGCATGGTGACACATGCCTCTATGGCTACCACCGACATTGTCTCTAGTTATACCAACTTGCTCTATGTCTAAGGCTAGTGGCAGGTCAACACTTATAATTAATAAAATTTGCTAAAGAATCACATTTGGTGCCTAGTCTGTAAATTAAGATACAGAATATAGTTACGTTCATCTCTCTTGGTGTCTCATTTATTGCTGAGTTGGCTATTTCGCCATCGAGAGGGACGGAAGTAGGGAGCCATCCCGAAGGAACGCGCCTCATCCTAACCCCATTAAGCAACGAAGTTAGAGGCGAAAAGCATGAGACTGTCATACCGTGGTGCTCAATACGAGTCTGAGCTACCTACCTTTCAAATGTTGGAAGGAGATGTCGTAGGAAAATATCGTGGACAAAACCTGCGGCTGCAATATCCTTATCCGAAGCACATTCCCGTGCCTCAAACTCCTTTGGACCTAAAGTATCGAGGCATTGCCTATTCCACTCATCGCCCAATGCAAGTGGAGGATTTAATTGCATCTCAGTCCGCAACGGCTGCTAGCCAAGTCAACCCTCTGCAAAATGTACGACAGCGGGTACTGAAGGAAGTTGAAGAGACGCATCGGACAAATATTTACCGTAGCCTAGAGCGACGCTTGCAAGTTGCTAAAAATCTAGGAGATCAAAGGTTGATCGGTATGTTAGAGTCTGAACTTCAACAAATTGTTTAACCAATCTTGAGCCGACTTAATCAGAGCCTGGAGTGTGCAGCTTCAGGCTTTTTTAGTGGGTGCTCCATCAAGCTAGGTTCTTGATCGCAGCCTGAGCTTCTCGGCGTAACCCTGTAGCAATTCTGAATAACTCCTGCCCCGTGTGCAAGTAGTGGTCGTCGTAATTGAATGTAAACCGCTCTAGCTCCTCTAAACCGTCACTCACCTGGTTTAAGCAGTGATAGAGATGAGCCGCTACACCCGCTACGTTAGGAGGATTGGGCATGGAGCGAAAAGTTCTTTGAGCTTGGCTCAAATCAGTATGGGAATCTTCCAAATACTCTTGGAATCCTTCCATCAATTCATCATCAAAAGGATCAGCTGATAGCTCATCTATTTCTTCAGCTAAGGCTCTGAGAATTCGAGATAGCAGTCGATTCACAGGTGTATAAACTTGATTCAGCCATAGCTGTAGGTGTTCATCCGCTGCTTGACCAGTAGGGTACTGTTCTCGATAACGCTTCTGCACTTCGGCAGCTCGTCTTTGGCGATCGCCAGGAGACATTCCCTCCGTGTCAAATCTGGTGCCGTATAACCGATGAGCCAGCTCTTGATCATAAGACTGACGACGCTGCGGATCGCTAAGAACTTCATAAGCGGCGTTGATCCGACTAATCTGCTCGTGGTCAGTGACAGCCCGATTACTATCTGGATGAAATTGCTTCGCTAGGCGGCGATAGGCTTGCTTAATTTCTACCTGAGTCGCCGCCTGAGGAATATCCAGCGTGTCGTAGTGATTGGAATTTCCCATAGGGCTATTTTAGCTTGCAGCCCTACATTGCTTGGGATGTAACTGGAGCCAAAAAACAGCTTAAGTAGCTGCTGTCGAGAGACTGGGTTCCAAGTCTTGGAACAGGGGTGTGCTCAAATACCGCTCTCCAAAGCTCGGTTGCACCATGACGATTAAGCGTCCTGCATTTTCCGGTCGCTTACCAATCTGAATTGCTGCGTAGAGGGCCGCTCCACTCGAAATTCCTGATAACAAACCTTCTTCGCGAGCTAAACGGCGACCATAAGCGATCGCATCCTCATCAGCAACGGCAATCACTTCATCGATCAAGTCAACTTTGAGGACTTGAGGTACAAAGCCAGCCCCAATACCCTGAATTTTGTGTGGACCTGGTTTGCCTCCAGACAAAATAGCACTGTTAACTGGTTCCACCGCGATCGCCTTAAAACTAGGTTTGCGCTGTTTAATCACTTCTGCGACACCAGTCAAAGTACCCCCCGTACCGATCCCAGACACTAGGAAATCTACTTCGCCATCCGTGTCCTGCCAAATTTCTTCTGCGGTGGTTTCCCGGTGAATTTGAGGATTCGCAGGATTGCGGAACTGCTGCAACATATAGGCATTGGGTGTAGAGTCAACAATCTGTTGCGCTCGGCGAATACAACCGCCCATCCCTTCAATACCAGGCGTCAGTTCTAATTCCGCTCCATAGGCTCGCAGCATGGCTCGTCGCTCCGAACTCATGGTTTCTGGCATGGTCAAAACCAAGCGATATCCTTTAGCGGCGGCTACCATCGCCAAAGCAATACCCGTATTTCCCGAAGTTGGCTCAACTAAAATAGTTTTGCCCGGTGTAATCAATCCTTCCCGTTCTGCTGCATTGATCATATTGACGCCAATCCGATCTTTCACAGACGACGCCGGGTTCATGCCCTCCATTTTGACCACAATGCGAGCTAGGCATCCCTCGGCTTGAGGAACACGGTTGAGCTGCACGAGAGGAGTGTGACCAACCAATTCTGTAACATCATGAGCGATACGCATGGCTTAACTCTGAGGTTGACGTAGGAGTGGACTAAAGAACTGAAGTAGAAAGAGCAAATATTAGCAGTGCTAACCTGGATAACTCAGCAAAGCAATATTCTTGACTAAAGCTTGAATTAAGCTTTTGGCCTTATTGCCTGAAGTAAGCAACAAGAGCTTCTGTAGAGTTTTAGATGTAATACATAATGTCCAATTGCTGCCGCGAATCTCGCCGTTCCGCTAGGTCTTGAAGGGTATAGCCGTGGAGCACAGCGTCAGCAGCCTGTCGCGATTCTTGCCAAATGTCCCAGATGACTGAACTTTCCACGGTTTTGGTTGTAGAACCATTCTCCATTGGTTGAGTGTCCAGCCCTTCAATGCAGTTTAAGGCTTCTAAAAGTGTAATCTTCCAAGGTTCACGAGCCAGTAAGTAACCTCCCTTGGCTCCTCTTTGACTGCGAACTAGGCCACAACGTCTAAGGGTTGCTAGCAATTGTTCCAGGTAGCGATCAGGAATGTTTTGCTGAGCTGCAATCTGCCGAATCTGTAAAGGCTCACTACTACCGTAATGAGCTGCTAGTTCCAATAAAGCTAGCAAGGCATATTCACTTTTACACGAGAGTTCCACAAGCAAAGTAGGAATAGAGAGCAACTAACAAGGCTTAATATCCTTACATTATACCCCGGTTCTCCACTGGGGTTTAGAGGTTTAAGTAATTGCAATAAAAAGGCCCCGCATATCAGCGAGGCCACTCAAAACAATTTCAGCCTACCCAGGAATTACTAGAACTTAAAGGTAGTCCGAAGCGTACCAACGTAGATGGTATCGTTAGCATCGTTATGCTCAGGATTAAAGATCACAAGCAAACCAGGAGTGATGTCGATATTGTCGTTGACAGGATAACGATACAGCGCCTCTAGATGGAGAGAGGTATCGGCATCGTCAGCGCGATTGCCATCAACATCGGTTAGCTTAGGTGGCATACCAACAATGACACCAAGCAGTGACCCTTCTTTACCTAAGTCAGTGAAACCTACATTCGCTGCCCAGTTCCAGATTTCTGCATCGCTACCCTCAAGCGCACCAGCTTGGGCATGAGCTTCAGTGTAGCCAACCCAACCCCCTAGAGAGATTTTAGAACCAAGACGGAAGTTAGCTTCAACGCCAAAGTTGTCAGTTGCGGTGGCAACGTTACCAAAAGGTCTTCTCGCAAGGCGGCTACCTGTTGAAGAAGTGACGTTAACTAGTGGTACCAGCTCACCGTTTTCATCAAGTTCGACTCCAAATCCTGGGTCGTAGGCCCGAACATACGTAAAGCCTAAACTCAGGGCCTCAAAAGGACGGAACGCAACTTGAGCCAATGCTGCATTAGGACCGTCAAATAATCCTGCCTTTTCACTAGGAGTTTGAGGATTATCTGCTAGGTAACCTAGTGATACAGAGACTGCTTTGCCAAAACCAGTGTTTACAGTAAGACCTGCTCCACCCGACCCTTGGCGGTAAATTGGGTTGAAGCGCCCAAACCGAGAGATCGAACCACTACCACTGCTGGTAAACAGGGGGTTAATGGTGTCGATGTTCTCATAGAACTCAGCACCTGTAGCGTCAAGAATAACGTTCGTGTTGTCTCCTAGAGGGAAGCGGTAGAACAACTTTTGAATGTTAACGTCATTTTCGCCTTCACCATCAAAGCCCAAACGGGTCATGTTGGTGCCAGTTCTATCAGTGCCGTATTCGGGCACGTTGACTGCTTGCAAACGAGTTCTTAGGCGATCCTTACCGGTGAAGCTGGTATCTAGATTGAGACGAACGCGATCGCTCAGAGCAGTTTCGTCATCTAGCTCTGCACCACCTGGCCCTTGATCACCAAAAGCATTGGTGACAGCGAAAATAGCTTCTCCAGTGAGCTTGGTAGTGGTGGAGAACTGGTTCGCTTCTAGTTCAGCCGTGCGAGCTTCCAATGCATCTACCCGACCGCGCAACGTAGCGAGTTCAGCAGAGAACTCCTCTTGCAACCGCTGTAGAGTCGCTAAATCTTCTTTGCTAACCAGGTCAGCGGTACCTGCCGCAATCAATTCATTGATCCGGTCTAAGCAAGAATTAACACCAGCTGCAAACTCATAACGAGTCAGGGCGCGATTACCCCGATAGGTGCCATCAGGATAGCCAGCGATACAGCCATACCGCTCAACCAAGGATTGCAATGCTTGGAAAGCCCAATCAGTAGGTTGGACGTCAGAGAGCTGAGATACTGAAGTAACCTGAGCCAGCCCGTTATCGCTGGTTTCTACAGCGATGGGTTGATCCAGAGAAGATACAGAGGTAGGGGCAGTCGGTGCTTCAGAAGCGATCGCAGAAACAGAAGCGACCAAGGTAGCACCCAAAACTGCTGGAGCAATCAATAAAGAATTCCAGAAAATTTTAGACATCAACTTCCACGTCCTCACACCAAATTAGAACGGTCTCAGTAGACCAAGCAGAACTCTAAGAGCAAAATTAGCACTCTTAGATTGATTTTTATGTTCTTTAAAGCACATCCACACTTAGAGACCACTTAATCTAAGTAGCCTATCTAAGTACTCTACCACTAAAGGTAGATTAGTAAAGTTTGGAAGAAGACATAAAAAAAGCCCCACTAGGCGGTGGGGCTAATCATTAGCTGATTAAGAGAATGAAAACTTCTCTTCTTCGGCTTAGAACTTGAAAGTGGTTCTTACAGTACCGATGAGGATGTCATCGTTAGCTTCGTTTTGACCAGGAGCTGTAATCCAGATTACACCTGGGGTAACGGAGATGTTGTCATTCAACTGGTACTTGTAGAAACCTTCTAGGTGCAGGGAGGTGTCATCTTCGACATCATTGTTCTTGCTACCCAAGTAAGGTTCAACACCAGCAACTAGGCCGAGGAGGTTGCCCTTCTTACCAAAGTCAGGCAGAGCCAAACCTAAACCGTAGTACCAAACATCACGGCTATTTTCCTGTAGGTTGATCACATTGGTGTAACCGAAGAAGCCGTTGATAGCCAAGGCATTACTAACCTTAAACGAGGCTTGCGCACCATAGGAGTTGGTAACTCTGGGGCCACCATCAGATCCACCACCGTTTGCCAGGGCATTACCTGTGACGGTTTGGGTAGCGCTACCCAAGTTGAAAATAGGTGTTCCGGTGTTGTGATAACCGTGAACATAGGTTAAGCCCAACTCCAGATTGTCGCCAGGGGAGAAGGTTAACTGACCCAGAGCAGCATAGTTACCATCGAACAAGCCGTTCTTCTCAGAGGGGTTAGCAGCATCAGGACCACCTAGGTAGCCAAGGCTAAGAGCGATAGCATCACCAAATTTGGTGTTGATACCGACACCTGCTCCTCCACCAATCCGGTAGATGGGGCTTTCTTGACCAAAGGCAGAGAGCGCACCATTACCGCCGTCATAGTCTTCTAAGTAGGGATTGGTAGTGCTGTAAACATAGTCACTGTGAATTCCACCCGTACCTGCTAGGTAGACATTGATATTGTCTCCTAGAGGGAAGTAGTAAGACAGCCAGTCTAGAACGATGTCATTGTTGCCAGTGTTACCGATGTTAAACTGCTGTGTTCCCTCAGCTGTTACAGCCTCAACAAGCCCATTGGTATCCAAATCTGATGAGAAGCCAGTCGCATTACCAGCAGCAAGACGGGTGTGGAGGACATCTCTACCCGTGAAGCTGCTTTGCAAGTCAAGACGAACCCGATCTTGCAGAACAGGGTTGTTGGAAACACTTTGGTTGAACTCATCAGTAACCGCAAAGATTGCTTCACCAACTAGCTTAGTAGTGGTGGAGAACTGATTAGCCTCCAATTCAGCTGTGCGAGCTTCTAGAGCATCTACACGGCCCCGGAGTGTAGCTAGTTCAGCAGAGAACTCTTCTTGCAGGCGTTGTAGGGTAGCTAGGTCTTCCTTGGTAACTAGGTCAGCAGTACCAGCCGCAATGAGTTCGTTAACGCGGTCCATGCAGGAATTTAGACCAGCTGCAAACTCATAACGAGTCATTGCCCGGTTGCCACGGTAGGTACCATCGGGATAACCAGCAATACAGCCATACCGCTCAACCAAGGATTGCAGTGCTTGGAAAGCCCAATCGGTAGGTTGAACGTCAGATAGTTGAGAAACAGAGGTAACTTGAGCAACAGAATTCTGTTTGCCCTCGTTGGTGTACTTGTTAACTTGATCGAGGGAAGAAGTGTTGGCTGGAACTTGCGCAATCTGAGTAGGCGCTTGCGCTTGGCTAGGAACAGTCGCAAAAACGGGGCTTACTTCTGCTTCTGGAGCTGCTGGCTGAGCAGAAACAGCTACGGGAGCCAAATCTTGAGCTGCTGTAACTTGGGGTTGAGCTGCTTCAGCAACTACTCCAGCTTCTGCGGCGATCGCACCTGAAGAAACTGCTAAAACGGTACCCAAGAGAGCAGGGCTAACCAATAATGATTTCCACAGAATCTTTGACATTCTTTTTGTTCTCCTCACACCTGCTGTAGGACGACTAAGCTAAGCCATCTATCTACTAGTCTACGATAGAGACTCACGACGTTTCGTAATTGTTCCCAAGTATTTTGAAATTAGATCTACCAGATCTCTCAAAATGGTTGAACAAGGACCACGATCGTGTGTCTTAGCTTACAGTTTTAGCAAAAACCAGCGGATTCTTCAATTCAACGTTAACTTTATCAGCCGAAAATTGTCGAGAACTTTTGAAGATTTCCTAACTTGATATGGAAAGACGCCTAGGCTGCTATGAATTACTACTAAAAAATATAAGCAGTTAAGACGGTAGATTAAATGTGAGAAATCTGTTGAGCTAGATCAAAATCCTTCTGAGTCAGTCCACCTGAGTCATGAGTTGTTAGGGTGATTATGACTTTGTTGTAGGAGATTTCCAGGTCTGGATGATGACCCGCTGTTTCAGCAGGCTCAACCAATTTATTGACAAAAGCGATCGCCTCAACGAAATTTTTGAACTTACGAACAGACTGAAGAGTTTTTCCCTCAACGGCCCAACCAGAAAGTAGATGAGCCTGTGCTTGAATCTCTGCTTGGCTTAGTAGTGGAGCCATACCTAACTCCTCGTAATGAGAAATCTGATGGTTTTCAATAAAACCGCTCTAAGATTTTAGACAAGTTAGACAAAAGATTTACTTCAGCAAAGTTGGGTTGATGTGTCGCTGGGGTTCCGAACTTTGCAATACTAAGCTGCGATCGCAAAAACTTAGATCTAAGAAATTAAATAACCATTTAAAAAACTATCCGCTCTCACTAGGTAGGCGCTTTGAGAAACTCATTGCAGCCGTAGACTGAGAGCGGTGTAGCGGGTCTTCAGATTGAAACCAGACTGCCGGGAGGGACTCCCTGTCAGCCTAGTAACTTAAAGTTACTCAGTTTTTCTAGAGACTAGATCAACTGTGGCTAACTGTTAGAGAACAGCCCCGGCACGCAGCCGGCTAACTTCAACCTGACGACCCAGGCATTTACTACTATCTTGCATGGGCATCACCTCCTTTGGTCCCTAAGCGGATTAATTCTTAGAAGGCAGAGCTTAAAGCTCTGGGTGCATTCACCTTTAGCTAAGATAACACACGAATTCAGAGATGTGTGTCTACAAAAAAGCCCTTATCTAATTAAAGATAAGGGCTTCGGTTTAGCTAGACCAAAAACGGCTCAGCTAGCATTCAGAAACACAATTACAGAGCATTACCACGAGGTAGTACTTCTTCAGGGAAGACAAAGTTTTCGTGTGGCTGATCTTGAGGTGCCATCCAAGCGCGGATGCCCTCGTTCAGCAAGATGTTCTTCGTGTAGAACGTCTCAAATTCAGGGTCCTCCGC